>NZ_JAAFZA010000280.1 GCF_015356865.1 Catenulispora pinisilvae
CATCCGCACCATCGCCCACGCCGGCTGCCGCCCCCACCCCGCGCTCCCGCAGCACCCGGAGGAGGGAACGCGGTATGAAAAGGCTTATTCGCTGTACGCGGCGGGGGAAGAAGGCTGATGCGAGGAGGTGCGTCGGGTGGCGACGGGTGGTGCGGACGGGTCCGATGACAGGGTTGGGGGTAGAGCGCGGGGCGGCGATGGAGCGCGGGCAGGCTCGGGCGCCGACGCAGGGGCTGGCGCGGACGCGGGCATTGGCTCGGGCTCCGGAGATGAGCCCGGCACCGGCACCGGCTCGGGCTTGGGCGCTGATCCTGCTCGCGAATCGGCCGACTCCGCCGAGGCTGCCGCCTACCGGGCGGCGCTCGCGGATCGCCTCATCGCCGAGGGCGCCGTCACCACAGCGGAGGTGGCGGCGGCTGTGCGGGTGGTGCCGCGGCACCTGTTCACGCCGGGGTTGGCGTTGGGCGTCGCTTACGCGAATCAGGTTGTGTTCGTGAAGCGTGACCGGTGGGGGGTGCCAACGAGTTCGGTGAGTGCGCCGGATATTCAGGCGATCATGTTGGAGCAGGCCGATATCCGGGCTGGGATGCGGGTGTTGGAGGTTGGTTCGGGTGGTTATAACGCGGCGCTGATGGCCGAGTTGGTGGGGGCCGGTGGGGAGGTGACGTCCGTCGACATCGATCGGCAGGTGGCGGAGCGGGCTCGGCGGTGCCTGGACGCGGCCGGTTATGGCGACGTGCGTGTGGTCGTCGCTGATGCGGAGGCCGGCGTGCCGGCGCATGCGCCGTATGACCGGATCGTGGTGACGGTCGAGGCGTGGGATCTGCCGCCGGCATGGCGTGCGCAATTGACGCCGCACGGGCGCATCGTCGTGCCGCTCCTGCTGCGGGGCATGACTCGGTCCATCGCTCTGGATCGGGAGGGCGACCGGTTGGTCAGCCGGTCCACGCGGCTGTGCGGCTTCGTCAAGATGCAGGGCGCCGGCAGTCATCCGGACGCCGGGTACGACCTCGACGACGGCGACCTCAGCGTCGACGTCGACGACCTCCGGGCCATTCCCGGCGCCGCGCAGGTCGAAGCGCTGCTGGAGGGCCCGCGCGCGGAGCGCTGGTCCGGCGTGCACGTGTGGCGCTGGGAGCCGTGGGACACGCTGCCGCTGTGGCTCGCGACTGTCTTCCCCGGCTACTGCCAACTCAACGTCCACGCGCCAGATACCGAAGCGCTCAAACCGGCCCTGGCCACGGGCACGCCGGCCATCGCCACCCCGACCGCGTTCGCGTACCTCACCGCGCGCCCACTCCCGGACGGCCGCATCGAGCTCGGCGCGCACGCCTTCGGCCCGGACGCCGCGGCCCTCGCCTCCGACCTGGCGGCGAGCACAGCGGTGTGGGACCGCGACCACCGGCAAGGGGCCGGCCCGGTCATCACCGCGTGGCCCATCGACGCGCCGATCCCCGACAAACCGATCCCTGACACACCGACGCCCGCCGCCGACCTGATCGCGGTCAGGGAGCACGTCCGGCTGACTGTCGACTGGCGATAGCCGCCAGAATCCACGCGGCGGGCTCCTCAGGCGTCCCACCGGATTTCGCATCGACCAGACCAAATCGGGTAAACGGACAATCGTCGCTCCGTGCGAAGCACCACCGGGGAGGAGCACCGACCCATGCGATCCCGTGCCCGCGCCACAGCCGCCCTGACCTGCTGCGCCGCCGCCCTGTCGGTCACCGCCGCCTGCGGCCACAGCCACAACAAGCCGGCCGCCGCGCCGAGCACCCCGCCGGTGACGTCCCCGACCTCGACGCCAGGCGGGTCGCCGAGCGACGTCTCGCCGCTCACCGGTCTGCCGGGACCGGCCGGGAAGGTCCTCGCGGTCAAGATCGACAACATCGTCTACGCCCGGCCGCAGACCGGCCTGGCCGCCGCCGACGTCGTCTACGCCATCGAAGTCGAAGGGGGCCTGTCGCGCTTCCTGGCCGTCTACGACGCCAACCACCTGCCGGCCGGCGGCAAGATCGGCCCGGTACGCAGCGCCCGCGAGAGCGACCTGCCGATCCTCGAACAGTACGGCAAGGTCGACTTCGCCTACTCCGGCGCCCTGAGCGTGTTCCTACCGGTACTGGCGTCCGCGGACATCTTCAACACCAGCCCCGACCAGGACGCCGCCGCCTACTCCCGCGACGACTCACGCATCGCGCCCTACAACGAGTACCTGAACCCGACCAAGGTCCTGGCCGACTTCCCGAACACCGCCGCCGCAAAGGACATCGGCTTCCGGTTCGGGGCCGCGCCGGCCGGCGGCGTGCCGACCGCGACCGCCACCGCGCGCATGCCCTCGGCCTCGTTCACCTTCACCTGGGACGCGGGCAAGGGCGAGTACCTGATCGACCTCGACGGCAAGACCGCGTCCACCACCGACGGCGGCCCGCTCGGTGCGCCGACGATCGTGCTGCAGAAGGTCGCCGAGACGACCTCGCCGCGAGGTTTCCACGACGTCCCCGACCAGCTCTCGCCCTACGCCCCGACCGTGGGAAGCGGCCAGGCCGAAGTGCTGCGCGACGGCGACTCATACGCCGGCACCTGGTCCCGGCCGAACGACGCCAGCCCGACCAGCTTCACCTTCAACGGCCAGCCGATGCCGTTCCACCCGGGCCAGGTGTGGATCGTACTCACGCCGCAATAGCAGCTATCTACACGAAATCAGGCCACGAACCCAGACCGCCGCCACCGCTTCAGCGTCGGCCCGCCCATCAGCCCCAGCTCCTCGAAGAACGGCACCACCTTCGCCGCCGCGCGCCGCTTCACCTCCAAGTGATGCGGATTCCCCTTCGCCATCCGGCGTGCCGCCACCGGATCGGCGATCCCGACCCGCTGGTACACAGCCGGGTTCGCCATGAACTCGCCGACCACCACCGCGCTCTCGGCGGCGACCAGCCGGGCGTGCTCGCGCTCCAGCCGGCCGGCGCGTGCCATCCGGCGGGTCAGCGCCTCGCGCGCGTAGTTCACGTGCCGGGTCTCCTCGATCACGTGGATCTTCGACACCTCACGCACCAGCGGCTGCACCCGCTCGTCCCGGATCATCTCGCGCTGCATCACGTCGACGATCTCCTCGCCCATGAGCGTGCCCACCCACATCGGCGCGCCCTGCAACAGCACCGGGACGTAGCGGCCCAGCGTGTTCAGGTAGCCGGGACGTCCGTAGGGCCGGGCGCCGACCTTCTCGATCATCCGGATGAACATCAGCGAGTGCCGGCACTCGTCGCCGACCTCGGTGTACGCGTACTGCACGTGCCGGGACTCCGGCCGGTGCCGCTCATAGGCCATCTTCAGCAGCATCCGCATGAGGATGGTCTCGAACCAGATCCCCATCGACATGATGTTGACGATCTCCTGCTTGCTGAGCTCGACCCGCTGCTCCGGCGTCATCCGCTCCCACAGCGGCGTCCCGTACAGCGAGACGTGCTCGGGCACCGCGTAGAACAGGTCCGGGGGCTGCGGCTGCTCCCAGTCGACCTCGTGCACCGGATCGAAGGAGTGCTTGGCGGAGGCGTCCAGCAACCGTTCCGCCACCTGCTCACGGTCGAGTGTCCCGCGCGCCATGGTCCCATCCCCTCGCATCCGGTTCGTCGACCGGAACCGTCCGGGTTACCAGCGGTAACCTATCGCCAGTTTGGACACGGGGGGCTTCCGTGTCAAGGATCGCGCGCTCACCGGCCGACCCGGAATTCCGTAGACGCAACGCATCGTCTACTCTAAAAGTCTCACCGTCCCGCGAAGAAGGCACCACTCATGATCGACAAGCCCCACCGCAACAAAGCCCTGCTGGTCGCCGGCTGCTTCTTCATGGAGATGCTGGACGGCACCATCGTCACCACCGCCGCCCCGCAGATGGCCCGCTCCCTGCACGTCAGCTCCGCCGCCGTCGGTCTGGTCATCACCTCGTTCCTGCTCACCTTCGCCGCGCTCATACCGCTCAGCGGCTGGCTCACCCAAAAGTGGGGCACCCGGCGGGTCTTCCTCGCCGCCATCGCCGTCTTCACGCTCGCCTCGCTCGGCTGCGCGCTGAGCACCACGCTGCCGTTCCTGATCGCGATGCGGGTTCTGCAAGGCCTGGGCGGGGCGATGATGGTGCCGGTCGGGCGGCTGATCGTGCTGGGCGGGGCCGAGAAGTCCGACCTGATGCGGCTCATGTCCTACATCGTGTGGCCCGGGCTCATGGCCCCCGTTCTGGCGCCGCTGGCCGGCGGGCTCATCACCACGTACGCGTCCTGGCCGTGGCTGTTCGGGATCAACATCCCGCTCGGCGTCATCGCGTTCGGCATCGGGTGGCGCCTCATCGAGGCCACGCCCACCACGGCCCCGCCGCGCCTGGACTGGATCGGCGTCGTCCTCACCTGTGCCGGGCTGGGCGGGCTCACCTACGCCGCGCACCTGTTCTCCGACACCGACATCTCCTGGACCGCCGCCATCGCCACCACGCTGGTGTCGGTCGGGCTGCTCACCGCCGCCGCCCGGCACCTGCTGCGGGCCACGGCGCCGCTGGTGAATCTGCGAGTCCTGCGAATCCCCACGCTGCGGGCGTCGGTCGGCGGCGGTTCGCTGTTCTGGATCGTCGTCGGCGCGGGCCCGTTCCTGCTGCCGCTGCTGTTCCAGAACGTCTTCGGCTGGAGTGCCGTCAAGTCCGGGGCGGTCGTGCTGTTCATCTTCGTGGGCAACATCGGCATCAAGCCGAGCACCACGCCGCTGCTCAACCGGTTCGGCTTCCGGCCGGTGCTGGTCGCCTCCACCCTGGTGATGGCGCTGACGATGGCCGCCGCCGGGCTGCTCACGGCCGGCACGCCGATCGTCCTCACCTGCACCCTGGTCCTGGTCAGCGGCGTCGCCCGCTCGGTGGCGCTGACCGCGTTCACCACCGTCGCGTTCAGCGACGTGCCACCGGAGCAGATGCGCGACGCGAACTCCATCAGCGCCACAGCCAACCAGCTCGCCGCCGGACTGGCCATCGCCGTCAGCGCCATCGCGCTGCGGGCCGGCGGACCCCTCGGGCACCTGCTGCCGGGAACGCCCGACGCGCGGACCGCTTACACCGTCGCGTTCCTCATCCTGGCCGTGGTCTCGGTGTGCGTGACCGGCACGGCCCTGCGACTGCACCCCGACGCCGGGAACCGCGTGCGCCGGGCTCGGACTGCCGTCGCCGTCAAGGGCTAGCGGAAACCCAAGGAGGCGCCCCGTCGGTGTTGATCGGAGCGCCCCTATCGGTTCGGTTCAGCAGATCGGTTCGGTTCAGCAGAACTTGCCGGAGGAGACCTGGTCGTCGAGCGCGGTCCAGGTGTTCGGGCCGATGATGCCGTCGGGGTTGGTGACGTGCATGCAGTGGATCTGGAAGTTCTTGAGCGCGGCCTCGGTGGCCGAGCCGAAGTCGCCGTCCTCGACGATGCCGTTGTACGAGCCGCTGCCGTAGTTGGTGGAGTGGCCGAACGCGTAGGCGACGTCGATCTCACACTGGGCCTGGTACACCGCGATGCCCTGGCTGCCGACATACAGCTGCGGCTGGGCGTTCGTGTATCCGCAGATGCTCGAAGTCGCGGCGTGCGCCGGCGCCTCGGCCACCATCGTGCTGGCACCGACGGCGAGAACGCCGACGACGGTCGCGGCCAGGCGGCGGCGCAGCGGCTGAGCGAGCGAGAGATTTGTCATGGTCTTGTTCCCTTCCCGGAGGTCGTCACCAAGACCATGCCGAAGGAGCGTGGCATCAACGTGGCAGTTCCGTGCTATCGCCGTGGCAGCTTCGGACTCAGCCTTCCTTGGCCCGCTGTGCACTACTCCGGTAGGCCCCGGGGGTGGTGCCCGTCATGTGGGCGAAGGTGTCGACGAACGCGCTGGTCGTGGCCCACCCGCAGGCGTGCGCGGTGTCGGTGACGCTGGCGTCCTCGGCCAGCAGCACCATCGCGGCGAAGACCCGGGTCCGGGTACGCCACTGCGGATAGGTCATGCCGAACTCGTCGCGGAACAGCCGCGACAGCGTCCGCTCGCCGGTGTGCACCCGGTTGGCCAGCCAAGCGAGGGTGCGCGGGTGCCGCAGGTCGTCCTCGACGAGGCGGCAGGCGTCCTTGAGCCGCTGATCGCGCGCCGCCGGAAGGGAGACCGGCTGTGCTTCGACCCGGCGAAGCCGATCGCGCAGCACCGCGTGGATGTGGCGGGTCTCGCTCGGGGTGAGGGTGGCGCCGGTCAGCGCGATGAGCAGTTCGCGCAGCAGCGCGTCCACGGCGATCACCGTCGGGGTGCCGGCGTCCGGCAGCGGAGCCGGGCCCCCGGCCGGGAAACCGATGGTGTGGAACCGGCTCTGGCCGTGGAACCGGTGCTCGTGCCAGGTGTTCGCGGGCACCCAGACCGCGCGGTCGTTGGCGGCGACCCAGGACCCGTGTTCGGTGCCGATCGCGAGGACGCCGGAGCTGACGTAGATCAGCTGGTGGTCGTCATGGCGGTGCCGGTCGATGACGTCCCCGCCCTCGCGGTACTGGGTACCGGTCTTGGCTACCGGGTCGTGGCGGATCTGCGACATCACTCGGCAGAATACGGGAAGCGCACCCCGGCCGCCATCGGCGATCGTGGAGGGGTGACGACGACCCGAGCAGCCGACCCCGCCACCGAGCCGGACGCCGTCCCAGGCCACTGGCACCGGATGCGGATCTGGGCGGCCGCGCACGCGGTCGACGACTTCTACCAGGGCCTGGTGCCCGCCGCGGTCCCGTACTTCGTGCTGGCCCGGCACTTCAGCTACGTCCAGGCCTCCGGGCTCGCGCTGGCCACCACGTTCGGCAGCGCGCTGCCGCAGGTGGCGATCGGCATCCTGGCCGACCGGCGGCGGCTGCGGTGGATGTCGCCGCTGGGGATGAGCCTGGCCGGGATCGGGGCCGGGCTGTCCGGGCTGTTCCCCAGCTACCCGCTGGTGTTCGCGATGCTGCTGCTGGCCGGGATCGGCATCGCGATGTTCCACCCGCCGGCCGGCCGCGACGCCCGCCGCGCGGCGGGGGGCAGCGCCACGGCGATGAGCTACTTCGCGGCCGGGGGCAGCGTCGGCTTCTTCGTGGGCCCGGCACTGGTGACGCCGGCGCTGGACGGCCTCGGGATCGGCGCGACCGCGCTGTTCATCCCGCCGGCGGTGCTCATGGGCTTCATCCTGCTGCGCCATCAGCACCGCACCGCATACGCCGCGGGCACCCGGGTCCAGCACCACGGCGTCGACCACGTCAAGCTCTTCGCCGCCCTGACCGCCGTGGAGATCGTCCGCTCCACGATCTCGACCGGGCAGAACACGTTCATCTCGCTCTACTGGATCAAGCACCTCGGCGCGAGCAGCGCTCTGGGCGGCACGGCCCTGACCCTCGAACTCGGCGGCGGCGTGCTGGGCACCCTGCTCGGCGGGCGCATCGCCGACCGGTTCGGCATGGTCCGCACCGTCCAGTTCGGCAACGCCGCCATGCTCCCGGGCCTGTTCCTGCTGCTCGCCTGCGACAACAAGTACGGCGCGCTCCCGCTGGCGATGCTGACCGGGCTGATCTCCAACATCCCGTTCGCCGTCCTCATCAAGCTCGGCCAGGACTACCTGCCCAGCCGCCCGGGCACCGCGGCCGGCGTGACGCTCGGGCTCGCGATGAGCGCCGGCGGGCTGTTCATGCCGCTGCTCGGGCTGGTCGCGGACCACTACGGTCCGCGCGGCGCGTTCGTCACGCTGGCCTGCGTGCCGTTGCTGGCCATCGCGATGTCGACGGCGCTTCGTGAACCCGGGAGCCGGTCGACGTAGGCGCCCCGGGGCGTCGGTTTTCTGAGATCAGCCTTCTGGGATCAGTCTTGGGATCAGTTTTCTGGGATCAGTCTTGGGATCAGTTTTCTGGGATCCCCTCACCCTCGCCCTCCAGCGGCCCCAGCACCACATCGCCGATCTCCCCCAGCACCCTGATCTGCTCCGGGCTCAGGCGGTCGATCAGGTGCCGGCGCACCGAATGCACGTGGTGCGGCGCGGCCCGCTCGATGGTTCGGCGGCCCTGCGCGGTCAGCACCACGAACGAGCCGCGAGCGTCGCCGTCGACCTCCTCACGGCGCACCAGACCGCGCTGTTCCATGCGCGTGATGTGGTGCGACAGCCGGCTCTTCGACCACTGCATGTGGGCGGCGAGTTCGCTGAGGCGGCGGCGGTCGGCGGCGCCGGCGGTGGTCGGGGCGGTGGTCAGGTTCGACAGGACGTCGTAGTCAGCCTCCGAAAGGCCTGAGTCACGGGCCAGATCGCGGTTGATCTCGGCGCTGAGCAGCAGGCGCATGCGGCGGTAGGCCAGCCAGGCGCGCATCTCGTCATCATCCAGCCAGCGGGGCTTCGTCGTGGGCACGGGCCCAGCTTAGCGCTGTGGTTGACATGTCACCGATCATCGGCGCAGACTTGGTGACACGTCACCTGTTGACACGTCACCAATTGCCGATCGAAGGGAGATCCGTGATGCCGGCATCCGCACCGGCTCCCCTGCCGCGCCGACTGGTCCAGCTCTTCGTCGGGCTCGTCCTGTTCGGCGCCAGTACCGCCCTGATGGTCCGGTCGGGGCTGGGCCTGGCCTCCTGGGACGTGCTGCACCAGGGCCTGGCCCGGCACACCGGCCTGCCGCTGGGCCGGATCGTGATCATCGTCGGGGCGGCGGTGCTCCTGGCCTGGATCCCGCTGCGGCAGCGGCCCGGGTTCGGCACGGCGAGCAACGTCGTGCTGGTCGGCCTGGCCGCGGACGCCACCCTCGGCGTCCTGCCGCCGGTCCACGCTCTGGCCCCGCGCGCCGCGCTGCTCGGGGTCGGCATCGTGCTGAACGGCGTCGCCACCGGGCTCTACGTCGGCGCCGGCCTGGGACCTGGTCCCCGCGACGGCCTGATGACCGGCCTGGCCGCCCGGACCGGCGCCTCGCTGCGCCGGACCCGCACCGCGATCGAGGTCGCGGTGATCGCCGCCGGCTGGCTGCTGGGCGGGACCGTCGGCGTCGGGACGGTGGTCTTCGCCGCCGCCATCGGCCCGCTCGCCCAGTTCTTCATCACCCGCTTCGACACCACCCGTTCCGACACCACCGGAGGCCACGATGCCCCGCCTGCTCATCATCACCAGCACGACCCGTCCGGGCCGGACCGGGACCGCCGTCGCCGACTGGGCCCTGGGCCTGGCTCGCGAACAGGCGGGATTCGACGTCGCGCTGGCCGATCTGGCCGAGATCGGCTTGCCGTTCCTGGACGAACCCGATCACCCCTCTGAGAGCGCGTACATCCACGAACACACGCGCCGCTGGAGCGCGACCGTGGACGCGGCCGACGCCTTCCTGATCCTGGCCGCCGAGTACAACCGCGGGATCACCGCGCCGCTGAAGAACGCGCTGGACACCCTGTACTCGGAATGGGCCGGCAAACCGGTCGGCTACATCAGTTACGGCATGTCCTCGGCGGGGCTGCGCGCCGTCGAGATGATCACGCCGGTCGCCATCGCGCTGGGGATGACCCCGCTGCCGGACGTCGTGACGCTGCCGCTGCGCGAAGTCGTGGACTCTGACGGCCTGCTGGTTCCGGGCGAACGCAGGGAACGAAGCGTGCACGCACTTCTGGGCGAACTGCGGCGCTATTCCGAAGCGCTCAGTCAGTTGCGCAAGCCCGCCGCGACGTAGGCGCGTCCGTCCTCGTCCAGCCCGGCGGCGAACTCCCGAAGTGAGCGCAGCACCTCGGCGACCAGCGGCTGGGGCCACCGGCGCCGAGCGGTCACCGCGCCGATGTGCCGCACCGGCGCCGGGCTGCGCACAGCGACCGCGACCAGCTCCCCGCCGCGCAGTGGGTCCCGGGCCGAGGATGCCAGCGCCAACCGCGGCACGAGGCTGATTCCGACGCCCGCGGCGACCAGCGACTGCGCGAACACGAAGTCGCTGGACCGGCAGACGATGTTCGGCAGGTGCCCGGCCAGCGCCGCGTGGCGTTCGAGCACGACGGCGGTGGAGTGGCAGCCCAGGACCCAGCTCTGGCCGGCCAGGTCGGTGAAGTCCAGGTCCGGGCGGTCGGCGAGCGGATGCCCGGCGGGCAGGACGACGAAGAGCGGATCGCGGGTCAACGGGCTCCAGGTCACCGAGGCGCCGTCGGGCTCGCCCTCGCCGTAGTGATAAGCGATCGCGAGGTCTGCTTTACCGTCGCGGACCAGGGCGATGCCTTCCACGGCGTCGGCTTCTTGAACCGTCAGATCGATGCCGGGGTGCGCGGACAGCAGCCGGGCCAGCGCGTCGGGCAGCAGAAGCTGGCCGCCGGTGGTGAACGCCGCGACGGACAGCGACCCGGTGGCCCCGCGGACCAGGTGGTCGATGCGCGCCTGGGCGTCTCGGAGCTCGCCGGTCACGGCCTCGGCGGCGTCCACCATGATCCGGCCCGGCTCGGTCAGCCGGACGCCGCGCGGGCTGCGCTCCACGACGGGCAGGCCGAGCGACCGTTCCAGGGCGGCGATCTGCTGGGAGACGGCCGAGGGGGTCAAGGTGAGCGCGGCCGCCGCTTTCGCGAAGCTGCCCCGGCGCGCGACCTCGCGCAGGATCTCAAGCCGTCGGACATCCACCATTAGCGTTTCTTACCGCCCTTTCAGTAAGTCGGTACTTCTGCTGATGACTGTAGCGCGCCCATGCTGTGGCCATGACTCGTCGTGCCTGGTTCCTGTTCGCCCTGGTCAGTCTGCTGTGGGGGATCCCGTATCTGTTCATCAAGGTGGCCGTCGGCGACCTCGCGCCGCCGGTGGTCGTGACCGCGCGGACCGCCATCGCGGCGGCGATACTGCTCCCGATCGCGCTACGGCGCGGGGCGCTGCGGCCGCTGCGCGAGCGCCGGGGCACGATCGTCGTGCTCACCCTCACCCACATCACCGGCCCGTTCCTGCTGATCACCTACGGCGAGACGCACATCCCCTCCTCGCTCACCGCCCTGCTGATCGCGACCCAGCCGGTGATGATCGCGCTGATGGCGATGGGCGGATCGGACGCCTCGGAGAAGGCGACCGGCGGGCGGGCGCTGGGGCTGGCGGTCGGCCTGGCCGGGGTCGCGGCGGTCGTCGGCTTCGACGCCAGCGGCGACCGGCACCGGTGGCTGGGCGTGGGGCTGGTCCTGCTCGCGACCCTCGGCTACAGCGCGGCCGCGTTGCTGGTCAAGCGCAAGCTCTCCGACGTGCCGCCGCTGGGCGTCGTCGCCTCGACCATGACCATCAATACCCTGATCCTACTGCCGCTCGCGATCGCCACCCGGCCGCACCACACGCCCACCTCCGCCGCGCTGGGATCGGTGGCCGTGCTCGGACTGCTGTGCACGGCCGCCGCGTTCCTCGCCTTCTACCGCCTGATCGCCGAGGCGGGCGCCGGCCGCGCGTCCCTGATCAACTACGTCGATCCCGTGGTCGCCGTGCTCCTGGGCGCGTCCGTGCTGCACGAGCCGCTGCGGCCGAGTGCGCTGGCCGGATTCGTGCTCGTGGTGGCGGGTTCCTGGCTGTCCACACGCGGCAAGCGCGGGCAGCAGGCACCCGAACCGGCACCGGCGCTGGAACCGACACCCGCCCGCGCGCTCGAACTCGTCGACTGCGGCTGATGCCGATGCCGATGCCGATGCCGAGCACGCTTTCAGCCTGCGGCAAGGCGGGTTGCGCCAGTTCGCGACGTGAGTGCGCGGCGGCTCGGCGACGAGAGATCTGTTGTCGGTTGGGGTTTGTTGGGAGGGTCGGGCTGCGGTTGAGCTGTGGGTTTTACAAGCTTTTTACGGCCTTCGGTCATAGTTGAGCCGGTTCGGGGTCCGGGGCGGCGGGTTTGCTTGTCGGCTGCCGGTTCCCGCGTTCACAACCCCGCCGCACCTCAGGCCTCTTCCACTCCAGCAAATCCGGGCAAGGGCAAGATCAACAGCAAAGTCAAGGTCAAGAGCTGCGATGAAGAGCCGGGCCTCCGGCGGGCCTCGACAACCTCAGGGAAACTAGCGCGGTTCCCTAGGGTGGCCGAGCCAGTCTCAGCGGCGGCGGTTTGTGGGGTGGTGCGGTTCGTTCCCCACGGCCGCGTCGTCAGCCCGATGGGTACAGCACCGGTGTCCGGGGGTAAAGTCCGCGCGCTGCGGTTGGGTGTGTGACCTGCGGTTTTGTGCAGCGCGAACTTGACCCCCGGCCACCGGCACTGTAGGCGAAGCCCTGCCGACGCGACCGAGGGGAACGAACCGAAAACCAACCGGAAGAATGGCAATCGAAGGGTCCGACAACGCGGGTCGGCGATGCGGCTGCCGGTGAGGCCTTGGCGGCGGGCCGGTGGTCGATTGGTCGGGGACATGCCCGGGTGCGGTGAGGCCGTGCCACAACAACCAACCGCGACTGATATCCCCGGCTGGCCTTGCTGTCCGCAGCATCGGCTTTGGCGGCGAGGTCAATCCGGTAGCCGCCGGTGTCTGTCTTGGTAGTCGGAGCCGTCCGCACCCGCCAGCCCAGAATGCGCACCCCCGAGACTGCCGCGCTGCCAGCACCCAGACCGGCGGCCGAGCTCGCCGAGCCGCCGGTACCTCACCCCCCGTTTTGTATTTCTCCGGCTGAGACGTAAGTGTGGTGACGTTGCAGGTCAAGTTGGTGGTCGGGTTTAGGTTGTGGCTGGTGTTGGTTGGTCGTGGATGTCGACGGTGGCGCCGATGGAGTGGGCCA
>NZ_JAAFZA010000281.1 GCF_015356865.1 Catenulispora pinisilvae
ACGCCGCCCCGATCCCCAAGCCCGCCGCCGACCTGGCCTTCGAGAACGCCGAGTGCATCGGCTGCGGCGCCTGCGTCGCGGCCTGCCCCAACGGCTCGGCCAGCCTGTTCACCGCGGCGAAGGTCAACCATCTCAATACCCTGCCGCAAGGTGCCCCCGAGCGCGAGACCCGGGTCATCGGCATGCTGGCGCAGATGGACGCCGAGGGCTTCGGCGGCTGCACGCTGACCGGGGAGTGCGCGACGGCGTGCCCGAAGGGGATCCCGCTGGCGTCGATCGCCACGATGAACAAGGAGTGGCTGCGGGCGCAGCGCAAGGCCACCCGCTGACCATCAGGATCCTGTGACGTGGCGAAGCCCGTCGGCCGTGTGCCGGCGGGCTTCAGCGTGCGGTGCCGGCCCTGGCCGAGGCGCTTTGCCTCTTGACGCCCCGCTTCGGGCTGCCTACCATCCCGGATGGAGTTAGGAAAGTTTACTAACATCTGCACCGCCGGAACACAGGTATCACCCCACGCACCTGGAGGATCCGCATGCCCGAAAACCTTCGTAAGGCCCTGATATACGGCGCGGCGGCGTTCCTGCCCGTCGCCGTGTTCGGAGTCGCCGCGACCGCCAACGCCGCGCCCGTCGCCCGCGCCGCCGGAGCGAGCTTCCCCGCTCACTACTCCGCGCCTTACTTGCAGATCGGCTCGTCGGACGCCGGCGACATGGCCAAGGACATGTCCGCCAGCGGCGACAAGTTCTACACGCTGGCGTTCCTCACCCCGAAGTCGGGCTGTACCCCCGAGTGGGAGGACGGCGGCGACTCGGTGGGCGCGTTCAGCTCCCAGATCACCGCGCTGCAGAACGCCGGCGGGAACGTCATCATCTCCTTCGGCGGCGCCTCCGGCGGTGAGCTGGCGGAGAAGTGCACCTCGGTGTCCAGCCTGGAAGCGGCCTACGCCAAGGTCGTGAGCACCTACCACGTCACGCGCCTGGACTTCGACATCGAGGGCAACGACCTGAACAACAAGACCGCGAATTCCCGGCGGGACCAGGCGCTGGCCGCGTTGCAGAAGGCGAACCCGAGCGTCCAGGTCGACTACACCCTGCCCGTCGACCCCACCGGGCTGGAGTCCAACGCCACCACGCTGCTGAAGGACGCGCACAGCAAGGGCGTCGCGGTCCAGGTCGTCAACATCATGACGATGGACTTCGGCGACGGCGAGAACGCGCTGAACGACGCGGAGTCCGCCGCGAAGGCCACCGTGCCGCAGCTCGAATCGGTCTTCGGCGTCTCCAGCAGCAAGGGCTGGGGCATGCTCGGGCTGACCCCGATCGCCGGGCACAACGACGACAACGAGAACTTCACCCAGTCCAACGCCTCCACGCTGGAGAGCTTCGCCGCCTCGCACGGGGTGCAGGAGCTGGCGTTCTGGGAGGTCGACGGTTACGACAAGGGCACCGGTTACGCCTACTCGAAGATCTTCAACAAGATCACCGGCTAGACCCGCTCGCTTTACGTTCCAAGTCCTCGCCTGGCCGACTCGAAGCGCGTCGGCCAGGCGAGCGGCGATCGCCTTGATCCCAGCTGGGAAACCTCCACCGGCCCGGCCGTCAACCACAGACCGACGAACTGCTCGCGCTCCACCCCACGGCGTACGCGGGCAGTGGACCGCAGCACGGTGACCTGGCGCCCTTGCCGACGTTACGCTGCGGCGGATGCAGACAGTCGCGATCAGGCTCATGGGCGCCGCGGGGGCCGGCGTCCGGCTGCTGCGCGCCCATCCCCAGGCGGTGGACGGGATCGTCGCGGCGACGATGCTGGCCGTGAGCCTGATCTGGTTGAAGCAATACCCTTATACGTCGGGCGGCCACCTCGTCTACACCAAGCAGGACACCCAGCACACCACCTTCCATCCCGTCGGCGTCCTGGGCTACGCGCTGACCGTCGGGACCTGCGCCGCGCTCGCGCTGCGCCGCCGGTGGCCGGTGCCGGTGCTGTGGGCGAGCTGCGCGATGGTCGTCGTGTACACCGGGCTCGACTATCCGCCGACCACCATCGCGTGGAGCCCGCTGCTCGTCTTCTACACGGTCGCGGCCCGGATGCCGCCGCTGCGCGTCGTCCCCTACGCGTTGGCGGTGTTCGGCGTATGGCTTCAGTACAGCCTGAAGCTGGTGGTGCTCGCGGTCCTGCTCGCGGTGCTACAGAGCGTGCTCGTCATCGGCGTCGCCTGGGTCTTCGGGAACCAGACCCGGCGGCTGGCCGAGCGCAACGACCGGCTGGCCCAGCTCACCGAGCAGCTGCGGCGCGAACAGGCCGCGCGGGCCCGGGAGGCCGTGGCCGGCGAGCGGGTCCGGATCGCCCGCGAACTGCACGACGTGGTCGCCCACCACATGTCCGTGATCTCGGTGCAGACCGGCCTGGCCCGCTATGTGCTGCTCAGCGATTCGGCCACCGCCGGCCAGTCGCTGGGCACCATCGCCGACGCCACCCACGAGGCGATGCGCGAGCTGCGGCGCATGCTGGCGGTGCTGCGGCCGGTCCCGGAGGACGGCGTCCCCGAGGCGGCGTACCGGCCCTCGGTCGAGCCGGCCCCGGGGCTCGCGCAGCTGCCGCGGCTGCTGGAGCGGGTGCGCGCGGCCGGCGTGGAGGTCTCGATGGCGGTGACCGGGACGGCCTTCACGCTGGCGCCCGGCCCGGACCTGTGCTGCTACCGGGTCGCCCAGGAATCGCTGACCAACGTGCTGAAGCACTCACCCGGCGCGCACGCGCGGATAGAACTCGTTTATCAGAACCATGACCTGACCGTGTGCATCCGCGACGACGGCGGCCGTGTACGCTCCCTGACGGAAGGCGCTGTCGCCGTGCCGACCGCCCTGGGACCCGCCGTGGCGGGCTCCGGGAACGGTCTGGTCGGTATGCGGGAACGAGCACGGATCTACGGCGGGACGCTCCAGGCGGGACCCCGCGCGGCCGGCGGTTTCGAAGTGGTTCTGACTCTCCCGAAGGAGCAGGAACCCGACCCGGAACCCTAGTCCGGACCCCGCGCTCCCCCCTAAGATCACGGCCGGCGGATTCGTACCCGGGGGGTTGGCGTGATCAAGGTATTAGTGGCGGACGACCAGATCCTGGTGCGAGCGGGTCTGGCAGCGCTGCTGCGCGCGGCCCCCGGTCTGGAGGTGGTCGGCGAGGCCGAGGACGGCGAACAGGTGCTGGCCATCGCCGCCGAACAGGACCCCGACGTGATCCTGATGGATATCCGCATGCCCGGCATCGGCGGCATCGCGGCCACCGAACAGCTGGTGGCGGCGCGCGACGCGGCCGGCCGGCGGACCCCGCGGGTCCTGATCCTGACCACGTTCGACCTCGACGACTACGTCTACGCCGCGCTCAAGGCCGGAGCCAGCGGCTTCGTGCTCAAGGACACCTCGCCGGAGCGGCTGCTGGCGGCGATCACCGTGGTGGCCAACGGCGACATGCTGTTCTCGCCGCAGATCTCGCTGCGCCTGATCGAGGCCTACACGTTGCGCGGCGAGGCGCCGGGCGGCCCGCCGAAGGACCTCGCGGCGCTCACGGCCCGCGAGATCGAGGTGCTGCGGCTGGTGGGCAAGGGGATGACCAATCCCGAGATCGCCGAGCACCTGGTGGTCGGCGAGACCACGGTGAAGACGCACCTGAACCGGACGATGACGAAGCTGGGGCTGTCGACGCGGGCCCAGGCCGTCGTGGTGGCTTACGAGGCGGGGTTGGTGGTGCCCGGCGGGCGTGCGGGCTGACCGGTTCAGTGGGCTGGCGGCTAGCGGTCAGCGGCCGACGCGGGTCGGCCGGTCCGTGTCAGGACCTTTCGCTACAGTCCGGCACACCGAGCCAGCACCCCGGGGAGTGATCGATGAACGGCGCCGCCACCACCACCGCCCAGGAGTCGGAAGACGTCTGCGAGCTGCCCGAAGCCATACGGCTCCTCGTGATTCCCCGGCGCGGCGCCGCCGCCGATCCGCTGCCGATCAATCCGCTGCCGATGGCGCACGCCGCTGAGTACCTCGCCGCCCGGCTGCTGGAGAAGAGCGCCTGGATCGACAAGATCCTCGCCGACAGTCGGAGCGAACCCGATCTCGTCAACGAATTCCGCGCGTCCGACGGCGACCCCGCTGCCGCGACCCCGCTCGCGGCGGCACTCGCGGCGGCCATCGTGACCTCGCAAGGCATGCCCGGCTACAAGAACCCCGCCGGCATCATCGACGCCTGGATCGCCACGCGCGGCCTGCCCTTCGCCGTGCGGGCCGCCGTGGAGTTGTTCGGCGTCGGCGTCGACCGCGACTACTACTCAAGGGAACCGGGGCGCCTCGTGCGCAAGGGCGCCGGTTATGAGGAGGTTCCCGAATCGCGCCGGCGTTTCGACCTCGCGGTCCGTCTGCGGCGGCATCTGGTGTCGGCGAGCGAGGAGGAATACGCGCAGGTCCGCGAGATCCTGGCGGGCTATCGGGCGGCACGGGCCGTCCCGACGCTGTCCGAATCGTTTTCGCGCGCGCTCACCTCGTTCCTGATGCCGGAGCACGCCGACTGGGTCGACGCCGACTTCGCCCAGAGCAACTGGCGGCCGGGGACGGATCACGGGTCCCCGTGGCTGGCGCTCAGCTCGATCACGACGGAACAGCAGGTAGCCGCCTTCCCCACCGTCCCGGGGCGCGCGGTGAACGTAGGCCAAGTCCTCCAAGAGCCCGCAACGCTGTGGACCGCCTTCGACAACGTCGGCAACCACCTCCTCCCGCTCCTGACCTCCTGGCTCGACGACCGGACGGACGTCGACACCCTGCTCGCCATCATCGCCGCCACCCCGACGGACGACGCGTTCCGGTTCCTCCTGGACAACATCGACAAGAAGCACTACGTCGCCGCGATCCAGAAGGCCGCCAAGCGTTTCCCGCGGCGCGCGCTGCGCATGCTCGCCGAAACGGCGCTTACCGGCGCGCTCCGCGACACGTCGCGCGGCCGGATCGCCGCGACCGTGCTGCGTCGGTACATCCTCGCCAACGACGAGGCGGTGCAAGCCGAGCTGGCGAACCTGGATCCGGCCGCACGCGAACTCGTCGAGAAGATCCGCCCGACCGACGTGCTCGTCCCGGAGGCGGAGGCGGACGCGCTGCCTCCGTTGTTCGTCAGCCCGCCCTGGCTGACCGCCGGCAAGCCGGCCAAGCCGGTCGTCATCACCGGTCTGGTCGCGCCGGCCGGATCGGGCCTGGTCTGGCGCGACGGCGAGCGAGAAGAATGGGCTTCTGGGGCTTTTGCGCGGGTCGAGAAAGACCCGCGCTGGATCGGCGGCGGCTGGGACGACATCGCGCGGAGCATCGTCCGCCACGGCACCGCGACCTGGTACGCGAACGGTCCCTTCGCGATATACGCGCCGGAGGAACTGGTTCGGCCCCTCCTGCCGGAATGGAAGCCGGACCCTTACGAGGCCGAGCTGTGGGCGCGGGGCCTGGTTGCCCGTTTCGGGGCCGAAGCCCTGCCGCCGATCCTGCACTTGGCCCGCAAAGGACCCGTGGGCTGCGCCGCCGCCGTCGCCCCGTTCGCCGAGCCCGAGGCCGCGCTACTCGCCGCCGACTGGCTCAGCCGCCTGAAGTCCGTCCGGTCGCCGGCGCTGGCCTGGCTGACCCGGCACCCCGGCGTCGCCGCCAGGACCCTGATACCGGTGGCCGTCGGCAAGCCGGGCAAGGCCCGCGCCGCCGCCGAACTGGCTCTTCGCACGCTGGCCGCCCGCGGCTTCACCGACGAGATCGACGAAGCCGCGGCCGGCTACGGCGAAGCCGTCGTGGCGGCGGTGGCCGCGATCATCGCCGACGACGGCACCCGCATCCTGCCCAAGGTGATGCCGGCCGTCCCCGATTGGGCCGACCCCCGGATGCTGCCGCGGGTCCTGCTCAAGGACCGGCAGAGCGCGCTCCCTGAAGCGTCCAAGGAGCACTTGCTCCTGATGCTCGCGGTGTCCAAGCCCGCCGAGCCGTATGCCGGTCTCCAGATCGCCAAGGACGTCTGCGACCCGGCCTCGCTCGCCGAGTTCGCGTGGGTGCTGTTCGAGAACTGGTGCGATGTCGAGTGCCCGCCGAAAGAGAGTTGGGCCTTCGACGCGCTGCGGTGGCTCGGCGACGACGAGACCGTGCGTCGGCTGAGCCCGCTGATCCGGAAGTGGCCCGGCGAGGGCGGGCACCAGCGCGCCGGGCTGGGCCTGGACGTGCTCACCGACATCGGTGGGGACGTCGCCCTGATGCACCTCTACGACATCTCGCAGAAGGCCAAGTCCAAGGGGCTGAAGGACCGCGCGGTGCAGCGGGTCGCCGAGATCGCCGGCGACCTCGGCCTCACCGCGGACCAGCTCGGCGACCGCCTCGTCCCGGAACTCGGGCTGGATCCGGCCGGGACCCTGGCCCTGGACTACGGTCCGCGGCAGTTCACCGTCGGGTTCGACGAGCAGCTCAAGCCGTTCGTCGCCGACGGGTCCGGCAAGCGTCTCAAGGCCCTGCCGAAGCCGGGGGCGAAGGACGACGACGAGCTCGCCCCGGCCGCGTACCAGCGGTTCTCCGGGCTGAAGAAGGACGTGCGGACGCTCGCCGCGAGCCAGATCGCCCGCTTCGAACTGGCCATGGTCACGCAGCGCCGCTGGACCGTCCAGGAGTTCGGCGACTACTTCGTCGGGCATCCGCTGCTGCGCCATGTCGTCCGCCGCCTGGTCTGGGTCACCCACACCGACGACGGGATCGACAGCACCTTCCGCGTCGCGGAGGACCTCACCCTCGCCGACGTCTCAGACGGCGAATACACCCTCGCGGACGACGCGGTGGTCGGCATCGCGCATCCCCTGCACCTCGGCGCCGGGCCGGTCCGGTGGTCCGAGGTGTTCGCCGACTACGAGATCCTCCAGCCGTTCGACCAACTCGGGCGCGCCGTCCACGCCCTCACCGACGAGGAGAAGGCCGCCGGCACGCTGACCCGCTTCGCCGGCATCGACGTCCCGACCGGCAAGGTCCTGGGCCTGGAACGGCGCGGCTGGCGGCGCGGCGCTCCGCAGGACGCCGGCGTCCAGCACTGGATCTACCGGACGCTGCCCGGCGGCGGATCCGTGACGGTGGCACTCGATCCCGGGATCGCCGTCGGCTTCGTCGACGCACTCGGCGAGAACCAGCGCTTCAGCGGCGTGTTCCTGAGCACGCACGACGAGGGCGGGGACTACCGGCCCCGGCCTGAGTCCCCGACGTTCGCCGAGCTCGACGCCGTCACGGCGTCCGAACTGTTGCGAGACCTGACCGAGGTGACGGCCTAGCCTCAGGCCGCCGCCACTGGGCGCATGCCCAGCACCGGGTCCGACTGCGCCGCGTCCCACAACCTCAGCAGCGCGGCCAGGTCCCCACCACAAGCCCGCACCACCCACACCAACGCGTCACGCGGAATCGGCGCCTGCCCGGTGAAGTACCGGTGCAGCGCCGACCTGCTGTACGGAACCGCGGCCTGGAGTTGGGCGAAGCTCATGCCCGCCCGCTCCTTGATCCGCTCCAACTCGGCCAGCATCCGCTCGCCATCCCTCGAACCCGCTGACATGGCAACTCCCGTCCCTGCTCCGTTGCTGTGACGGTATTGCGTGACAGCCTGCTGATTCATCCTCCTGGTGACCGATCGTCCGTCAACCTGTGCAGTAGCCCCGGCCGGGCCCCCATCCCAGGTATGACGCCGCGGATCAGCCTTTGCCGGCGTCGATCGCCGCCTGCAATGACTTCAGGTAGGCATCCGACGTGTACGTCGCCCCGCTCACCGCGTCGACATGCGCCGACTGCGCCGCGATGACTTCGCGTGCCAGTACCGAGGCCGCGCCGACCGAACGCGCCCACGAGACGTTGTTGTCATGCGGCAGGCTGGTCGCCGCGACGCTCGTGATCCGCCCGCCGGCCATCGTGATGCGGACCTGGACGATCCCGTGCGTGATCGGGATCGGCGGCCCGGTCACGGTCATGACCGCGCTGGATCCGGTCCCCAGCGCGCTCTCCGTCGCCGGCGGCGGCTTCGGCGGCAGCCCGTGCGCCGAGGTCTTGGCGGCGATCAGAGCGCCCATCGCCCCGGCGGTGCCGACGATCGACAGCAGGGTCTTGACGTGTGGAATGTGCATTGATTCCCTCTGACGGCATCAGAAATCAAAGATCTCGGTGTGGATCCGGCCGCGCCGGACCTTCGCCCGGCGCAGGTTCCGGACGGCGGCGGCCGCCATGCCGACGGAGCCGCAGATGAAAACCTCCCGGTCTTCCAGGTCGGGGATCAGGTCCAGGAGCCGTTCGGCGGACAGCGGATCGTTCCGCCGGCTGCCGATGGCCGGGATGTAGATGATCCGGCCGGCCGCGTTGAGCGCTTCGAGCTCGCGGGTCAGGACCAGGTCGCCGACCGTGGAGGCGCGCTGGATGAAGACGATGTCGTTCCGGCGGCCGTGCATGGTCTCGACGATCGCGCGCAGCGGCGTGACGCCGATGCCGCCGCCGATCATCACCACGCCGTGCTGGCGTCGCAGGACGCTGGTGAAGGCGCCGTAGGGGCCGTCCAGCAGAACCCTGACTCCCGGCCGCAGCCGCCGCTTCAGCCGGTTCGTGTAGCCGCCGACGCACTTGAACGTCAGGCGCAGCGTGTCGGCGTGCGGCGCGGCGGACAGCGAGAACGGGTGGGCCTGGTACCAAAGGCTCCGGCTCATGAACCGCCACCGGAAGTACTGCCCGGCCTCGGCCCCGAGTTCGGCGACGTACCGTCCGGTGATGTAGACGCTCATCGCATCCGGTCCGACGTCCTCGACGCGCGTCACCCGGAACCGGTGCCGCCGGTTGTTCAGGGCCGGGATCACGATGCGGTAGGTGATGATCAGCGCCGCGACGGCCGTGTGCACCCCCACCCACACCTCGGCGGCCCAGGGGTTGCGGGTGAACTGCGCGCCGAGCGTGATCTGGTGCCAGAACGCGGCGGCCGCGGCCGGATACATCAGCAGATGGATCGAATGCCAGCCCTCATAACCCAATCGCCGCCGGATGGAGCGGGCCGAGGTGAACCCGGCCAGGAGCATCACGAGGAAGCCGATCGTCGCGGCGAGGACTCCCGGGTAGGTCCGCAGAATGCTGACAAGGACCGTCGGCGGCGGCGCGTGCACGCTGACCGAATACGCGGCGATCACCAGAGCGACGTGCGCGCACAGCAGCAATACCAGGTAGCCGCCCAGGCTCCGGTGCGCGGACACCAGCCACGAGCCCAGCCGGTGTTCCAGCCACGGCAGCCGGGCCATGAGCACGATCTCGATCAGCAGCAGGTAGGCGCCGACCAGCCCGGTGATCTGGGCCAGCATGACGAGGTAGTCCGGCAGCGACTGGAGCCGGTCGGCGGGCGTCTGCCGCCACCACAGGGCCAGCAGGCCGGCGACCCCGGCGGCCAGCAGCACCATCAGCGCGGCCGAGAGCGGCCGGCGGGGGAGAAGGGGAAGACTGTGGAGCCAGTCCCGCTTGGGCATCGCCCACTCGGGGTCGTTCGGCACCTCCACCCCGGCTGACCGAGCCTGGACCACCTTGGACGCTCCCTCACGTAGGTGTGCTGCCTCAAGGTGTCATGCCGGATCGCGATGTCAGGGCACGTTTGTTCTAAGCTTTCTCAACGCTTTTCTCAAGCTTTACGGTCCACGGCGCGGTGTCGTCCTGACGGCCGAAAGCGGCCGGGGCCGGGCGGAGCATCAGCTGCTCCGCCCGGCCGCGTACCCGAGTGCCCAACCTGTTCCGTGCACTCGGCATCCGGCTGGCTGCCGTCCGCCCGCGCACCTCAGCGGCTGCTGGCCGAGATGTCGCCGCTGGAGGTGGTCGCCTTGATGGTCAGGGCGGCGCCGGCGCCCTCGGTGTTCCGCAGCGCGTTGTCGACCCGGCCGTGGCCGGTGCTGGCGTCGAGCGTGCCGGACACTCCGGGGGCGGCGGTGACCGACAGGTTGCCCATACCGGTGGTCAGCACCACCGCACCGGAGACGGCCTCGGCGACGGTGATGTCGCCCTTGCCGTTGGTGATCTCCGCCGGACCGGTCAGCCGGGCCACGGTGACCTCACCCGTGTGTGCCTTCAGGTGCGCGCTGCCGACCTCGTCCAGGGCCACGGTCTGGTAGCCGCCGTCGAAGGTCACCTCGCCGAGGCGCCCGGTGCTGTGCAGTTCGGCCGCACCGGCCTGGCCCTGGAAGCGCGAGCCGGCCGGCAGCGAGATCGTCACGTCCAGCGAGCCGGAACTGCCCAGGACCTTGTTCGGGTCCGCGGTCGCGATCCGCAGGACGCCGTCCTGGAACTCGACGGTGGTCTTCTCCGCGGCCTTCACGTCCCGCTTCTTCGAAGCGTCGGACGGCAGCACCTCGACGGTGGTGTCGGTACGCTCGCCGGCGATCAGCCGGATCAGCCCCGCCGGGATCTCCAGGACGACGGAGACCGGGTTCGGGGTGTCGAACTTCTGCATGATCTGCTCCTTGGTGATGGTCGGCGGGCCCGTCCGGCCCGCTCTCACATCTCCAATATCGGGGCCCGTCCTGACACGGCCCTGACGCCTGCCTGACAGCGCCGCTGACACCGCTGACACGGCTGTCGCCGCTGCTCAGGCAGTAGTCGCGGCCGCGGCGATCTGGTGGTCGTCGTCGGAACCGGGCGCCCCCGAAACCCCCAGCGCGCCGATCACCCGGCCCTCGACCCGGATCAGCACGCCGCCGCCGTAGGGGACCAGCGACCGCGCCCCGGCCAGGACCAGCCCGGTGCCGAACAGCGGCCCGCCGGGCTGGATCGCCGGAGCCAGATTGCCGCTGTCGCCGCCGATGCTGACCGCGGTGAAGGCCTTGCCGATCGCGGTGTCGATGGTGATCAGGTTCGCGCCGTCGGCGCGGGCGAAGGCGACCAGGTTTCCCCCGGCGTCCACGACCGCGAACGCGACGGCCAGCCCGCGCTCCCCGGCCCGGGCCCGGGCGGCGGCGATGACGGCTTCGGCCTGCGACAGGGTGATGTTCACGTGGCTTCCCTCTGCTGCTTCGCGGGGTGCCGGGCGGCGGTCCGCGGGTTCTGCCCCAGGTTGGCCGGTCTCGGCGACG
The DNA here is from genome assembly GCF_015356865.1 of Catenulispora pinisilvae. Classification (GTDB taxonomy): domain Bacteria; phylum Actinomycetota; class Actinomycetes; order Streptomycetales; family Catenulisporaceae; genus Catenulispora; species Catenulispora pinisilvae. Next base: position 11,096 of record NZ_JAAFZA010000281.1, read on the forward strand.
CGTGGGGAGAGGGTGTTTGACCTGGTGGTACGAACACCAGCCTGATACCGAGCGCCCGGCGATCCGCGGTACCGGCGCCGCCGTAGCGCTCGGCAATCGGATCCGGTCAGCCACTTAGGACTCCCAGCAAGAGTGGCGGGCTTGACCTGCGGGGATGAGGGCTGTATCAGCTTTCGTTGATGCTCTCGGACCAGGAAGGCACGGCGGTCGAAGTCGCGGTCATAGCGAAGGGCGGCGACCTGTATGGAATGCGCCACCGCCGGAGTTTGTGACTGGGACGGACTGATCGGGCCCGACACCACGAAATGAAGATCATTATCGGTCACCGATCGGCTACGGTACGTGTGCAAGACCCATCTGACAAGGGGAAACACATGCACCGTACGTTCAAAGCCGCCATCGGCGCACTCGCCGCCGTGGCGATGATCGCACTTACTTCCGCACCGGCGTACGCCGCCTCGACCGCGCACGCCAAGGACAGCGCCGCGGCCTACTTCGTCATGACCGACATCACCCACGAGCAGTTCGTGGTGAAGCTGGACAAGCCCGCAGACATCGAGCACGCGCGGGAACTGCTGTCAGGCCAGACCACTGACCGGCCACACATTATCGGGCGTATCACCCCCCGCGCGGCGCCGTACAACCCTCGTTGGAGCTACCACCTCCAGCCGGAGACCATCGGATTCTTCGATGCCGCCATCGAGGTCTGCGACGCCACGATTCCCTACGTCGAGGACTACCTCGACGAGGCCGGCGGTGCCTTCCTTCCCGGGTACGTCTGGTGCGATTGGTCTTCGCGCCTGGTCAAGGAAATCCCGGCACCTTAGTGAGAGCCGACTAAGGACTCCTATCAAGATCGGGCGTGGAGTCGTCGCCAGCAGATGATGGCGCAGCCCAGGGTGAGGAAGGCCCGGTGGATGTCGCCGCGGATCTCCCAGCGGATGCGCAGGCGCCGGAACCAGTACAGCAGCGCGAACGCAGCCTCGGCCACCCAGTGGTGGACGCCCAGCCCGGAACCGTGCTCGGTACCCCGGCGGGCGATGACCGGGGTACCACCCAGCGCCCGGACCTGGCGGCGGTACTTGTCGTGGTCGTAGCCGCGGTCGGTATACACCCGGTCCGGGCGCTGGCACGGTCGACCATTCGTCCCGGCCGTCTCACACCTCCGGCTACATCGACGAAGGCTGATACGCCCCCATTCCCGCAGCTCAGACAAGCCACTTTTATTAGGAGTCCTTAGCGGCTCAGAGGCTGTCCGAGATCCCGGCGGAGCCGGGTGGTGTATGAGAGCACGTATTTGTTGAATGTATGAGGCTCCTGGTAGAGCAGCGGTTGTCTACGCCATCCGCACTACCAGGAGCCGTCGTGAAGTC
>NZ_JAAFZA010000282.1 GCF_015356865.1 Catenulispora pinisilvae
GCTGCTCCAGTAGCGACCGCGGACACAAGCAGGAAGGGCGGCCAGTTTCCCGGCCGCCCTTCCTGCTTGTGTCCGGCTGTTCGGAGCCGGTCCGGCTATTCGGAGTCGACCAACCGCTCGATCCGCTTCACCTTGTCGATCTGGAAGCAGCTGTGCATGTGGGTGAGGCCCTTGAAGCCGCTCACGCTGTCCAGCACATGCCGGGTGTTCGCGTAGATCCCCTGCAAACGTCCCGCCGCCATCGCTATCTGCTTCAGCACCCAGGTGATCTCCACCTGGGCCTGCGCCGCGACCGCCGGCGTCATGGTGCCCACCGACATCACCTCCTCGACCAGGAAGCCGCCGAGCGAGCCGATCAGCAGGTTGATCAGGCCGGTGATGGTGCCCTCGGCGAGCGCCGCCTCGCCTTGCAGGCCGCGCAGCGCCTCGGAGCTCTTGGCCAGGTTCTCGGCCAGGGTGTCGAGTTCGGCCAGGTAGTCGGCCAGCAGCGGGTAGAAGTGCCCGGCGGTCTCGTCGTCCCAGGTCCGGTGCAAGGTGGCGGCCGCGGAGCAGAGGTCGGTCACGGTCTGCTGGACGTGGTCGTGCGCCGCGTCCCAGGCCTTGGCGGCCCGCGCCAGCTCGTCCGGGTCGCCGGTCAGCTTGTCCAGGAACTCGAACGGGCTGGGCAGCCCGGTGTGGTGCGAGACCCAGGCCAGCAGCCGCTTCTCCAGCCCGGTGATGCCGACCAGGTGGATGTGCGGGTGCGGGACCTCCAGGTGCGGGAAGTGCCGCTTGGCCAGGGTCTCCAGCTTCTCCTGGTCGCGCTCCCGCACGTGTTCCGGACGCGGCTCCGGCTTCTGCCCCTCCGGCAGCGCCTCGGCCCGGGCCAGGAACTCCTCGATGCTGTGGACCTCGGCCGCGGTCTCCTCGATCTGCTCGGTCAGCTCTACCCCGGGCGCGTCCTGCATCTTGCGCCGCTGGTTGCGGACCACCAGGACGCCCAGCCCCCACATGCCGAAGATCAGGACCGCGAAACTCAGGCCCGTGATCAGCATGACCTTCACGCGTCCGCACCCCCCGCCTGGCGCGGGATCGTGCGGTGCCAGGGGTAGCTGCCGGGAGCCCACTCAGCGGCCTGCGACTCCGCCGGGTCCGGGCCGCCCGGATTGGCACCGACCGCGTGCCCGCCCTCAAGGCCGGAGACGAAGTGGTCAATGACCTCGCAGGCCTCGACGATGTCCTTCTCGGTCTCCGGAAGCCGGTTGTGATAGGCGTCGCGGACCTCGGTGGCCTCGAACATCTTCCCGAACGCGAAATCGTGGACCCGGGCACCCTCCAGCTTGCCGGGCACTTCCCGCAACGACGCCTCCGCGGTACGCAGCGCGGCCACGAACGCTTCCACGGCCTCGGTCACGTCCGTCGTCACCAGAACCCCTCCCATCAGTAGATTCGACGCGGAGCCTACTCCGAGTTGCACCTTTCGCAGCACCCCGCGAACACTGGTTCCCATGTATGAGATCAAGGTCGAACGCACCGAGGACGGGCACTACATCGCCACCAACGACCGCGGCGCCCGCATCGAGCTGAGCGGGAACGGGGAGGGCCCGAACTTCTCGCCGGTGGAGCTGCTGCTGGTCGCGGTGGCCGGCTGCAACATCGTCACCACCGAGCCGCTGACGGCGCAGCGCGGACACCGGATGACCAAGCTGGTCGCCTCGGCGACCTCGGAGAAGATCGAGCGGAACAAGCTCGGGCCGGTGACCCTGAGCTACGCGGTGGAGCTGCCGGCCGACGACGCGGACGCGGCGAAGGTGTTCCACGACGTCGCCGAGCGGGTCGAGGAGCGGCACTGCACGGTCAGCCGCTCGCTGCGCGAGGGCACGCCGGTGAACCTGGAGCTGGACGGGATCTGAGGGATCTGAGAGAGCTGAGAGAGCTGGGGGATCCGAGAGAGCTGGGGGATCCGAGAGAGCTGGGGAACCTGCGAGAGCTGGGGAACCTTTGGGCCGGGCCGAGGGATCCCGGCCGGCGCCGAACCGCGCCCGAAGGCGGTTCGGCCGTCAGGGGCGAAGGGATCAGCGCGAGATCTCGTCGGTGTGCAGGATCCGGTAGAACTGCTTGCTGTCCGCCCACCGGCCATTGACATACAAGTGCGAACGGGAGAGCCCCATCTCCTCGAACCCGCACTTGGCCAGCACCCGCTGCGAGGCGACGTTCTCCACATTCGTCCCGGCCTCGACACGGTGCAGGTTCCACCGCTGACGCGCGTGGTCGCAGACCGCGTCGACCGCCGCGGTCGCCAGCCCCCTGCCGACCAGCGCGACGTCCACCCAGTAACCCATCCGGGCATTGAGGAAGATACCCAGCTCGATGTTCGACAGCGTGACACTGCCGTACACCTCCTCATCCCCGCGATCGAAAACCCAGCGCTCAGCCTGCCCCGCACCACGCTGCTGGTCGAAGTTCCTGAGCCGCGAGTACTGACCCGCCTCGGTGTAGAACTCGTCGGGCCGGATCGGATCCCACCGCTCCAGGTGGTCGAAGTTGCGCTTGTAGGCCCGCGCGAACGCCGCGGCGTCGGTCAACCGGACCGGCCGCAGGGCGACGTCTTCGGTCAGGCGTATTTCCCCAGTGGTCATCGCAGCAGGGTAAGGGTCAGACCGGTTCGTCTTCCATAGCGTTCTCGGGCTGACCTCAACTGGGCTTCTCGCCAGCCCGCGCAATTTCGGGTAGGAGTTTCACCGGGGAGGGATAGTGTCTCAGGATTCGTATAAGTAGGTTCGTACGCAAGTCTTCAACAGCGAGGGAGTCGCTGGACGTACGGGGGGGTTCCTTTGAGAAGCGCCGATGGCGACAACTACAGACCCAGCGACTGGCAACCGCTGGCCGACACGGATCCCACACCGGGAGACCCGGGCGAGATAGCCGACCTGGGCGCGTGGTCCGGCACCCTGGCCGACAAACTCGACGCGACAGCGGACCAACTCGGCCAGACCTGTGTCGACGAATTCTGGAAGTCGGACGCCGGCCTGGAGTTCAAGCAGCTCGTCGACTCCGTGGCCGCCCGGTGCCGCCAGGCGGCATATCGGTTCCGCACGGCGGCCGACACATATGGCAGGACCACTGGCACCGGCTATGCGGTCGCGCTGGCCGGATTCCAGTCGGCGGCAGGGAAATCTCTGCTCAAGGCACAGGTAGCCCGTGACGACATCACGAACCTGGCCCGAACGAACCCGCTTCTCAATCCGCCTGGGCCCATCATGACGGCCTACGTCACGAACCGCCTCACGCCGGACGTGGCTGAGGAGACACAGGCGGTCCCGGGGGTCTCGGACCTCGGCTTGGAACTGCGCCAGGCCCGTGTCGCCCTCGACCACGTGATCGCGGACCGCGACGCCGCAGCGTCCCAAGCCGCTGCGAAACTGGACTACCTCGCGACCGCCACCGGGATCTCGGACGCCGGTCCCGCGCTGCAAGCCGGCGAGACCGTCCAGACCCGCCTCGACGCCTACAACGACGCGCAGCAGCTCACATGGGCGCTCGCACACCCCGACGATCCCCAGGCCAAGGCCATCGTCACGCGCATCGCCGCCGACCTCGACCGCCGCGCCAACGATCCCGGCTTCGTCACTGATGTCGTCAACCAGTCCGGCGCGAGCCTCGGCGGCATCGCCAGCCTGCTACGGGGCAACCCACCGCCGCCGATGATGAGCGACCACACGCGCCCGCTGGACGCCGCGTCCCAGACCACCCTGGCCGCCTTCGGCGCCGCCCTCGCGGCCACGGTCAAATCCGACTCGCTGTCTCCTACCGCGTTCACGCAGCTCACGTCCTCGAAAGACGCATGGTCGACGGCGATGTTGCTCCAATACGGCCCTAATGGCGCCGCGTACGGCGATGACCAGGGCAAGCTCCTGCTCGCGACACTGGCGCGGAACCTCACCGACAGCCTCATCAACAACAAGGACGCGAACGGCCTCATCTTCCCGCCCGGGCAGGACGCGTTCGCCGCCGTACTGAACCGGGTCTCCGAAAACCCCGGAGCGGTCCGGCTCGCACTCGGCGACGGCAGTCCAGCAGCAAGCCAGTTCGCGATGAACCTGGCGGCGATCGGCATGGCGGTGCCGGCGCAGCATCTCAATCAGGACCTCGCCGCCCAGCAGGCGGCGGTGGCCAAGTTCCTGTTGTCGTGCGGCATACCTCCGGATCGCACCGACATGACCGCGATGCAGGGGACGTTGAACATCATGACGTCGTTCATCGACTATCAGCAGGCCAACGGAGGGTCGGCGGGCGGGCCGGTACAGAAAGCGCTGCAAAGCTACACGGTGAACTACATGGCCGATCTATCGCAGGTCCTGGGCACGTCCGATCGGGGGCTGAGTTTGGCACCACCACCGACGGTCAAAATCGGCCAGGACGATCTGACAAACCTCCTCAAGCTTGCCTATCCGGACGCCAGCTCGATCGGGTCCTACAAGGCGACCGTCGCACAGCAAGTGGTCGCAGCATTAGCTGCATACGGCAAAGATCCCCAAGCCCAACCACTCTACGACTACCACCATCTGAGCAGCTTGTACGGCGCTGTGAACACCGTCGAAGGCGATCTGGTCACGGATGCGGCTTCGGCACAGGATGCCGACGCAGCCGACCGTTTGCTAGTGGTCAACATCCTTGCCGGCGGCTACGGCAACGAACATCTCGATTCGACGTCCAGTAACTACGGGCAGCCGATTGCCGGGCTCCTCGGGCCGGTCCTCCCGTCTTGGTTCGACACCGGTCACGTCCAGAAGGCTCAAGCTGACCTGCACGAGCAATACGTCGGCGAGGAGCGAACGATGGAGATCATGCTGCTCCAGGCTTATGTCGACTCGGGGAGGGCCACGGACGCGGACCTCGCCTCTCTGGCGCCAGTCCTCGAGAACGGCAACGTGCAGGGCAACCTTGACTTCGACAAAGTCTGGGGCGCCAGCGAGGACAGGTTCACGCTCGGCGGCGAAAAACTCTCCGACCTTGAGACGGACATGCTCGGCCGGTTCGGATGGCAGAAGGGGCAATGATGAGGCTTGGGACGAGGACCGCTTGTGTCGCTCTCGGCGGCGCGATGGCGATATTTCTGTGCGGCTGCGGAGACAGTTCGCCAACGAAACCTCAAGCCCAGAAACCGATCAAGGGCTGCGGCATCCCTGCGAAGTGGGTGCCCGAGCTGATCCTCGAAGACATGGTCGTCGAGGGGTTCCACGCCGAGAACGCCGTAAAAGATCCAGACGCCCTTGCTCAACTGAATACCCTGTTCGCCCAGGGACGACCGGGATCGAGCCTGGATTTCGAAAAGTGGTTCGGCGAGAACGAGGACCGCCCACAAATCGCCGTCCGCGGGATGACGATGTCTCAATGGGAGTCCTTGTTCATGAGAACCGAGTTCCCGCACCAACCCGAGGTCTACCCCGCAGTCTGCGGCGGCTGGACGTTCGAGGGCTACCTCCAAAAGCACCCGGACATCAACAGCCAGACCTACGAGGACTACATGAAGAAGTTTCCGATCCCGGGCTTCCCGTCGGCGACGAACGGTTGACCTGCGCTATCCAGGACCGGCCACGGAAAGGATGCCATGTCCGAACAACTGAAAGTCGATCTCGGCAAACTGAGCGACCTGAGCGGACTCCTGAGCCGGCTCCGAACCGAACTGGGCGACCTCCCGAACCACGTCGACAGTTACGTGGCCGCCATGGGGCACCAAGGCCTCGCGGACGCGACCCGCACCATGGGTGATGACTGGAACAACTTCCGCAGCCTTCTGATGACGGACATCGATACCCTCGGGACGTTCGCCGAGCAGGCGAAGAACGCGTACCAGGACACCGACGCCGACCTGTCGAAGGCAATCAGCGACGTCATGGACCCCGCGCCGATGCCGTTGCACGGGCGGTACCACGCCGAAGTCTGAGGACTTCCGCGTCAGTCAGACCGTCTCGTTCTCCAGATCGGCCCGCGTCGGCTCCGCCGGCGCCTCGGCCTTAGCGACCTTGGCGGCCTCAGCGACCTCGGCCGCCTCAGCCGCCGCCTGCGCGGGCACGACCTTGGGCGCGTCGCTTATGGCCCCGGTCTTCTTGTCCCGCAGCTTCTGGCTGATGACCGTGGTGACGCCGTCTCCGCGCATGGTGACGCCGTACAGCGCGTCGGCGACCTCCATGGTGCGCTTCTGGTGCGTGATCACGATCAGCTGCGAGGTGGCTCGCAGCTCCTCCATGATGTTGATCAGGCGGCCGAGGTTGGTGTCGTCCAGTGCCGCCTCGACTTCGTCCATGATGTAGAAGGGCGAGGGCCGGGCCTTGAAGATGGACACCAGGAAGGCCACGGCGGTCAGGGAGCGCTCGCCGCCGGAGAGCAGGGACAGGCGCTTGACCTTCTTGCCCGGCGGGCGGGCCTCGACCTCGATGCCGGTGGTCAGCATGTCTTCGGGGTCGGTGAGGATCAGGCGGCCGTCGCCGCCGGGGAACAGGCGGGAGAACACGCCCTCGAACTCGCGGGCCACGTCGGCGTAGGCCTCGGTGAAGACCTGCTCGACCCGGTCGTCGACCTCTTTGATGATGTCCAGCAGGTCCTTGCGGGTCTTCTTCAGGTCCTCCAGCTGCTCGGACAGGAACTGGTGGCGTTCCTCCAGCGCTGCGAACTCCTCCAGGGCCAGGGGGTTCACCTTGCCGAGGGCGGTGTAGTCCTTCTCCGCCTTCTTCAGCCGGCGCTGCTGCTCGGCCCGGTCGTAGGGGACGGGGATGTCGCCGGCGACGGTCGGCGGGATCGGCACCTCCGGGCCGTACTCGGCGACCAGGACGTCGGCCTCGACGCCGTGCTCGGCCAGCGCCTTCTCCTCCATCTGCTCGATGCGCATCCGGCGCTCGGCCCGGGCCACCTCGTCGCGGTGGACCGAGTCGGTCAGCTTCTCCAATTCGCCGGACAGCTCGCGGACCCGGGTGCGGGCGACCTGGATCTCGGAGTCGTGCTCGACCCGCGAGCGCTCCGCCTGCTCCCGGCGGTCCTGGGCCAGCGCCAGGGACTGCTCCAGGTGCCGGATGACCTGCTCGAAGCCGTGGGCCACGGCCCGCGCCACCTCGGCCTCCTCGGCCAGGCGCTCGGCCCGCTCTATGGCCCGCTCGCGGGCCTCGCGCTCCTGCTGCGCGGCCCGGTCCAGCTGGTCGGCCCGGCCGGCCAGTGCGCGGGCCCGCTCCTCGGCGGTGCGCACCGCCAGGCGGGCCTCCATCTCGGCGGTGCGGGCGGCGGTGGCCGCCTGCGCGAAGTCCTCACGCCGGTCGCCGGCCGCGGCGTCGTCGAGCTCTTCGGCGGCGGTAGCGGCCTCCTGGGCTTCGAGCAGCTGGCCTTCCAGTTCCTCCAGCTGGCCCAGGTCCCGGTCGCGGGCCTCCTCGGCCTTCTCGATCGCGGCGACGAAGCGCTCCACCTCGCCGAGCGCGGCCCGGGCCTGGCCGCCGAGCCGGCCCAGCTGCTGCGCGACCCCGGCCTTCTGGCTGTCGGCCTCGCGGCGCTGCGCCATCAGCGCGTCCACCAGGGCCTTGGCGGTCTGCCGCTCGGCGGTCGCGAACTCCAGCTCGGTGCGCAGCCGCTCGGCGCGGGCGCCGGCCTCGTAGAGCTTCTCGGCGGCCTCGTCGACCGCGGCCTGGACCTCCAACAGGGTCGGCGCCGAGGACGAGCCGCCGCGCGCCGAGTCCCGGCCCAGCACGTCGCCGTCCCGGGTCACGGCCCGCACGTCCGGGGCCCGGGCGATCAGCTCGGAGGCCTCGGAGAGGTCCTCGACGACCGCCATCCGGTTCAGCAGCCGGGTGAAGGCCGGGCGCAGCTCTTCCTGGACCTGGATCAGGTCGATGACATAGCGGGCGCCTTCGGGCAGCTGCGGCCACTGGCCGTCGTCCGGGTAGGAGACGTCGCCGCCCACGATGACCGTGGCCTGGCCCGCGTCCTCGGCCTTCAGCAGCCGGATCGCGTTCACCGCGCTGTCCACGCTGGTCACCGCGACCGCGTCGGCGGCGGTGCCGAGCGCGGCGGCCACCGCGGCCTCGGCGCCGGACTCCACGGTCAGTATCGCCGCGACGCTGCCCAGCAGCCCGGACAGCCGGTCGGTGGCGGCCAGCAGGGCGCCGGCGCCGTCCTTGCGGTTCAGTCCGAGTTCGAGGGCTTCCTTGCGGGCGGCGAAGCCGGCGTGCTCCTTCTGCGCCTCGCGCTCGGCGGCCCGCAGCTCGGTCAGCTTCTCCTCGGACTCCGACAGCGCCTGCGAGGCCTGCTCGACCTCGTCGTCCAGCCCGCCGCCGTCCGTCTCCAGACCCTCGACCTCGGTCTTGAGCTCGTCGTACTCGCGCTGCACGCCCGCGGCCCGGCCCCGGGCCTCCTCTGCGGCGGTGCCGAGCCGGCCGATCTCGGCGTCGGCGGCGGCGGCCTTGGACCGCATCGCGCCGACCCGGCCGTCCAGCTTGGCCAGGTTCTCGCGCTGGTCCGCGGCGGCCCGGACGGAGGCGGCCAGCCGCCGCTCCTCCTGTTGCAGGGCGGTCTCGGCGTCGGTGCGCTGCATGACCGCGCCGGCCAACGTCTCCTGCGCCTCGGCGATCTCCTCGGCGAGTTCGGTCTCTTCCTCGCGGATGCGCATGGCCTCGGCCTGCATCTCCTCCGGGTCGCGGCCGTGCCGCTCCTCGGGGGCGGTACGGGAGGCGCTGCGGACCCGCTCTACGGCCAGCTGCGCCGAGCCGCGGTAGCGCTCTTTCAGGGAGCTGAGGCGGTACCAGGTCTCCTGGGTCTGGGCCAGATAGGGCACCAGCGCCGCGCCGCGCTGTTCGAGCTCGGACTCCTGGGCCTGGGCCTCGGCATATTCGCGCTCCAGCTGCTTGCGCCGGACCTTCATCTGCTCTTCGTCGGCGGCCTCCTGCTCGAAGGCCTCACGCATGCCGACCAGGTCGTCGGCGAGCAGCCGCAGCCGGGCGTCGCGCAGGTCGGCCTGGATCACCACGGCCCGGCGCGCCACCTCGGCCTGCCGGCCCAGCGGCTTGAGCTGACGGCGCAGCTCACCGGTGAGGTCGGTGAGCCGGGTCAGGTTGGCCTGCATCGCGTCGAGCTTGCGCAGCGCCTTCTCTTTGCGCTTGCGGTGCTTCAGGACGCCGGCGGCCTCCTCGATGAAGGTGCGGCGGTCCTCGGCGCTGGCCTGCAGCACCGCGTCCAGCCGGCCCTGGCCGAGGATGACGTGCATCTCGCGGCCGATGCCGGAGTCGGACAGCAGCTCCTGGATGTCGAGCAGCCGGCAGGGGTCGCCGTTGATCGCGTACTCCGAGCCGCCGTTGCGGAACATGATCCGCGAGATGGTGACCTCGGAGTAGTCGATGGGGAGTGCGCCGTCGCCGTTGTCGATGGTCAGCGCCACCTCGGCGCGGCCCAGCGGCGCGCGGCCGGTGGTGCCGGCGAAGATGACGTCCTCCATCTTGCCGCCGCGCAGCGACTTGGCGCCCTGCTCGCCCATCACCCAGGCCAGCGCGTCCACCACGTTCGACTTGCCCGAGCCGTTGGGGCCGACCACACAGGTGATGCCCGGTTCCAGGCGCAGGGTGGTGGCCGAGGCGAAGGACTTGAAGCCGCGCAGGGTCAGGGTCTTCAGGTACACGTGCGGCGACACTCTCCTGCGCTGCCCGGCCGACGGGCCTGGTGATGGGGTCCGATTGACGCTTGGCCCGCCGATGTCCCAGGTGGGCGTCCGGCCAGGCTACTGGCGAGCGTACCCCCTCCAGCGCGAGGGACGCCGGAGGTCACTCCAACGTCGGTCGGGCTGCGGGGCCGGAGTTATGACGAGGCGACGTGGCTCACGCTTTCGGTGGGCACACGCCGGCCGTCGTCGAATGGAGATGCCGCTTGAAGTGGGACTAGCGGGTCAGAGCGGGTTCGCGTTCCAGCTCGCTGAATTCGGAGTCCAGCTCGTTCGAGCTGTACTTCGTCGCAGCCAGCACCGCGTTCTCGTCCTCGAGGCGCGACACATACGCCTCCAGATCGACGACGCGCTGCTTGAGCCGCCTCATCTCGGCGACCATGCGGTGGTCCACCGCAGCGACATGCCCGAGAAGCGCCTTAGCCATAGTGAGGGTCCTTCACGATGAGTGTCTGGCGTCTTCGCCAGAACCTCTGTAGGTGTCAACCTGCCAGACAGGTGGTGCCGTACTGCGCACTGGCTGCAAGGGCAGCGTCGGGAGCGTTATGGATCGGCGATGAGGTCCGGTGTTTAGCCGGTTTCACCACAGGGCATACCGCGCCGACAAAAAGGAGTGCGCGACTACCAGGGTCGCACTGAAAGGGGTCTTGGGTCAACACGAAGCAGGGCACCGCAAAGCGGACCGCGCGGGCCGTGCAGCCACTCGATCACTTTGGGCACCCGGCCGTCAAGCTTTATCCGCGCGGCATCCGCCTTACGCTGAGCGGGAATTCACCCTGGCGGGGTCCGGCGTCGAGGTCCGCGGGCGGTGGGGTCCGCAAAGCTTTGCCCAAGTCCCTCGAACGGCCTAAAGACCCTTTGTAGCTTGGCGGTATGGCCTCAGTGCTTGACGACGGGGACCGGTACGCCGGCCCTCCGACCGAGTGGTACGTGTCGGCAGAAGATATACCCATTCGGGGGACCTCTCAGTACTCCGAAGACTGGTCGAGGTACTCCGAAGGCTGGTCCGGGTGCTCCGAAGACTGGTCGGGGTGCCCCGAAGACTGGTCCGGGGCCCAGACCCCGGACGCACGCCGCCCGGCGAGCCACCGCCGCACGGCCCCGCGCCGGCGCCGTCGACTGCGCCGCTCGGCGATCTCCGCGGTGGTCGCCGGGCTCGCGATCACCGCCCCGCTGATGCTGCGGGCACGGGAGAACGACGAGGTCGCGCTCGCCCCCGGCGCTTCGGCGCCGACCGCCTCGCTGGACTCCTCGGGGAACGCCCAGGCGCCGGTGTCGAGCCCGTCCACCGATCTGGCGACCGGCAGCTCCAGCCGGACCGACTCGCAGGTGTCCCGCGACGCCACCCGCTCGGCGACCGCCGGACTCCCGGCGCGGACCGCGACGACGGGCCCGACCGGGTCTGCAACCAGGTCCGCAGCCGGGTCCGCAACCGAGTCCGGGTCCGCGGCCGGGCCCGCGACCACCGCCACGGCCGCCGCAACGTCCACGTCCGGCCCGGCCGACGTCCCGCAGGCGGTTCAGGCGTCCCCGGACGAGGCAGCCTCATACGAAGCTCAAGTGGTCGCCCTGACCAACGATCAACGGGTGGCGCACGGCTGCCCGGCGCTGCGCGACGATTCCCGGCTGCGGGCCGCGGCGATAGGGCACAGCGTCGACATGCGGGCGCGGGACTACTTCGCGCACAACACTCCGGACGGTGTCACCCCGTGGACCCGCATCGAGGCCAAGGGGTATTCCGACCCGTCGGCGGAGAACATAGCGATGGGCCAGGCCACACCGCAGGCCGTGGTCGACGCGTGGATGAACTCCCCCGGCCACCGCACCAACATCCTGAGCTGTTCGTCCAAGGCCATCGGCGTGGGGGTGCAGTTCGGGCCGAACGGGCCGTGGTGGACTCAGGACTTCGGCTATTCGTGACCGGCGGGGGGCGGGTCAGCGAAGGCATTCGTCACAGCATTCTGATAGTCCGCGAACTCCCTTACGCCTCCCGGGCCCCGGCGGTAACATCTGGTGACTTCGGGCGCTCGGAGCGATAGGGGGACAGCGCATGGACATACGCACGTGGCAGGAAGCCGGCATCCGCGCCGGCTCCTACAGTGCACGCCACCGGGGCAGGGGCCCGTTCAGCCCGCTGCGCCCGGCGCCGATCGCCATCGGCAGCCTGTCCACCGCGGCCATCGCGGCGTTCGCCTTCGTCGGGCCGGGGATCCTGCACGGCGGCCCGGCCGGCTCCGGGACGACGCTGCTGGACGGCGCGCCGAACCGGGTCGCGCCGCTGGCGCCCGGGTCGAGCAGCGGGGCCGCGCCCGGCTTCGTCAGCGTCACCGCGCCGACCAGCACGACCTCGTCGGACTCCCCCGCCACGCCGTCCAGCTCGGCCACCTCCTCGACGGCGTCATCGACGAGCAGTTCCAGCCCGGCGCCGTTCAGCGTGCGCACGTCGTCCACTTCGACCTCCTCGCCGCAGCCCTCGCAGCCGCAGCCCAGCCTGACCCAGCCCTCGCCCTCGGCGCCGGGGTCGAGCCAGGCCCCGACGGCCCCGCCGAGCGG
>NZ_JAAFZA010000283.1 GCF_015356865.1 Catenulispora pinisilvae
GCCCCGCCGCACCCCCTCCCCCACTCAACTCGGGTAGACGCGCAGCCGACCGACGCCGTCGGCCTCCACCCGCAAGCGCACCCGCCCGAGCGCGTGCTGGATCCGGGCAACGGTCTCCGGGCCGGCCAGGCCCTCGACGACGACCACCGACCGGCGGCCGTCGATGTGGACGGCGGCCGGGAAGCCGCCGAGACGGTCGACCTCGGAGGCCACGGCACGGGCTAACGGGATGAGGGGTTCCACGCCTCCGGATCCTACTCGAACATATTTTCGCACCAAGGGCGGGGGGTTGCGGATCATGAGCCCTGGTGCGACGTGACTTGATACGTGGCACTTTGACTCGATAGATGGCGCCAAGATCGATACCGAGGTGATCTGGCTGGTCGGCGCTGTCGCTCGAGCGGAAGATCTCCCGCCGGCGGCGTTGCTCGTAGGCTTGCCGCATGGCCTCACTAGGTAGTCACGCGAACGTGTATGAGACATGCCTTCAGCTCATGAATCGTCGGGGCTACAGCCTTGAGGCGGAATGTCCCGACGACGAAGACGACGAGGGGCTGAGCATGTGGTTCGCGGCGAAAGACGGATTCACCTTCGCGGCGGACAACCCGATCGAGTTGCTCGGCCTCGTCACGGTATACGAAGACGTGCAGCCGAAGGAAGACCAACCTTATTGGTGGCGCGAGAAGACTGATTGGAGCAGACCAACGCTGGGGGAACAACTCCTCGACCAGGCGATCGCCGTCGAGGAAGCCCGCGTGGCAGAGTTCGCCGCGCTGAGACAGAGCGACCCGCGAGCCTGGGAGGCGGAGGTCCGCGCGGCCGTTGCAGAAGTCTGGGACGGCGTCCTCAATGAAAGGTTCTGGGTCCACGCCTTCTACGACGCGGCGTCCACTCTGCGGATCCCCCGCAAGGAACTGCGACACGTTCTCGAAGATCCGCACTTCGCTGACCTACGAGGCTGATGCGCGCCTCAGGAGTCATGGGTGGTGCCAAGCAAGTTGGCGCCCCCACGCCACATGTCGAGGCACGAACCGCACAGAACTCCAGTCCGGACCGTTGCCCAGGTGCCAGCTGTCGAGTCCAGTCACACCTGGATGTGCCCTTTCGCGGTAGGTGGCACTCTTTCTCGATGGCTGACACCAAGATCACGGCGACGTGGGTTGATCAGCTTCCTGGCAGACGTACCTGGCGCGAGTACACCGGCGGAGTGCCGTCGGCTGGTGCGGGCTCGTCGTAACACTCAAGAAGCAGGTCGCCGCACAGATCGTCGAGCTCGTGGGGCGCTTCCTCCAGCAAGGCGTCGGCCCACGCTTCGAGGGGCGCCTTCTTCAGCGCAGCGTTCGGAACCTGCCTGACCGGCTCGGGACCCATCACGGTCCATCCCGGCTCACCGTCCGCACGGAACAGCAGCCGCCACCAATACTGCTGCCAGTAGGGCTTCATCGACGAGGACCAGCTTTCCGACAACGACGTCCGCGAGCAGCCATCGTTCCACACGCGACATGGTCGTCAGCCAGGCGACCGTGAAAACGCACCTCAACCACGTCCTGGCCAAGCTGGCGCTGGAGGATCGCGGGGCGCTGATCGCCTGGGCCTGGCGCTTCGGCCTGGTCGACAACACCGAGCGGTAGCGGCGCAGACTTCAACCCGGTTTGCACCCCTGGGTTGAAGTAGTTCGGGGCGCGTCGGCGGATGCTCTTAAACGTGACAACGGCCGACTGGTTCATCGACATCGCGCTCCTGCTCATCGCGCTTCTCCAACTGCGCGAGGAGCGGTTGACCACCGCCCACCGCCCGGGCGTCCAGGTCTGAGCGCCCACGTCTGACTGCCCACATCTGAGCCGCGGAACAGCCCACAGCTCATCTTGCTCAACGCCCCACCCACGCATGATCAGCACGGAGGTCCCTCATGTCCGCATCGCACCACACGCCGCGTGCCCTCGCCCTGCCTCGGCTGGCCGTGGCCGTCGCCACGGTGGCCCTCGGAGCGGTCGCCTGCTCGTCCGGCGGCGGGTCCGCGACCAGCGCTCCCAGCAGCAAGGCCAGCAGCGAGCCGAGCAGCAGGCCGAGCACGCAGGCCACGGCAACGACCGCTACCCCGGCGGCGTCGACCATCGTCCCGGACTCCGCCCCGAGCGGGCCGGGTGCGTTCCTCGGGCCGGTGCGGCAGATCCCGGTCGGCGGCATCAAGATCGGCTACCGCCAGTTCGGCTCCGGCCCCGAACTCATCATGGTCATGGGCGACACCGGCACCATGAGCGACTGGACCGTCGACCTGCTGAGCCAGCTCGGCCGGCACTACCACGTCACGATCTTCGACAACCGCGGCGTCGGCTACACCACCGACGACACCTCGGTCCCCGACACCATCGCGCTCATGGCGGATGACACCGCCGGTCTGATCAAGGCGCTGGGTCTACAGCACCCCACGCTGCTCGGCTGGTCGATGGGCGGCGAGATCGGCCTGACCGTCGCCGCGCTCCACCCGGGTGCGATCGGCGCGCTCGTGAGCACCGGCGGCGACCTCGGCGGCAGCCAGGCCGTCAACACGCCGCCCGCCGTGGCCGAGGAGCTCAACAGCCCCAAGACCACGGGGCCGCAGATGATGGACCTGCTCTTCCCCGCCGACGCCACCGCCGCGCGGACCGCCTACATCAAGCAGCTCGGCCTGATCCCGCCGGAGAAGGTCAGCGACGAGACGCTGCTGCGTCAATACCAGGCCGGACAGGCATACGGGTCCTTCGAGGGCACCTGGGACAAGCTGCCCGACAGCACCATCCCGATGCTGATCACCAACGGCTCCCTCGACGAGATCACCCCGCCCGGAAACGCAGGCATCATCACCGCGCGGGCCAAGCACGCCAAACTGGTCATGTTCCCTGACGCCGGCCACGCGATGCTCGTCCAGGACTCCGGCCAGTTCGTCTCCCTGGTGACTCAGTTCACCACGGCGTCCGGCATCGAATAACAGACCATTTCGGATGGCGCCCGCCGCGGCTCGGCCGACGAGCCGCGGCAGGCACTCGGCATACTGGAGCGATGAGACTGCGCTGTGGCAACGGTTGCCGTCGTGCCTGACGACGAGGCCTGGCTGAAGACCGAGGTAGAACGCGCGGCACGGGAGACCTTCGTCGGGCTGATCAACGCTCGTCCGGGTGCGGATTACTGCGGGTACGCTCTGTACTCCGACGCGAGCGCGATGACTGTGTGCTGCGCCGTCAACACCCGCTCCCACCTGGCTCAGCTTCAGTCCGAGGATCCGGCCGAGGCGAAGTACTACCAGTGGAGTCCGGCGGAGTGGTCGATGGAGAACGTCACCGCCGAGCGGTTCGCGCCGATCAGCCGCCGACTGCGCACCGAGGATCGGCCAGACGCGGAGTTCACAAGGTTCAGAGACGGCGTGTACGAGGCCTGTGTAGCGGCACTCGAATCGTTGGTCGCCGCCGGCATCTTCGGCACGGGCGCCGATCATGTCGTCGTCTTCGCGGTCTCCGACCCCGACGACCTGGATCCGGCGCTCGAAGCAGAGTGGGTGCGCCGTCTCAATCCGCCAGACCAGGCCGATCAGTTCGCCCGCTGGCGCGACAGGGCCTAGTGCAGCCGTAGGCACGCTTTACCCCGATCGGCCGTCAGCCATCAACCGAAGGCTCCTACCGCACCTCGGAGCAAGTGCCGAGAAACCTGGCGCTGGGTCCGGGAGCCCGCAGGCGCCCGCAGGCTTCGTCTACGTCGTCGGCATCACGAGTTCGGGTCCGCACAGCTCGGCGATCTCTGATGCGAGAGCCGTGAACGGAAGGGGCCGAATCGCTTGTTGAACAACGGTTCCCAGCAGGTAGGACAGTAAGGCATGGGCGCGGGGGGCCGCGTGCGCGATCGGGATGTCGGTCAGGAGTGCGGCCAGCAGCTCGGTGGCCGCGTGATGCATGCCGTCGATGGGACCGGTCCGGGATCGTTCGCCGGCGTCTACCCAGTAGGCGAACCACAGCCGTGCCGTGCTCGGCTGCTGCCGGAAGATCTCAAGGTAGGTGCGCACTGCGGCCCAGAACCGCTCGGAGGGATCGGCGTGGCGGTCTGCGGCGGCTCGGACCAGGCTCAGAAACGCGGTCAGGTGCGCGGCCATCGCCGCGTCGACGATCTCGTCCATGTCCTGGAAGTAGTAGTGGATCGCGCTCTTGGTCAGCGGGCTCTCGTCGGCCACCGCGCGGGCGGTGCACGCCGCCAGACCGTCGCGGGCCAGGATCCGCTGGGCCGCCTCGATGATCTGCCGCCGCTTGGCGGCGTGCTTGGGCGAGAGCGGCTCGGGCTCGGGTGCGGTCACGACCACCAGACTAACGGTTCGGCTTGCATAGTCAGGACACTCGTCCTAAGTTTTCAGGACAGGCGTCCTGAAAATTTCGGCGCCCGACACGCTACGAACCCGCGAACGGAGCCACGCACCGTGACACCGCCTTTCGTCTTCATGGACCTGCGAACCGCCGACATCGAAACCTCGCGCGACTTCTACACCCGGATGTTCGACTGGACGGTGAACGAACTCTCCGCCGGCGGGGCGACAGTGCCACTGTTCGGCGACGCCGACCAGCCGTGGGGCGGCTTCACCACGCTGACCGCGGACGACCGACGAACACCGCAGTGGGTCCCCTACGCCCCGGTCGACAACCTGAACGACGCTCTCTCACGCGCCATCGACCTCGGCGCGACACTGATACGGCCGCGCACAGATCTGCCCGCCGGCTCCGTCGCCGTCATCGAGGACCCGGGCGGCGCGACCATAGCGCTGTGGCAGGCGGCGGCCACCGGAGCAACGACGTGACCGACCGACCCGCCCTCTCCTGCGCTCTGGTGCCGACCGCAGATGTCGTCGCCCAGGCCCGACTCGCCGAACAGCTCGGTTACCGCCGCGTCTGGCTGGCCGATGCTCCCGCCCTGTACGGAGACCTATGGGTCGCAATGGCCCGCATCGCCACCGGCACCGAACACATCGGCATCGGCGCCGGCGTGACGGTCCCGGGCCTGCGCCACCCGATGGTCACCGCCTCAGCGATCGCATCCGTCGACGAACTGGCCCCCGGCCGCCTCATCGTGGGGCTCGGCACCGGCTACTCCGCTCTGAACACCCTCGGACGCAAACCCGCCACCTGGGCACAGACCGCCGCCTACTACCGCCAAGTCCGCGCACTTCTAGACGGACAGACCATCGACATCGACGGCCGAGCATGCCGCATGATGCAACTCCCCGACCTGCAACTCCCCGGCCTCGGCGCGCGACGCCCGATCAAGGTCCCGCTGTGGCTCGCGGTGTCCGGCCCGAAAGGCATCGCGACAGCCAGGGAACTCGCCGTCCCCGGGGTCATCTGGACCAGCACCCCGACGGAGCACGGCGACTGGGCCGACTCGGCGCTGCTGCGGTTCGGCACCGTGCTCGACCCCGGCGAGGACCACACCCACCCCCGAGTCCTCGAGGCCGCCGGACCCGGCTACACCGCGATGGTGGTGCACGCCGCCTGGCAGCACTCACCAACCGCGGTCGACCACCTTCCCGGGGGCACGAAATGGCGCGAGCGGGTGGAACAGGAACAGCCCCCAGAACGCAGGCACACCATCGTTCACGAGGGCCACATCGTCCGGCTCGTCGACCGTGACCGAGACGTCGCCACCGCCGCCGGGCCGACCCTTCTGGACATCGGTTGGAGCGGCGACGCCGCCTCGATACGGGACCGATTCACTCAAGCCGCTGATTCAGGCGTCACCGAAGTCATCTACATCCCCGCAGGCCCCGACATCGCGCGGGAGCTGACGGCCTTCGCCTCCGCAGCGAGCTTGTTCGCGTAACCGGAACGGTGCGGAACGTTGGCGCGGGCGAAGCGGCCTCACCTCGGCAAGTGCGCCGTGCATCACCAGGGCACTACACCGGCGTCGTCGAAGAATTGGCCGGTCGGGCCGTCGTCGGGCAGGGTCGCGAGTTTGATGGCGATCGCCGCGCCCTGTTCGGGGGTGCGCACGCCGCGGAAGCCGTTGAGGTCGGTCGCGACGAAGCCGGGGCAGCCGGCGTTGATCAAGATGTTCGTGCCGCTCAGCTCCCGGACGTACTGGAGGGTGACGGCGTTCAGGAACGTCTTCGACGTCGCATACGCCGCGGACACCGGGCCCGCCGTCTGCTCAGGAGTGGGTCCTGATTGGCGGGCGAGGGAGCCGACGCTGCTGGACATGTTCACGATCCGTGGTGAGGCGGAGCGGCGCAGCAGCGGCAGCATCGCGTTGGTGACGCGGACGACGCCGATCACGTTGGTCTCCACGACCGTCCGGATGGTGGCGGGGTCGACGTGGGTGGGTTCCTGCGGCATGCCGCCGGTGATGGCGGCGTTGTTGACGAGCACGTCGAGGCGTCCGGCCTGTTCCTCGATCAGCCGCGCGGCGGCGGTCGCGCTCGCGTCGTCGGTCACGTCCAGGGGTACGCCGAACGCCTCGACGCCGGCCGCGCGCAGTTTCTCCACCGCGGCGTCGCGGCGCTGTTCGTCGCGGGCGCCGACGCCTACGCTCCAGCCGAGTGCGCCGAGGCCCGCGGCGATCTCGTAGCCGATTCCCTTGTTCGCACCCGTGACCAACGCAATCGTTCGTTCGCTCATGGGGACCATGCTGCTCGCGGGCCCCGACCGGGGTCCAACACTGATCGGGTGGGCAACGATACCTTCCAGGTATCGTTGCGGGATACCGTGGCGGTATGGAGACCCGGGAACTGCGGTACTTCGTCGCCGTCGCTGAAGAGCTGCACTTCGGGCGCGCCGCACAGCGGCTCGGGATCGCGCAGCCACCTCTATCGCGGGCGATCCAGCAGCTCGAACGCCGACTCGGGGCAGCGCTACTGGATCGGACCAGCCGCACCGTCACGCTGACCGAGGCCGGCTCGGTGCTGCTGACCGAGGGCCGGGCGGCCCTCGACGCGGTCGACGCCGCCGAGCGCCGGACCCGCCGCGCCGCCCTTTCCCCGACCGGCCGTCCCGGCCTGGTCCTGGCCACCAAAGCCAGCGCGTCACGCGAACTGCTGGCGAAACTGCTCGACGCGTACGCCGCCGAACCCGGCGCGGTCCCCGTCGACGTCATCCTGTGCGGCCCCGCCGAGCAGGAACGACTCCTGCACGAGGGCCGAGCCGACGTGGCGCTGCTGCACCGGCCGTTCGACTCCACGGCCGGGTTCGACACCGAAGAGCTCAGCACGGAGGGCCAGGTCGTGGTCCTGCCGGCCGGGCATCCGCTCGCCGTTCGGGCCCATGTGCACATGGCCGACATCACCGGGCTGCCGGGCCTGCCCCTGCCACGCTGGCCCAGCCCCGACGGCACCTACCCGCCCGGCCCCGGCCCGCAGGTCCGCGACCACGCGCAGTTGTTGCAGCTCGTCGCGCTCGGCCGAGCTTGCGCGGTCTCACCGGAATCGTGCCGCGCCCAACTGCACAGTGACCTCGCCGCCGTACCCGTGCTGGACGCGCCGAAGGTCACCACCGTGATCGCCTGGCCATCGCACAGCCGGTCAAGAGCCGTCGCAGACCTTGTCCGGACTGCGATACGTCTCCAGTAGTTCCAACCCCCCTGGCCAGGTGCCACCTATCGTGGCCCGGCTGCCCCGTCTCAGCGAACCTGGCGCATCCGGCGAAGCCCAGAGGTGGCGGGACGTACTTTCGGCGCCTTCTACAAGCCGTCCAGTCGTCTCGTCACCGTGTCGAATGACGGCCAGGGAGGGCCCTCGCGCAGCAAGCGCAGGAATTCCTCCCCGAATCGCCTCCCGTTCGGAAACTGGTCGCCGAGTTCCCAACGCCACGCTGCGAGCATCGCGAAGACGAGCTGTCGGCACTCGTCCAGCAGTCCTCGATCGACGTTCGGGTAGTGCTCGCCGACCGCCTCGGGAGCGTGGGCGAGGTCGAACTCGACCGGTCCGCGGCAGCATGTCTCAAGGTCGATGAACAACGGGCCGTGCTTCGTGCTGAGTAGATTGCCCGACCACGGCTCGCCGTGGAGCAGTTGTTCCGCTGCGCCGCGGTCCTCGATCGCCTTGCGCAGGCTTCCCAGCCTGGCGCTGAGAAACACGCGGTCCGCGTCGGCGAGCTCCGGCGAGAGATCCGGGTTGGCGACGATTTCCTCCGCCTCCGCGATCCGGTCCGTGAACCGCGGGCTCGGCACGTCGACCTTGCGCATGCCGGCGTGCAGCCGCTCCAGCGCCTTGGCGTATTCGGCTGGTGAGACGTGAGGTGTCACGGGCTCGTAGTAGGTCCACAGCGTCACTGCGAAGCCATCGCGCGTGTACACGCGCGGGTCCACCCGAGCCTCCAAGGGACACACCGGGCCGCCGGCCTCGGTGAGCCGCTGAGCGAGCTCGATTTCGAACTGTGCAACCTCTTGCCCCACCAGGGCGACCCGGGCGAAGACGTCGCATGGGGTAAGCCGCAGTGCCAGCTTGTTCGAGTTCTGCAGGATGACTGCGTCGTCGACTGGCAGCCCGAGCGATGCGGCGACCGAAGTCGCAGCCGTGATCGCACGTGTGATGCCGGACTTCTCCATTCCCGGATCTTGGCATCGATGAGCGAGGGCGGGCTAATGAATTCGTAGCCCCACCGTGGATGACACCCCGACCGCCTCGACGCGCCCTGCCCGTGACTCTCCGCGGGCGTCAGACCAGGAGACCTCCTAGCCGCGTGTGCCGGGTCGTAGGTCTGCATAGTGCCGGACGGGGCCAGGCCGGGAGAGCTGGAACCCATGCCGCACCAAGCTCGCCGCCTTTGGCACAGGTGCGAGGATGCGGGAGTGTATAGGTACCTGACCGTTCGCTCGGACGACCGCTACGGCGAGAGCGTCCCGGTGGATGTGCTGGTGGAACTGCTGGAGTCGGTACCCGGCCTTCGCCGGACTGACCTGGCTTTCTACGAGGCTGAGGCCGACCTCGACTGGCTCCATCTGGCCCTGATCGCGTCCGACGGCGCCGGCAACTACGCCGTCCGCAAGGGAAAGGTGCCTGAGCGGGTCAACATGGTGGAGCTGATCTGTTCCTCCGGCTGTCCCCGGGCCTACGAAAACGCGCGAGCGCTGGCAGTACGGATGGCCGACGCGCTCGGTTGGGAGGTCGCTGACCCCGATGCCGACGAAGTCCTGCAAGCCGGGCCGACCGGCTGACTCTCGGCGGAGAGCTCGACGACCTGTGCTCTGAGCCGTACAGGTCAACTGTCCTGTCGCGGTGAGTCTGGATAGTCTCGGCGAAGGCCGTTGCTCGGCGCGAAAATACGAGGCGGGCGAGGCACGCCGGTTGGTAGTCTCCCCGCTGTGAAGTGACCTCCCAGGGATGCGGCCCCTCACTGGCCGCCGCCCGACGTGTCAGAACAAGCCCTGACCGCCGCGCCCCGTCGCGCCGACGTGGGCGCGCCTTCCCTGGAGAGATCCCGATGCCTTACCCTGTCTCGACTTCGCGTGTCTCCACCGCGCCCGGACGGCTTCTGGTCGACTGGTCAACCTATCCGCCTGTCGGCCATGTGATCGAGGGCTTGCAGATTGCCGGCGCCTACGCCGCCACCAATCCGGGCCTTGCCGTCTCCCTCGCCTTGCCCTATCGCTCCCCGCTCGAACTGGCCGAGTGCTGCGACTTCCTTGATGCCGTGTACCCGGTGACGTTCGACCCGACCGAGACGGGATTCCCGGACGCCCCCTACGCGAAGGTGCCACGCGATTTCGAGTGGACGTATCGCTGCTACCGGCGCGATGACCCGACCGAGCAGGCCAAGTTCCCCCGCCTCGCCCAATTGTCCGATGCCGCAGCCGCGCACTTCACGGCGCCCGGCAACGCCCCCGGTCTTCCCCTCCGGCCTGAGCAGCACCTGCGGCTGCGTCTTCCGGCGCAGGCGCGGCAGGAGGCCGAGCAAATCCTCGCGCCGCATTTGGGCTCCGGTCCGGTGCTTGCCGTGCTGCCCAGCGGGGGTGGAGGACGAGCCAGCTACCCGTCCACCGGATCCTGGCTCCTGATGCTCCGTGAACTACGCGCGGCATGGCCGGACGCGACTATCGTCCTGATCGGCAAGACTGCCGGGGCGCACAGGCGCCGCTCCAGCGCGATGCCGCACAGGGACGCAGCCGAATTGATGGCCGCGGTCGATGCGGTCGACGGCTATGACCTCCCGCTGCTGGTGCAGTTGGCGCTGGTCCAACGCGCCGCGCTGCTCCTCTCACCGCACTCAGGATTCTCCTTCGCCGCGCTCGCGGTCGGCACGCCTTGGCTGGCGCTCTCCGGCGGAGCTTGGTTCGAGTACTTCCACAACGGGGTGCCCTTCCACTCACTTCTGCCAGATACAGTGCGCTTCCCGTCCTTCGGCGGTGTCACCCACCAGACGGAGGACGGTGACGGCAGCGGCGTGCGCGAGGCGTCGATGACCCGGCAGCGGATCGAGGAGACCGTCCCCGAGCTGTTGGAAGCAGCCAACGACCTCATCGAAGGCCGCCGGAACTACGAGGAACGCCTCGCGGCCTACTTCCCACGCCTGCTTTCCGCATTGGGCGGCGACAAGTCGGCGATGGCCTCCTGGGACCGGGTCCACGAGCGGTTCATCGAGGCGTGACACGCCAGCTTCCCGGACCACATCAACTGGGGCAGCGACCGGCAGTCATGTTCTTCGGGCCGCCTCGGCCGGGAGACCTCGGGACCTGCGACCCGTGTCTCGGCTCATCTGGTCGTCGCAGGTCGCGGCCGTTGCCGCGAAACAGATCCATTGAGGCAGGACAGGCACCGCCTATCGAGTCATGTGCCTATCGAGTCATGTCACAACAGCTGTTCTTGATCGCGGTAGGTGGGGTCGGTGATCTGCCCCTCATCCCCTCAGTCCAGGAAGAGTGCCGCGAGGCGGGGAAGGTGGTGCCTCATCGCGTCGTCGTCCTCCGGGTCCCAGTTGCCACCGCTGGGCAGTTCGGGACGCGTCATGCCTTTGATCGCGGCCTCCAGCGCCGTGTCGAATGTGTCGGTCTCGCCCCGGGCCCTTTGATACGCATCCTTGATCAGGTAGCTCAGCGTCTCGTAGCCGATCCAGCCGCCCTCGTCGCGACTCATCCTGAGGACCACCGATAGATCGGCCAGGGAGTCGGGATCGGCCACAGCACGCTTGAACGTCTCGTGCCCGAGCAGCATCAGTCCGTCGCGGAAGTCCATGAACCCATCGTCCGTGAAGCTGCCCTCGATCAGAAAGGCTGCCCACATCAGCGGATACCGCTCCGCGGAATCGGTCAGCTCCACGTGCTTCACGTAGAAGTCGATGATGTCGGCCGGCTCCAGCGCGGCGAGTACGTCTACCAGCGCGTCGGGCAACGGGTCATCGGGCGGGTCTCTATCGTCGGCCCGGTCGCCGACTGCGGCGCGCGCCTGCTCGACGATGCCCCACCACGTGCTGATCTCCATGACCCCGGATCGTAGAAGCCGCCCCTGACAGGATCGCCACCATCCACGGACCGCAGCCGCATGCTGCGCCAACGTCAATGCAGTGACTCTGTTCGTCTCCGGAGCCAGCGCCGCCTACCCCGCGAACCGATAGAGCTTCGAGTCGCGCACGGCGAAGCCCAGCCGTTCGTAGAGGCGGTTGGCTGCGGCCCGGGATGCGCGGGAGGTCAGGTCGAGGGAGCGGGCGCCGGCCTCTTGCGCGCGCCGGATCGCGTCCTTCGTCAGGGCGGCGCCGACGCCGAGGCCGCGGGCCGACTCGTCCACGACCACGTCCTCGATCCAGGCGCGCAGGCCGGTAGGGGTGGGGAAGGTCACCAGGGTGAGGGTGCCGACGATCGCGGTGTCGTGGCGGGCGAGCAGGGTGGTCAGGCCGGGCCAGTCGGCCAGCCGGCTGAGGGCGTCCGCGTCCAGCGGGGCGGCGCTGGACGACAGTTGCGGAAGGAGGCGGGCGAACGCCTCGACGATCTCGGCGGTGGGGGTCTGGAGGACCTCGATCTCGACTGACATACCCGGATCCTAGGTCGCGGCCAGGGCCGGGAGGATTTCGACGCAGCGCCGGTCGGCGCCGGTTATGTTGTGCGGATGCCCGCTTCCGCAGAGATCCCAAGCCCGGCCGCGCTTGAAGCCCGTTTGACGGAGGTGCACGGCGCGCCGGTGGTCGTCGAGCGGTGGGATCGGCTTGAGCCGTGGGCGATCGCGCGGGCGCGGGTCTCAGGGGGCGGGGACGGTGG
>NZ_JAAFZA010000284.1 GCF_015356865.1 Catenulispora pinisilvae
GGGTGGGCTCCTGGGGGTGGTTGGGCGGCGTCGACCGGTCGGG
The DNA here is from genome assembly GCF_015356865.1 of Catenulispora pinisilvae. Classification (GTDB taxonomy): domain Bacteria; phylum Actinomycetota; class Actinomycetes; order Streptomycetales; family Catenulisporaceae; genus Catenulispora; species Catenulispora pinisilvae. The sequence continues at coordinate 44 of NZ_JAAFZA010000284.1, forward strand.
CGTCGACCGGTTGGAGGAGAACCGCGTGGGCCTGGTCGCGATCGCCCTGCTCTATGTGGAGGAGGATCGCTTGGTCGGCGTCGCCGTCCTCGATCAGGAGCGCCGCGGTTTCCAGCGCTGATACGGGATCGGCGAGGCAGACGACGGGACCGGTGAGGTTCCAGCGCGCGGCGATGTGGCCGGCTACCGCGTTCGGGACGGATTGGAAGAAGAGGAGCGGGCCGAGGATTCCGCTGGCGGCAACGGTTTGGGCGACGTGGGCAGCGCTCTGACGGTCGCCTCGGGCGGTGGCGATCACGACGGCCGTCGCGGAAGGCCGAGCGGCTTCGGGGCGGCGGCTGAGGCAGCGGGCGGCGGTCTCGGCGGCGATGGGACTGAAGCTGGAGAGAATGAAGCCGGGGAGGTTGGGCGGGGTGTGGTCGTGGGCTGATTCGGGCCAGCGGGCTTCGGCGACGATGCTGAGGCCGAGGGCGGCGGCTTGGAGCGGGGTGGCGGCGGTGATGGCCGGTGCTGGGTCACCAACCGCGGGCATATGAGTGAGCTGCGGATCGGGCGGGGCGCTCGCGTGTGTGGCCTGCGGCTCGGCGGCGGCGCTCCTGTCGACCTGCTGCGGCACGGCTGCGGTGATGGCGCGGCCGGGTGCGGCGGTCATGTCGCTCGGGAGGTTCTGCGGTGTGGCCTTCTGCTCAAGCCCGCCGGCATTCGTCTCAGTGGTCTGGCTCATGGCGCGCCTACCAGCAGTGCCGTGTTCGCGCCGCCGAATGCGACGTTGAGCGTCAGCGCGTAGCCGAGATCCGCCGCGGCCGGTTCGAGGACCAGGGCCAGTGCGCAGTCGTCGTCCGGGCCGAGGTAGCCCGCGTTGAGGGGCAGGCGTCCGGCGCGCAATGCCGCGACCGTGAGGATGAGTTCCAGGAGCGCGCCGGCTTCGAGGGCCTGGCCGTGGATCGACTTGGTCGAGCTCACCGGGATCTTCGCTGCCGCGTCGCCGAGTGCGGCGCGCAGCCCTGCGGCCTCGGCCGCGTCGCTCTGCTTGGTGCCGGAGCCGTGGGCGTTGATGTAGCCGACGTCGGTGGGCTGGACGGTGCCGCGATGGAGTGCGTCGGCGATGGCGCGGGCCAGGCCGAGACCGTCGGGGCGGGGCTTGCAGACGTGGTATGCGTCGCCGCTGCGTCCCCATCCGGCAAGTCGTGCCAGGGGCTCGGCGTCGGTGGCCGCCTCCAGGACGATCGCGCCTACCGCGTCGCCGAGTAGGAGGCCGCCGCGGCCGGCGCTGAACGGCCGGACTCGGCCGTCCGGGGCCAGGGCACGTCCAGCGTCGAACAGTGCGTACTGGTCGGCGTCGACGAGGTAGCCCGCCGCGATGACGACGCGCTCGGCACGTCCGTGGGCGATGAGTGCCGCGGCGTCGGCGACCGCGGTGCTGGCCGCGACGCACGCGGAGGTGTAGGCGCGAGCGCCGCCGAAGCCGCACGCCGCCGCGATTCCCGCCGCGAACGCGTCGGCGCCGAGGGTGGGATCGCCGTGGATGGCGAGGAACAGTTGGCGCTCGGCGCGGTCCTGGCGGCTGAGCGCGGCTTCGTCGCAGGCTTCGTCGATAGCCCGAATCAGCTCACGCGCAAGCTCGGGCGAACCGGGGGCGACGGCCGCCGCCTTCGCGCGCCGGCCGGCCACATCGAAGCGCTCGACCGGTGCGAAGCCGGTTTCGCCGGCGAATGCCGCCTCGGCCAGTGCGTCGACGCCCGGGCCGAACGCGCTGAACACCGACATGCCGCGGATCACGACCTCGGTCGCCCCACGCCGCGCGCGAGAGGTGGACGGAGCCTGGCCCGCGATCCCATCCCCGCTCACCCCGCGCCTCCGAAACCCAGCTCCCCGAGCACGTCCACCACCGCGCCGACCGTCGTCATCCGCGCCAGCGCCTCGTCGTCGGCGTCGAACGGGCGGCCGTAGCGTTGTTCGATCTGGTGGATCAGCCAGGCCAGTTCCAGGGAGTCCACCGATTCGGGGACTTCCTCGGGCCGGCGTTCGCCGTAGGTCGCCAGCATCGCCAGCACCTCGTCGCGGGCCTCGGGGGCCTCGCCAACTCCGCCGACCTCACGGGCTTCGCCGACTTCGCGGGCTTCGCGGTTTCCCACAGCTCAGGCCGACGCAGCGGGAGCGGCGAGCCGGGTGGCGACCGCGGCGCAGAACTCGTCGATGGTCAGCGCCGCCAGCTCGTCCAATTCGTCGTCGCTGAAGCGGACGGCGAAGCGCTCCTCGACGCGGACGCCCAGCTCGGCCAGGGCCAGCGATTCCAGGTCGGCGCCGGCCGGGCCGAGCTGGGTCTCGCCGTCGAAGTCGGCGGTGTCGTAGTTCATCTCCGCCAGTGCCTGGAGGGCGAACGCCTTGATCTCGTCGTGCGACGTCATGGGCTTCTCGATTCCTTCCGATTGAAGATGCTCAGCGCGCGCCGGAGAGCACGCTCTGGTCGCGCACGAGCTTGCCGGTGGCGGTCCGCGGCAGCCGTTCCACGACGTGCCACGCCCGCGGCCGCTTGTAGGGCGCCACCCGCTCGGTCAGTCCGGCTTGCACGTCGTCCAGCGACGCGGCCGGGGTGAGGACCACGTACGCCTCGATCGCCTTGCCGTACACCACCACCGCGCCCTCGACGCCGGGCAGGCCGGCCAGGGTGTGTTCGACCTCTGACAGGTCGACCTTGAGGCCGCCGATGGAGACCTGCGAGTCGCGGCGGCCGCGCACCCGGACCAGGCCGGTGCCGGGTTCGACCGAGCCGGCGTCCTTGGTGTGCAGCCAGCCGTCGGACCAGCGCGTGGGGTCCACCAGGCCCACGTACGGGGAGTTCTCCATCGCGATGTGCAGTTCGCCGTCGTCGGCGCGCATCTCGATGCCGGGGGCCGGCAGGATCGCGGGGCGGTGGGCGCCGAACAGGTCGGTGGCGATGACTCCGAGCTCTGTCATCCCGTACATGTTCCCGAGCCGGATTCCGTACCGGTCGACGAACGCGTCGTGCACCTGGGCCCGGACCAGCTCGCCGCCGGTCGTCATCCCGGTCAGCTGCGGGAGCCGCGGCGGTTCGGCGACCGCGGCCAGCAGCTCGATGTGGAACGGGACGCCCAACAGCGTGGTCGGTTCCGGTCCGGCGGCGACCGCGGCCAAGATGGCCTCGGCGGTCATCCGGCCCGGCAGCACCAGCTGGGCCCCGGCGTGCAGGCCGTACAGCAGCCCGCCGACGAGACCGAGCACGTGCACCATCGAGGCCAGCGACACGATCCGCTCGCCGCCGCTCGGGACGCCCTCGCCGATCGCCGTGTACCGGTCGATCTCGGCGATGAGGTCCGAGGCGGTGCGGCCGATCGCCTTCGACGGCCCGGTCGAGCCCGAGCTCAGCTGGACCAGCGCGTGCGACGTCTCAGAGGGCTGACCGTCGGGGTTGGCGACGACCATCTCCCGCACCTCGTGGAACGCGCGCAGCGCGCCGCCGCTGGTGTGCTCGGCCCGCACCACGTACTGCGGTGCCAGCCGCGCGATCGCCTGCTCCACCTCGAACGCGGTCAGCCGGTGGTCCAGCAGTGCGGCGCGGGCGCCGATCCGCCAGGTGGCCAACAGGTTCGTGATGAAGGCCAGCGACGGCGGCAGGCACAGCGCCAGCGAGCCGCCGGCGCGCAGGCCGGCAGCGGTCAGGGCCTCTTGCCGCGCCGCGACCATGCGGCGCAGCGAAGCCCGGTCGACCGGCTCGCCGAGAACCAGGCACACCTGATTGTCCGGCCCCGCCAACAACACCTCGTCAACCCATTCCGGGTCCGTGGGAATGTCGATTCCAGCAGCCATTACCCACACCTCCGCCCACGCGAAAAGGACCTACCTGAAAAGTGAGAAACGCCAAGTACCCGTAAGGGTGCGGCACGGACCCGCCGCAGCCGTTCGGCGACGATCGCAAGCTTTGGCGCAAGCGGACTCCAGCGTCAAGTAGTCCGTCATGTTCGAGTAAAATTCGCAGGTCAGAACTCTGCACTAAAGCGCTTGCGTAGTGAAAAATTTCAGCGTTGACCATCCGGAGAGCACCCCGCTAACGTCATCGCCGGTCGTCCGACTCGTCTTTTCCGCCCGCATTCAATGGAGCACCGGTGAAAGCTGACATGAACCCGGCGGTCGAGCGGTATTACGACACCACGCTCGATCTTTACGAAGAACTGTGGGGCGAACACGTCCACCACGGTTTCTGGGACGAGGGCGAGCGCCCGGACGCCGAGGGTGCCGACCGGCACAGAGCGACCGACCGCCTGGTCCACGAACTCGTCGCCTACGCCGGCGTCCCGGAGCGGGCGCGGGTCCTGGACGTCGGCTGCGGCATCGGCGGCCCGGCGCTGTATCTGGCCGGGACGCTGGGCTGCTCGGTGGTCGGCGTCACGCTGAGCGCACAGCAGGCGGTCCGCGCCACCGAGAAGGCCTGGGAGGTCGGGCTCGCCGAGCGGGCCGAGTTCCACCGGCTCGACGCGTTGGCGACCGGCTTCCCCGACGAGTCCTTCGACGTGCTGTGGGCGGTCGAGAGCCTGATGCACATCGAGGACCGCGAGGCGTTCTTCGCCGAGGCGATGCGCCTGCTGCGGCCCGGCGGCCGGCTGGCGATCGCCACCTGGTCGGTCCGCGACGGCGCGCTGTCAGAGTCCGAACAAGAGCTGGTCGACCAGATCCTCAAGCACCAGGTGATGCCCAGCTTCTCCTCGCTGCCCGAGCACGAGCGCCTGGCGCGCGCCGCCGGGTTCACCGACGTCGCCTCGGTGGACTGGAGCCGGGCCGTGGCCAACTCCTGGGATCCGGAGTTCGCGCTGATCAAGAAGCCGGAGCACGGCCGGGCCACGATGGTCGAGTTGGCGCGCGAGCGCGGCGCCGACGTGCTCGGGTTCTTCTATGCCGGGCCGTTGATGAAGAAGGGCTTTGACACCGGCGTGATGACGTACGGCGCGATCCGCGCGGTCAAGCCGCCGAAGATGTACCAGGGAATCGTGGCGCTGCTGCGCGTGGTGCTCGACGAGGAGGACGGCTGGAGCGCGACCGTCTCCCCCGCCACGACGCTGGACGGCGATCTGGAGTTGGAGAGCATCGAGCTGGCCGCGTTCAGCCGGGTGCTACAGAAGCGTTTCGGCCCCGGTGTGGACCTGGCCGCCCACGTCGCAGGGCTCGAAGTCGACCAGATCATCGCCCTCACGCTCGGCGACGTCGCCGCGTTCGTGGCCGCGGCGGCTGCCCAAGCCGCACGGACTGCCGCCGAAGCCGCCGCGCAGAGCACCGCACACAGCGCCGAGGCCGACGGCACATGAGCCGGTTCCTGTTCGTCAGCCTGCCGCTCACCGGGCACGTGAACCCGATGGCGGCGGTGGCGAAAACGCTGACCGCACAAGGCCACGAAGTGGCCTGGGCCGGCTCGGAGTCCTATCTCAGGCCCCTGGTCGGCCCGGAGGCGGTGATCCAGCAGATCCCGCTGCGTCCGCACCGGCGTCAGGCCGATCGCGGGATGGCGGCGGCGAAGACCCGGTGGGAGGAGTACATCGTCCCGCACTGCAAGGTCTCGCTGAAGGGCGTGGACAAGGCGGTCCAGGCGTTTCAGCCGGACGTGCTCGCCGTGGACCAGCATGCCGTCGCCGGTGCGCTCATCGCGCATCGGTACGGCCTGACGTGGGCGTCGATGGCGCCGACGACGATGGAGCTGACCCGGCCGTATCGCAGTGCCCTGCCGAAGGTGGAGGCCTGGATCCACGGTCAGCTGGCAGGCCTTTGGGCGCACGCGAACCTGCCCGGCGAGCCGCCGCACGATCTGCGCTTCTCACCGCACCTGCTCATAGCGTTCACCGGCACCGCGCTGACCGGTCCGCTGGCGTGGCCGGACAACGCGGTGCTGGTCGGGCCGTCGCTCGCCGAGCGTCCGGCCGACCGCGACTTCCCGACGGACTGGCTCGACCCCGACCGGAAACACGTCCTGATCTCGATGGGGACACTGGCCGCCGAGACGTCCCACGGCTTCTACGAACGAGCGGTGGAAGCCGTACGGCCGCTCGGGATCCAGGCGGTCGTGACCGCACCGCCGGAAACGATCCCCGACCCGCCGGACCACGTCCTGGTCCGCGCCCGGGTCCCGGTGTTGGAGCTGATGCCCAAGCTGGACGCGGTCGTGTCGCACGGCGGTCTGAACACGGTCTGCGAATCGCTGGCGCACGGCGTCCCGTTGGTCCTCGCGCCGATCAAGGGCGACCAGCCGATCAACGCCGCGCAGGTCGCGGCCGCCGGAGCGGGCGTGCGGGTCAGCTTCGCCAGAACCCGGCCGGAAGTGCTGCGCGAGTCGATCCAATCAGTGCTCGAAGACAAAGCCATCCGCAAGGCGGCGGCCCGCGTCCGCGCTTCGTTCGCCGTCGCCGGGGGCGCCATCGCCGCCGCCGGGCGGCTGGCGCTTCTGGCGGATCCGCCCCCGGGCGAGAAAGAGAGGGAACCCCTTGAAGGTCCTGCATGATACGTGGCTGATCTTCCACCGCAACGTCAAGCTGATGCTGCGCTCGCCGTTGTGGGTGGTGCTCGGCGTCTCCCAGCCGGTGGTCTTCCTGCTGCTGTTCGCCCCGCTGCTCAAGCCGGCCCTGGCCACCATGGGCGCGCACTCCCAGGCCCAGGCCTACCGCATCTACGTCCCCGGCATGTTGGTCGCCCTGGCCCTGGCCGGCGGTCTGTACGCGGGCTTCGACCTGCTGCGCGAGCTGGCCTCGGGCATCGTCGAGCGGGCCCGGGTGACTCCGGTGAGCCGGATCGCGCTGCTGCTCGGCCGGGCCCTGCGCGACGTGGTGGTGCTGGTGGTCCAGGCGGCCATCATCATCGTGCTCTCGCTGCTGTTCGGGCTGACCGTCAGCATCCCGGCCCTGCTGATCGGCTACGGCATCCTGGCCCTGATCACCTTGACCAGCGCGTCGTTCTCCTACGGCGTGGCGCTGAAGATCAAGAACCCGGCGGTGCTGGGCCAGCTGATCAACAACGTGGCGCAGCCGCTGATGCTGCTGTCCGGCACGCTGCTGCCGATCGCGCTGGCCCCGCTGTGGCTGCGCGACACGGCCAACGGCAACCCGTTCAACTGGGCCGTGACCGGGATGCGCGCGCTGTTCACCGGCCACCCCGGCGACCCGTCGATCTGGAAGGCCTTCGCCATGCTCGGCGGGCTCGCGGTCCTCACCGTCGTCTGGTCCGGCCGCAAGTTCGCCAAGTCGGTCCGGTAAGGGGGCAAGACGATGGGCATCATCGAAGTCAAGGGTCTGGCCAAGAGCTACGAGACCCGCTCGCGCCGCAAGACCACCAAGGTGGACGCGGTCGCCGGGGTCGACCTGGACGTCGCCGAGGGCGAGATCTTCGGGTTCCTCGGCCCGAACGGCGCCGGGAAGACCACCACGCTGCGGATGCTGGCCACGCTGATCCCGCCGGACGCCGGCGAGGCGACCATCGCCGGGGCGAACCTGCGCTCCCAGCAGGCCGGGGTCCGCGCGGCGATCGGCTACATCGCGCAGGGCGGCGCCACGACCGACGACGCCACGGCGCGCGAGGAGCTCGTCCTGCAGGCCCGGATGCACGGCATCGGCAAGGCCGAGGCGCAGCGCCGGGCGATCGCGGCGTTGGCAGCGTTCGAACTCACCGAGTACGCCGACCGGGCCTGCAAGACCTACTCCGGCGGCCAGCGGCGCCGCGTCGACATCGCGATGGGCATCATCCACCGGCCCAAGGTGGTCTTCCTGGACGAGCCGACCACCGGACTGGACCCGCAGAGCCGCGCGCACATGTGGGACGAGGTGCGCCGGCTGCGCTCGGAGGGCATGACCGTCTTCCTCACCACGCACTACCTGGAAGAGGCCGACGTGCTGTGCGACCGGGTGGCGATCATCGACGGCGGCGTCATCGTGGCCGAGGGCACGCCGGACACGCTCAAGCGCGAGATATCAGGGGACATCGTCACCGTCGGGGTCGGCGAGGAGTTCGCCGAGAAGGCCGGGGAGGTACTGACCGGCCAGGACTACCTGACCGAGGTCGAGGTCCGGGACGGCGGCATGCTGCGGCTGGCGGTCGAGGACGGCGGGACCGCGGTGCCGCGCGTGATGCGGGCCCTGGACGACGCCGGGATCATCACGTCCACGGTCGAGGTGCACCGGCCGACGCTGGACGACGTGTTCCTGACCAAGACCGGCCGCTCGCTGCGCGAGTCGTGAGGCCGGTGACCATGCGGGAGCGCGAGATCCACCGGGCGGTGGTGACCGGAGGGGCCGGATTCGTCGGGTCCCACCTGTGCGACCGGCTCCGCGACACCGGGGTGCGGGTGGTGTGCGTGGACAACTTCCTCACCGGTTCCGCGGACAACGTCGCGCACCTCGCCGAGGATCCAGGGTTCGAACTGCTGGAGCGCGACGTCACAGAACCCTTCGATGTGGCGGGTCCCGTGGACGTCGTCTTCCACCTCGCCTCCCCGGCCTCGCCGCACGACTACGCGCGCCACCCGTTGGCCACGTTGAAAGCCGGCGCGCACGGCACGCTGCACGCGCTGGAGCTGGCCGGGCGCAAGGACGCGCGCTTCCTGCTGGCCTCGACCTCCGAGGTCTACGGCGACCCGCTGGTGCACCCGCAGGTCGAGTCGTACTGGGGCAACGTCAACCCGATCGGGCCGCGCAGCCAGTACGACGAGGCGAAGCGGTTCGCCGAGGCGCTGACCGCGACGCACCGCGCACATCTGGGCTTCGACACGACCATCGTGCGGCTGTTCAACACCTACGGCCCGCGCATGCGGCCGCTGGACGGCCGGGCCGTGCCGACGTTCGTCAGCCAGGCGCTGGCCGGCCGGCAGATCACGGTCGCCGGGGACGGGCAGCAGACCAGATCGCTGTGCTACGTGGACGACACGGTCGCGGGCATCCTGGCCGCGGCGCGCGCCGGGCATCCGGGGCCGATCAACATCGGGAACCCGGCCGAGCTGACGATCCTGGAGCTGGCCGGGCGGGTGCGGGAGCTGTGCGGATCGACGGCGCCGACGGTGTTCGTGCCGCGTCCGGGCGATGACCCCGACCTGCGGCGTCCGGACATCACGCTGGCCGGCTCGGCGCTGGACTGGGCGCCGGTCGTGGACCTGGACAAGGGGCTGACGGCGACCATCGACTGGTTCGCCGCGACGCACGGGCGGTGAGGCGATGCAGCACACGATCATGGTGCCGTTCCACGGCGAGGGCGCCGGCAGCGAGGAGCTGACCTGGGGGCAGTGGACCGTCTGGCGGATGATGAACGGCTTCGGCTCGGTGTTCATGATCGGTGGTGCGATGCGGCTGGAGGAGGGGACGTCGCTGGAGCACCTCAAGCGCCTGCTGGCGTTCATCATGGCCCGGCACGAGTCGCTGCGGACCCGGATCCGGACCGAGCCGGACGGGCAGCCGCGCCAGATGCTGGCCGAATCCGGCGAGGTAGGGCTTGAGGTCATCGACATCGAGGACGGCGAGGATCCGGCCGCGGTGGCCGAGGCCACGCGCGAACGCTACGAGTTCGAACCCTTCGACATCGCCCAGGACTGGCCGGTGCGGATGGCCGTGATCCGCAAGGACGGCGTGCCGGACCACTTCGTGGCGATGTATCCGCACATGGTGATCGACGCCTACGGCTTCGACGCGCTGGTCGGGGACCTGGTGAACCTGGACCGCCGGACCGGGGCGGAGTTGGCAGCGCGCGGCGGGATACAGCCGATGGAGCTGGCCCGTAAGCAGCGCGGGGCGTCGGCGGCGCGGCAGTGCGAGGCGTCGCTGCGGTATTGGGAGAAGTGGCTCAGGGAGGTTCCGGCACGGCGGTTCAACGGGCCGTATCCGGGGTGCGATCCGCGCTGGTGGGACTGCACGTACGACTCGCGGGCGGCGTTTCTGGCGGTCGGGGCGATCAGTGCCCGTACCGGCCTGCACAGCGGGCCGGTGCTGCTCACCGCGTACGCGGTCGCGCTGGAGCGCGTCACCCACGCCGGGCCGAGCGCGATCCGGATGGTGGTGAGCAACCGGTTCCGGCCGGACTTCGCGCCGTCGGTGAGCGTGCTGGCGCAGCCCGGGCTGTGCGTATTCGACGTGCGGGACTGCACGTTCGACGAGGCGGTGGGGCGGGCCTGGCACGCGCAGATCGCCACCGGCAAGAACGCGTACTACGACCCGCGCAAGATGGCCGAGATGCGTAAGCGGGTGGAGAAGGAACGCGGCGAGGAACTGGATCTGATGCTGTATTTCAACGACCGGCGCAAGACGCTGGCGCAGCCGGTGGCCGAGCCGGAGGCGGTGGCGGACGCCGAGCAGCTCTGGGACGCGCTGCCGTCGTCGCGCCTCACGTGGGGGATCCGGTCGAACACGCCGGACGTCAAGGCGTACCTGGACGTCAACGGGAGCCCGGACACCGTGAACGTGACGCTGCGCTCGGACACGCAGGCTTTGTCGCCGAGCGAGCAGGTGGCGATCCTGCGGACGATGGAGGAGATCCTGCTGGCCGCCGCGTTCGACCCCGATTGCCCGACCGGGGTCTGAATCAGCCCGCTGAGTGGGTCCGGCTGAATCGGTCCGGCTGAATCGGTCCGCTGGGACGAGGAGACGAAGGAGTTGAGTCGGTCATGGACGTGACGACATACCCGATGACGATAGGCCAGCTGTCGGTGCACCGCGACGTGGAGCGGATGCCGGACGCGCGGTTGTGGGAGGCGAACCTGCAACCGCTGGTGTGGGACATCAAGACGCCGTGCACGGTCGAGGACGTGTGGACGGCGCTGGGCGCGCTGGCCGAGCGGCACGAGTCGCTGCGGACGAACTACGTGTTCGAGGCCGACGGCTCGCCGCGGCAGTTCCTCGGTGCTCAGGACGCCGAGGAGGTGATGGCGCGGGTCGAGCGCGGGGTGGCCGACGTTTCCGAGCTGCCGGCGTTACTGCTGAGCAAGCATCAGTCCGTGCTGGACATCTACCACGGGATCCCGTGGCGGGCGTGGGTGTTCACCGAGGACGGGACGCCGACGAAGGTCCTGTACGTGGTGCACCACATGGCCTCCGACGGCGCCGGCGCGCTGATCATGCAGGACGACTTCCACTCGCTGCTGGCCGGCCAAACCCTGCCGCCGCCGGCCGGGCAGCCGATCGCGATGGCGCTGGACCAGCAGGGCGCGGGCGCGTTCCGGCTGCGCGCGGCGGAGCGGTACTGGAAGCGGACGCTGGAGGCCGCGCCGCGCCTGGCCTCGCGGGAGGCCGGCACCCCCAACGAGGAGCTGATCGGCGTCACGATGCAGACCGGCATCCCGCTGGAGGCGGCCCACGCCGGGGCGGAGAAGCTCGACGTCAGCATGGCGACGGTGGTCCTGGCGGCGTACTACCACGCGGTACGCACGGTCCTCAGCCGGCCCGCAATCCTGCTGACCGCCATCTCCGCCAACCGCTTCGACCCGAGCATGGCCGGCGTGGTGACCTCGCTGACCCAGTGGGCCCCGATGCTGTTCGAGTTCGACGGCACCCAATCCTTCGCCGGGCTGGCCGCCAAGGTCCACGGCAAGGCACTGAACGCCTTCAAGAACTCCATCTGCGACCCCGACTACGTGGTGAACATCCGCGAGGAGTACTTCGAGAAGGCCGACCCGCCGGTCGACAAGGGCTTCAGCACCAACGTGATCCTCGCCCCGCCCGGCTTCGCCCCGGCGGTGGAGCAGGTGGCGCGCACGGTGGAGTTCGCGACCCCGCAGCGGGCCTGGGGACCGGGGTTCTACTTCATTGTGAGCGGGATCGACCGGATCAACGTGGCGGTGCGGTGCAGCCGGCCGGACGTGGACCAGGAGAAGGTCGCCGCGATCCTCGACGTGTTCCAGGAGACGTTGCTGTCGGTCGCCGGTTTGCCGGCGATGGGGTGAGGGGGGCGCGGCGGTTCCGGGCGCCCTAGGGCTGGTGGCATCCGGGCCGCTGCGACAAGTGCTGCCCTGTGCGAGCAGAGCTCTGAACTCTGAGCTCTGTGTGCGTACGCCTGGTCAGAGCACTGACCGGGCACCGCCGCGTTGGTCTTTCGGGGTGGGGGTGGGGTTTTGGTCACCGGCTG
>NZ_JAAFZA010000285.1 GCF_015356865.1 Catenulispora pinisilvae
CGGTGTTGACGATGCTCCCGCCCCCGGCCGCCGCCATCAACGGCACCGCCCGCCGGCTCATCAGCAGGATCGACTTCACGTTGACCGCCATCACCAGGTCCCAGTCGTCCTCGGCGATGTCCAGCACGGTCGAGCGCCGGATGATCCCGGCGTTGTTGAACAGCACGTCGACACCCCCGTGCGCGGCCACGGCGGCCGCCACCACCGCGTCGCAGTCCGCCGCTCGCGACACGTCGCAGCGCACGAACACCCCGCCGACCTCCTTCGCGGTCTGCTCCCCGCGCTCGGCGTCCAGGTCCGCGATCACCACACCGGCGCCAAGCTCGGCCAGCACCTCGGCGCTCGCCCGCCCGATCCCGGACGCACCGCCGGTCACGATCGCGCTCTTCCCGCTCAGGTCGATCATCAGGACTGCCTTTCGTTCAAGGAATTGTTCTGGGGGTTGTTCTGGAGACTGTTCAGGGGATTGTTCAGGGGATAAAGGATCGTACGTCGCCACCCGGTCCCGACCCGCACATACCGCGGAAACGCCCGGTCCAGCGCGTCGTCACCGGTGTCGACCAGCAGCGGACGCCCGCCGAGCGCCACCACCTTCGCCTCGGTCGCCACCACGTGCAGCCGGTCCAACCCGACCGCGCGCAGCACCTCGGGCGAGAGCTGCTGGTTGCCCCGGCCGAGCAGGAAGCCCTGGCCGCCGATGGGAGTGAGGGCGATGCGCGCCGGGGTCTCGGCGACGAGCCTGAGGAGCTGGTCGGCCGTGACGTCGGCGGCCAGCAGCTTCGCGTCCTGGAGCACGTTCACGCCCAGGACCGGGACGTCGACCCCCCACACCCCGGCGATGGCCCGGGTCGTCGTTCCGGGGCCGAGGATAAGCAGCTCGCCCGGCGCGACGAGCGAGCGGAGCTCGGCGGCGATGCCCGAGACCGCATCAGGCGTGACGCCCGAGCTGCCCATCTTGCGCTGCTGGACGCGCGCCGGAACGTCGGGCACCCGAAGGTACCCGAACAGCTGCGGCGAGCCGTCCACCCGATCGACGACTTCCGCATCACGCAAGCGCGAGTAGCTGGCAGCAACTTCACCGGCCGCACGCGGATTCACGGCGAAGACGGCCGAGTGCATCTTCACGCCGGTCGGGATGCCGAGGACCGGGAGCGCGTCGCCGACCGCGTCGCCTGCCCCATCGCCGACGGCTTCGAGGACGTCGCGCGCCGTGCCGTCGCCGCCAGCGAAGAGGAGGAGGTCGACCTGCGGGGCCAAGGCGCGGGCGGCTGCGATGGTGTCGGCGGCGGAGGTCGGATCGGCGGCGGCGAAGACCACCTCGGGCACAATCCCCGCAGCGCGCGCCGCCGCCTCCCCCATCGCCCCGGCCACGGTCAGCACCGAGACCTCCGGCCGCCGCGCGCGCAGCTCAGCCAAGGCGACCGTCGCACGCTCGGCAGCCTGCGGCACAGCACCGAGCGCGAACGCCCGCGCCTGCACCTCCGCACCATCGCTGCCCTTGAGGCCGACCCGGCCGCCGACGCCGGCGACCGGGTTCACCACGAGCCCGACCTTCATGAGTGCGGCCTCTGGTGGCTGGACGCCGCGCCGGCCCGCCCGCCTCTCACGCGAGCTTCCGCCGGTAGGCCCGCCAGGTGACCGCCCAAGTCCCCGGATCCTCCAGCGACGCGTCCCGCATCGAATGGATCGGCCCGTTGTGCGGCGCCGTCCGCACCGTCTCAGGCTCCTCATAAGCCTCGCGCGCGACCTCGGCCAGGATCCGCGCGTACTCGTCCAGGTCCGCCTGCGAATACGACTCCGTCGGCTCCAGCGTCATCGGCTCCGGCACCAGGTACGGGTGGTGGCTCGTCCAGTAGTGCGTCCCGAAGTCGGCCACGCGGTAGCCGATCTGCTCGGAGTGGATCCCGGTGTCCGCGTTCAGCTTCTCCCAGCTGTAGCGCGCCTGCTCCACGCGCCGCCGGCCGCGCGCGTAGGGCAGCGACACGCCCTCGATCTCCAGCACCTTCGAGATCAGGTAGTTGTTGTTCAGCACCGAGGTCTCGGCCACGTCCCGCAGCCCCTCGGCGCCCAGCGCCATGATCCACGCGTACGCGCGCACCAGGTTCGGGACCACGCCGTAGAACGGCCGGATCTTGCCGATCGACTCCGGCCGGTCGTCGTCGATGTAGTACCGCGAGCCGTCGAACTCGACCGTCGGCCGGGGCAGGAACGGCTCCAGCGCCGACGTCACCGCCGAAGCCCCGGCAGCCGGCCCGCCGCACATGTGCGGCGTCGAGAACGTCTTGTGCAGGTTGAAGTGGCACAGGTCGAACCCGGCGTCCCGGGCCCGGGTGATCCCCAGGATCCCGTTCGCGTTGGCCTGGTCGTAGCAGCACAGCCCGCCGACGCCGTGCACCAGCCGCACGAACTCCTCGATCCGCGGGTTGAAGATCCCCGTGTCCTCGGGGTTCGTGATCAGCAGCGCGGCCGTCCGGGGCCCGACCGCCGCCCGCAGGGCCTCGATGTCCGGATACCCGTCCGCGTCCGGCATCAGGGTGATGACGCGGTATCCGGCGGTCTTCGGCGCGGCGGCGTTCGTGGGGTGCGAGAACTGCGTCGTGATGATCTCGTCCCGCAGTTCGCCCTCGCCCCGCGAGGCGTGGTAGGCGCGGATCATCGACACGTTCGCGTAGATCGCCGACGACCCCGACCCGGGCTGCAACGACACCCGGTCCATCCCGGATATCTCCTTCAGCAGCCCCTCCAGCCGGTACAGGATCTCCAGCACCCCCTGCACCGTCCCCTCATCCTGCAAAGGGTGCAGCGAAGCGATCCGCGGATCCCGCACGAACGAGTCGTTCACCTTCGGGCTGTACTTCATCGTGCACGTGCCCTGACCCACGTCGACGTTCAGATCGACGCCCAACGTCTCCTGCGAGAGCCGCATGTAGTGCCGCAACACGTGCGGCTGCGACATCTCCGGCAGCCGCGGCGCCTCGGCACGCGCCAACCCGGCAGGCAACGCGGGCACCGGCAAGTCGGTGACGGGGACCCCGACCCCACGCTCCCCCGGGCTCGTCAGCTCGAAGATCAGCGGCTCATCCCACCGGGCCTGATGAAAACGACGCAGCCCCGGCTTCGGCGCGATCCGCGCGTCCTCGACCGGAACAGGGGTACGCGGCGACGACGCGCTCACTTGGCAATCTCCTCAAGAACAGCGGCGAGACGATCGACGTCCTCGCGCGCATGGACCTCGGTCACGCAGAACAGCGCGTCGGTGTCGGACAGCACCTTGCCGCCCTGGATCCCGCGCTCCAGAAGCAGGGCGTTGATTTCCGCGGCCGTCCGCGACCCGGTGAACCGCACCACGAAGTCGGCGAACGACACCGAGGAGGCGTTCGGCACAGCGACGAAAGGCACCGCCGCCAACCGCTCCTGCGCATAAGCGGTGAGCGCGAGAATCGTCTCCCCGATCTCCCGCATCCCGCGCGGTCCCATCAGCGCCAGGTAGACACCGGCCATGATCCCGTTGAGGGCGGAGGCGGTCCCGACCCACTCCTTCCCCTCCTCCCGCAGCGCGAAGGAGGTGCGGTCGTAGAACACGTCGCCGAACCCGTATTCGCCCTCGACCACCGTCGGCACCACCCCGAACAGCCGCGACGGGAACTCCCGCACCAGCCGCTCCTCGTCCCGGGTGGCGATGAACCCGGCGTTGCCGCCGCCGAAGCTCATCCGGATCCCCAGCGGCTGGACGTCGCCGCACACGATGTCGGCGCCGTAGGAGGCAGGTGAGGCCACCGCGCCCAGCGAGATCGGGTTGCAGCCGACCACGAACAGCGCGCCGACCGCGTGCGCCCGCTCGGCCAGCGTCGGCAGCGCGGCGTCCAGCACGCCGTGGTAGTTCGGCGCCTCGATGTAGACCGCGGCCACGTCGGCACCGACCACCAGATCGGCGGCCTGCCAGCCGTCATGCGTCCCGTCCAGCACCTCCACGTCGTGGTCCGGCCGCACGAAGTCGACGATCTTCGACACCTTGTCCGGGTCGATCGGCCCGACCACCAGCAGCCGGCGCCGTCCGGTGACCCGGCCGGCCATCCGCAGCGCCGTGCCCGCCGCCTGGAAGCCGTCGTAGGTCGGGACGTTGACGACGTCCAGTTCCAGCAGCTCGCCCATCAGCGACTGGTACTCCCACAGCGCCTGGAACCGGCCGTGGTCCTCATAGGGCTCGCCGGCGTACGCGGTCAGGAACTCGCTCCGGTTCGCGATCTCCTCGACCACCGCCGGCACGTGGTGCTGATAGCAGCCGGCGCCCAGGAAGCTCAGCTCGGCCAATTTGTTGCGGGACAGGAGCCGGTCCATGTGTCGGACCAGTTCGGCCTCCGAGCGCAGCGGGGCCGGCAGATCCAGCGGCCGGTGCAGCCGGATCGCGTCGGGGATGTCGGCGTAGAACTCCTCGACGCTCGCCGCGCCGACCGCCGCCAGCATGCGCTTTCGGATCTCGGGATCGCTGTTCGGGATGTACGGATGGCCCACAGGTGAACCTGCCTCATCGCTCGGGGGTTGTGACGGGATCGGCCAAGGGTCTTGACGAAGGCCCGTCATACAGTGTGCTGTATACAGCATTCAGTATTGCGGCAAGGGAGGGCACGGTGTCAATGTCAATGCGGACAAGTCGGCGTTCGGTGCTGCGAGCGGGCATCGGAGCACTCGCGGTCGCGGTGACCGGTGGCTGCGCCACCGGCGGCGGGGCGAAGAAGCCCGCCAAGAGCCTCAACGCCCAGGCCCAGGTGACCGGGTCCATCACGGTGTGGTCGTGGGACGTGGCGGCCAAGGCGCTCAAGCGGCTGGCGCCGGCCTTCGAGCAGCAGCACCCCGGGGTCAAGGTGAACGTCGTCGACATCGGCTACGACAACGCCTACGACAAGATCACCATCGGCCTGAAGTCCGGCGCCGGGCTGCCGGACGTGCTCCAGGTCGAGGGCCAGAAGATGCAGAGCTACATCGGCACCTTCCCGAGCGGCTTCTACGACCTCAGCACCCTGGCCGGCCCGTTGAAGAGCCAGTTCAACGCCGCCGCCTGGGCCACCGGGACGGACGCGGGCGGCAAGGTCTACGCGCTCCCCTGGGACATCGGGCCCTGCGGCGTCTTCTGCCGGACCGACATCTTCCAGCAGGCCGGCGTCGATCCGGGCTCGATCCAGACCTGGGACGACTACATCGCGGCCGGCGTCCAGATCAAGGCCAGGACCGGCAAGAAGCTGCTGGTGGTCGACCCCACCGGGGACAGCACCTTCCCGATGCTGCTCCAGCAGGAGGGCCAGGGCTACTTCGTCGACGGCAAGATCGCGGTCAGCACCCCGGCCGCCGTGAAGGCGATGACCGTCATGAAGGAACTGAACGACAAGGGCCTGGTCGACTACGAGAAGGGCTGGGACGCCCTGGTCTCGTCGAACAAGGACGGCAACGTCGCCACCGCGCCGACCGCCGTCTGGTGGTCCGGGACGCTGACCGACGAGATGCCCGAGCTGAAGGGCAAGTTCAGCGTGATCCCTTTGCCCGCCTTCACTTCCGGCGGTGTCCGTACCTCGAACAACGGCGGCTCACTGTTGAACATCTCCTCGCAGAGCAAGAACTCCGCGACAGCCTGGGCCTTCATCCAGTTCGTCCTGGCGAACTCGGACAACCAGGTGTCGATGCTGAAGAACGAGGGCATCTTCCCGGCCTTCGTCCCGGCCCTGTCCGACCCCTACATCACCGGCCCGCAGGACTACTACGGCGGCCAGACCACCTTCAAGACCTTCGCCGACCTGGCCAAGGACATCGCCCCGGTGGAGTACACCGGCGACTACTCCAAGGCCAGCGACCTGGTCACCACCGCCACCAGCGCCGTGATGCAGGGCGGCAAGGATCCGAAGTCGACGCTGGACTCGACCGCGCAGCAGATCGCCGCCGCGACCAACCGGCAGATCGCCCAGTAGCGCCATGGCCACCGCCACTACCGCTCCGCACCGAGGGTCGGCCAGGTTCGTCAGGGGACGGACCCGGCCTCGAATCCGGGTCGTCCACTGGGCGTTCGCCGGACCCGCCGCGGCCCTGTTCATCGTCTTCTTCGCCTATCCCCTGGGCGCCAGCCTGTACCAGAGCTTCACCAACGACGACGGCGGCACGCAGACCTGGGCGGGCCTGGCGCAGTACCGGCGCATGCTGCACGACCCGGTGTTCTGGAAGTCGCTGTACAACACCGGACTGCTGCTGATCTTCCAGGTCCCGCTGATGATCGGGATCGCGCTGGTCCTGGCCTGTGTGCTGAACCAGTCCTGGCTGCGTTTCAAGGGCACCTGGCGCATCGCGTTCTTCCTGCCCTCGGTGACGATGCTGGTCGCCTACGCGGTGGTGTTCCGGGTGCTGCTCAAGACCGACGGCGGCATGGTCAACCAGGCCCTCGGCTGGTTCGGGGTGAGCCCGGTGGACTGGCTGAACAATCCGGTGTGGGCCCGGGTGTCCCTGATCGGCACCATCACCTGGCGCTGGACCGGCTACAACGCGGTGATCCTGCTGGCCGGGCTGCAAAGCATCCACCGCGAGCAGTACGAGGCCGCGGCGATCGACGGCGCCGGCGCCGTCACCACCTTCCGCAAGATCGTGGTGCCGCAGCTGCGGCCGGTGATCCTGTTCTGCTCCATCACCTCCACCATCGGCACGCTCCAACTGTTCGACGAGAACTTCGTCCTCACCAAGGGCGGGCCGGACAACGCCACCATGACCCCGGTCCTCTACCTCTACAAGGTCGGCTTCGACCAGATGGACTTCAGCTACGCCTCCGCGATCGCCTGGGCCGTGGTGCTTATCATCGGCGTGCTCTCGGTGATCCAATTCCGGTTCTTCGGACAGTCGGAGAACACAGCCCGGGATGCCAGGAAGGTCAGCTCAGGAAGGAGACGGCGATGACGCTGAACCCACAACACCTGCGGCGCGGACTCGTCCTGCTCGCCCTGACGGTCGGCGCGTTCATCAGCGTCCTGCCGTTCTACTGGATGGTGGTCGCTGCCACCCACAGCAACGACGAGCTCTTCCACTCCCCGCCGCCGTTCGTCCCCGGCGGGCACTTCATCAGCAACATCAAGTCCTTGGAGAGCTCGGTCGGGTTCAGCCGGGTGATGCTGAACAGCCTGGGCATCGCCGTGGTCTACACCCTGATCAGCGGCCTGATCTCGGCGATGGCCGGCTACGGCCTGGCCAAGTACCGGTTCCGGGGCCGCGGGCTGCTGCTGGCCCTGGTGCTC
Source organism: Catenulispora pinisilvae (assembly GCF_015356865.1). Taxonomy (GTDB): domain Bacteria; phylum Actinomycetota; class Actinomycetes; order Streptomycetales; family Catenulisporaceae; genus Catenulispora; species Catenulispora pinisilvae. The sequence goes on from NZ_JAAFZA010000285.1 coordinate 7,263, forward strand.
ACCACCATGATGGTGCCGTTCCAGGTGCTGCTGGTCCCGCTGTTCCAGATGATGTCGAACCTGGGCTGGGTGAACACCTACCAGGCGGTGATCGTGCCGTTCCTGGCCAACTCGTTCGGGATCTTCCTGATGCGCCAGGCGTTCCTGGACTTCCCGGACGAGCTGATCGAGTCCGCGCGGATCGACGGCTCCGGCGACATCCGGACCTTCTACCGGATCGTGCTTCCTGTAGTGAAGCCACAACTCGGGGCCCTGGCCATCTTCACCTTCATGAGCCAGTGGAACTCCTTCCTGTGGCCGCTGCTGATGCTCGACTCGCAGGACAAATACACCGCACCGGTCGCGCTCTACACGCTGGTCGGCGGAACACATGTGGATTATTCGGGCTTGATCCTCGGAAGTTTCCTAGCAACCCTCCCTCTGATGCTCATCTTCTTTATCTTCCAGAAGCAGTTCGTATCCGGTTTGCTGGGAGGAGCAGTCAAGGGATGATCACACGTGTCGAAGGACTTTTGTATGGAGCCGACTACAACCCGGAGCAGTGGCCGGAGTCGGTGTGGAAGCAGGACGCCAACCTGATGCGGGACGCCGGCGTCAATATGGTGACGGTCGGCGTGTTCTCCTGGGCGCGGTTGCAGCCCGCCGAGGACGAGTGGGACTTCGAGTGGCTGGACCGGCTGATGGACCTGTTCCACAGCTCCGGGATCGCCGTGGACCTCGCCACGGCCACCGCCTCGCCGCCGGCGTGGTTCGTGCGTCAGTACCCGGAGACGCTGCCGGTCACGGCCGACGGCGTGCGCCTGGAGTTCGGCTCCCGGCAGCACTACTGCCCCTCCTCTCCTATCTACCGGGCGGCCGCGACCCGGCTCGCCCGCGCGATCGCCGAGCGGTACGGCGAGCACCCGGCGCTGGCGCTGTGGCACATCCACAACGAGTACGGCGACCACATCACCGAGTGCTTCTGCGACGTCTCCGCCGAGGACTTCCGGCGCTGGCTCCGGGAGCGCTACGGCCAGGACGTCGAACAGCTGAACTTCGCCTGGGGCGCGGAGTTCTGGTCGCAGCGGTACTCGGACTTCTCGCAGATCGAGCCGCCGCGCAGGGCCCCCGGCCCGGTGAACCCGGGGCAGCTGTTGGACTGGCGCCGGTTCAGCTCCGACGCCCTGCTCGCCTGCTTCCTCGATGAGCGGGCCGTGTTGAAGGAGGTGACGCCGGAGGTTCCGGTCACGACGAACTTCATGTCGATGATGAAGGACCTCGACTACTGGAAGTGGGCCGCGCACGAGGACCTGGTCTCCGACGACGCCTATCCGGACCCCGCGGATCCGTCGGCCCACGTGCTCGCGGCGATGAACTACGACCTGATGCGCTCGCTCGGCGGGGGCCGGCCGTGGCTGCTCATGGAGCAGGCGCCGTCGGCGGTGAGCTGGCGCGCGGTCAACGTGCCCAAGACGCCGGACCAGAAGCGTCTGTGGTCGTTGCAGACGGTGGCGCGCGGCGCGGACGGAGTCATGCACTTCCAGTGGCGGGCCTCGCGGGCCGGCGCTGAGAAGTTCCACAGCGCACTGCTCCCCCACGGCGGGACCGGTTCACGGGGATGGCGGGACACGGTCCGGCTCGGCGAGGACCTCGGCAAGCTGGCCGAGGTCGCCGGGAGCCGGATCGAGAGCGCGGTCGCCATCGTCCTGGACTGGAACTCGTGGTGGGCGCTGGAGGCGGAGGACCACCCCTCGGCCCGGGTGCGGCTCAAGGAGCAGATCCTGAGCTGGTACTCGGTGCTGCACCGGTGGAACCACGTCGTGGACTTCGTCCCGCCGGACGCCGACCTGGCCGGCTACAAGGTGGTGCTGGTCCCGAACCTGTACGCGGTGAGCACGGAAGACGCCGCCCGGCTGACCGACTACGTGTATGGCGGAGGGTACCTCGCAGTCGGGTTCTTCAGCGGGATCGTCGACGAGCTCGACCACATCCATCAGGGTACTGACGCCGCGGGGGGCGGCTATCCGGGACCGCTGAAGGAGGTGCTGGGGGTCGCCGTGGACGAGTGGTGGCCGATTCCGGACGGGGAGACGGTCGAGGTCTCGTTCACGGCCGACGAGGAGACGGCGAAGGCCGCGCGCAAGCCGGACCGCGGGCAGCAGCCCAAGCCGGCGGCCCGGCGGTGGAGCGAGTGGCTGGGCACGACCACGGCCCGGGCCGTCGCCAACTACGCCGAGGGGCCGCTCAAGGGGCGTCCGGCGGTCACCCGCAACGAGTTCGGGGCCGGCCGGGCCTGGTACGTGAGCTGCGATCTGGGCTCGGACGTGGAGAAGGTCCTCGGGGAGGCCGTGCGCCCGGCGGTGGTCTGGCCGTCGCTGGCCTCGACGCTCGCGTGGTCCGGGGTGGAGGTCGTCTGCCGAAGTTCGGAGACCCACCTGTACTACTTCCTGCTCAACCACGGCGACACCTCGGTCGATCTGGGCTCCTCCGTGCCGTTCGGCGCGGTGAACCTGCTGACCGGGAGTCGTCCCACCCATGTGGCCGCGAACAGTGTCGTGGTCCTGAAGGTCGAAAGGTGATCATGTCCCATCCGTTGCGGGCCCTCGCCGCGCTGGCGCTCGGCGTGGGTCTGGTATTACCGGGAGCGGCGGCGCAGGCCGCGCCGCAAGCCCCGGCGCACCATCCATCTGCATCCTTCGCCAATGTGCTGGATCTGCAAGGCGTGCCGAGTGTGGCGCTGCCCGGCGATCCGGCGACCGACGTCAACCCGATCGGCGTGTTCGCCGACCAGGGGGCCTGGCAGGCCTATGCGCTTCCGAAGGTCGGGGACACCGCTTCATACGGTGCCTTCACCGGGCCGTTGTACATCGCGCAGGAGTATCCGTGGTGGCTGAGCAAGGGAATCAGCCATCTGACGCTGTCGGAGAACGGCAAGCCCGTCGACCTGGCTTCGGCGACGTCCCCGGTGTTCACCTCACTGCCGGGGATGTTGCAGCAGAGCTTTGATGTGGACGGGCTGCATGTGGTGATGCAGCTGCGGTACGCGAGCAACCGGACCGCGCTGGTGCAGGCGTTCGTCTCCAACACCACGGGGCGGCACCGGAGCGTCGCGGCGGGCTGGACCGGTTCGCTGCTGCGTCCCGACACCGAGCCGGAGAAGAGCGCCCCGGCCCTGCACGCGACGTCGACCGGGGTCTCGGTGGGCTTCGCGAAGGTGCGGCAGACCTGGGACTACCTGACCGACGGGACCGAGAAGTTCCAGGTCACGCACGCCGAGCCGGTGACGACGTCGGTGACCGGCGATGCCTACACCACCTCGCTGAACGCGCCGCTGCGCCTGAGCCCGCACGGGCAGCAGGCGCTGACCTGGACCGAGTCCTACACCTTCACCGGTGCGGACTACGCGGCCGAACAGCCGGTGATCGCGAAGACGCTGCACGCGCCCGCCTCGGTGGTCGCGGCGGACGAGCGGCGCTGGCGCGGGTATGTGGCGTCGGCGGTGCGGGGCGTTCCGGCGTCGCAGCAGGCGGAGGCGGTGAAGTCGGTGGAGACGCTGACCACGAACTGGCGCAGTGCTGCCGGAGCCGTGCTGCACGACGGGGTGACGCCGTCCATCTCCAACAAGTGGTTCAGCGGCCTCTGGGCCTGGGACACGTGGAAGCAGGCGGTCGGTACGGCGGTGTTCGACCCGTCGCTGGCCGAGTCGCAGATCCAGTCGATGTTCGACTACCAAGTCACCGCGGCCAACCCGCAGGGGCGGCCGCAGGACGCGGGCATGATCCCGGACTGCATCTTCTACAACGACCCGGCGCACGGCGGCGGCAACTGGAACGAGCGCAACTCCAAGCCACCGCTGGCCGCGTGGGCGGTGTGGTCGGTGTTCCAGCGCAACGGGGACGTCAACTTCCTGCGGGAGATGTACCCGAAGCTGGTGGCGTACCACGACTGGTGGTACCGCGACCGCGACCACAACAACGACGGGCTGGCCGAGTACGGCGCTACGGTGGACCCGGCGAACGTCACGGCCGAGGACAAGCGCCAGGCCGCGGCGTGGGAGAGCGGCATGGACGACGCTCCCCGCTTCGACGCCACCCTCGGCGCCGGCGTGGTGGACAACACGGACAGCGCCGGGAACGTGGTCGGCTACTCGCTGACGCAGGAGTCGGTGGACCTGAACTCCTACCTGGCGGCCGAGGACGGCGTCCTGGCCCAGATGGCGTCAGTGCTTGGGCACCCGACCGACGCGGCGCACTACCGCTCGGATCAGGCGTCGGTGGCCAAGGCCGTGCAGCAGAAGATGTACGACCCGGCCACCGGCTGGTTCTACGACGCCTCCCTGACCACCGGCCAACCGCTGACCGCACGCGGCCGGGGCATCGAGGGCGCCATCCCGCTGTGGGCCGGCGTCGCCACCCCGACGCAGGCGGCAGCGGTCCAGCAGAAGCTGATGTCGCCCACCGAGTTCAACACGCAGCTCCCCTTCCCCACGGTCGCGGCCAGCTCGCCGTACTACGACCCGACGGGCTACTGGCGCGGCGCGGTCTGGATGGACCAGGCCTACTTCGCTCTCGAAGGCCTGCGGCGTTACGGCTACACCGCCGACGCGACGGCCCTGACGAACAAGCTGCGGGCCAACGCCGAAGGCTTGATGGGCAACGGTCCGCTGGCGGAGAACTACGACTCGGCGACCGGCGGTGCGATGAACTCGCGCGGGTTCAGCTGGTCGGCTTCGCTGTTGTTGGAGCTGGATCACCAGCGCTGAGGGTGTTGCTGAGGCGCGGTGCTGAAGGCCGCTGAGTGAGCCGCGGGTCCCGGTTGGCAGCCGGGGCCCGCGGCTCGCCGCTTT
>NZ_JAAFZA010000286.1 GCF_015356865.1 Catenulispora pinisilvae
GTCTTGGGCGGGCGGCACGCTCGCGGCCATTGTCATGCGCCGATTGTGCCCGGTGAGTGTGACGTCTGACAGAAGCCTAAGTGTGAAAACGTCAATGGGCCGACATCATGCGTTTTACCAACTCTTGGTTCCCCGCCACCCGGTATTCGGCCACTCTCCTGTGTAAGCCTCCTGCAATGGCTTCCCACCACCCCCACGCGAAGGGAAAACCATGCGAATATCCGGATACCGGGCCGGGCTCGCCGCTTTGGCCGCGGGCTCCTCCTTGGTGCTCGCCGCGGCACTGGCCGGCCCGGCCGCGGCCACCACTACCAAGTCCCCCGCCAGTTTCCCGCACTACAACCACGTGTTCAACCACGGCCGGCACTCTGACCAGATCTGGGGCGGCTACGCGGACACCGGCAGCCAGTTCACCTCGATCAGCGGTTCGTGGACGGTCCCGACGCTGGACTGCTCCTCGACCCCGGACAGCTCGGTCTCGCCGTGGATCGGCATCGACGGCTTCAACTCCAGCACCGTCGAGCAGATCGGCTTCGACCAGGACTGCCAGGGCGGCCAGGCCGGCTACTACCCGTGGGTGGAGATGTATCCGGCGGACTCGGACTACTTCACCGAGACGGTCAACGCCGGCGACCAGATCACCGCCTCGGTGTCGGTCAGCGGCAGCGCGTGGACGCTGACCGAGAGCGACACGACCCAGGGCTGGTCCAAGACGTTCAACGAGACCGGCGACGACCAGCTCTCCTCGGCCGAGGCGATCGTGGAGGACCTGGGCGACGGCATCCAGCCGGTGGCCCCCTTCGGCTCGATCACCTTCAACAACCTGACCGCCAACGGCCAGCCGCTGTCCGACGCCGGCACGCCGAACTCGACCGACATCGAGCGCGGTGACACGCCGCTGACGCAGAACTCTCCTTTGTCCGGTGGCAGCTTCACGCTCAGCTGGCTCCAGTCCTGACCCGACGGCTTGACTCGGCGGCCGACGCGCCTCCCGGCTGGTGCCACTCCTGCCGGTCCCCTTAGGCCGCTCTCCTAGGCCGGTTGCAAGTGGGTTGCCACCGGTCGCCCCCGGCTGGCGCCCCTCCGGCCGGTGCCCGGGCCGCCGCACCATCACGGCGGCCCGGGCCACTCCCAGCGGACGCCGATGACGCACGGGTCCAGGTCGACGCTCATCGCGCAGGCCCGATCCCCGTCGTCGAGCGCCAGGACGCGCTCGGTCTGGACGGCGTCATCTGTGCGGGCGGCCGTGAACTGCACACACCGCGCGGGCAACGCCGGCCGGCTGAATTCGACGTCGATCACGTATTCCCGCACCGGTAGCCGCAGTCGGCGGCTGGTGTCGCAGTCCCGCGGAAACGGCGGGGTGAATTCGACGACGTATTCCATGACCAGCAGCTCCCCGCGTTGCAGCGGTCGCGGCAACCGGAGCTCGGCTATCGTCAATCCGGCCTCCGGCTTCGAGCGGACGGCGCCGAGGGTGCAGCCGCGCAGCGGGCGGATCGCCGCGGCGCTGCCGTCGGTCGCCTGGTCGATCACGATCGAGGACCGCACATCGTTGGTCGCGGCCCGGACCAGGGCCCGGGAGTAGAGCTCGCGGAGCCGCCGATCGGGGCCGATTCTCAGGCGCTCGTATTGGGAAAGACGGACCAGCGAGTCGTCCGAGCCGGTGTCGAATTCGCTGAGCAGCCCGGCGATCGGATCCCAGTCCCGGTACACCTCCGCCAGATCCGGGGCCTGGCTGTAGACCTGACGCCCGCGCGCCCGGCGCGGACCGACCAGCGCGGCCAGCGCCCCGGGCGGCACGCCGACGATCTGCTCCAGCCGGTTCAGCGCGGCCATCGACGCGGCCCGTTCCGGCTGGCGCCGCCCCGATTGCCAGCTGCTGAGGGTGGCCAGACTGACCGGCGCGCCGTGTTGGCGCAACCGGTACTGGATCCGGTCCAGGCTCAGGCCGCTGCCGGCGATCGCGGCGCGCAGCGCCGCCGCGAAGGGGCCGCAGGCCAGCAGCCGGGGCAGGTCACCGGGCCCATTCGGATCAGCGGCCACAGGAAGGAACCATGAGAACGAGGCCTCCTCACGGGCACTGATCCACCCCGGATCCACCCCCTGATACACCCCCATGTCAGGACGGTCATTCCGTCATGCCGTGGGGTCGAAACCCGGGCCCGGGCAGCCGGTCACCTGTCAGCGTTAGCGTTTTCTCAGTACATTGAACATCATGAGCGGATTCGACGGTCTCGACTCCCACCTGGGCAATCTCAGCCGGCTCTCCTCGGCGCAGACCCGATCGATCAGCGCCGAGAACCCCACCGGCGCGACCGGCGGCGGCGCGCGGGCCACCGAGGGCCTCGGTGCGGCCGCCGCCGAGGGCCTGGGTGCCGGCTGGAAGATCGCGCCGGCCGTCATGCTGCCGGCGCGCGGCGTCTTCACCATCGCCGACGTCACCGGGCCCGGCGCGATCCAGCACATCTGGATCACCGTGCCCCCGAAGTTCTGGCGGATGCTGCTGCTGCGCTTCTATTGGGACGGCGAGGACGATCCGTCCATCGAGGTGCCGCTCGGGGACTTCTTCTGTAGCGGGTGGAACGAGTTCAGCCAGGTGTCCTCGATCCCGATCGCGGTGAACCCGGCCGGCGGGCTCAACTCCTACTGGCAGATGCCGTTCCGGCGCTCGGCCCGGATCACCGTGGAGAACCTGAGCGGCGAGGAGGCCGGGGGGTTCTACTATCAGGTCACGTATACGCTGACCGGCGTCCCCGAGGACGCCGCGTACCTGCACGCGCAGTGGCGCCGCGGCAACCCGGTCGCCGACGGCGTGCACACCCTGCTGGACGGCGTCGTCGGCCAGGGCCACTACGTCGGCACCTACCTGGCCTGGGGCTCGAACAACAACGGCTGGTGGGGCGAGGGCGAGATCAAGTTCCACCTCGACGACGACACCGACCACCCCACGATCTGCGGCACCGGCACCGAGGACTACTTCGGCGGGGCCTGGTGCTTCGAGCACCCCAGGGGCACTTACGCCGAGTATTCGACCCCTTATCTGGGCATGCCGCAGGTGCTCCGGCCGGACGGTTTCGGCCGCAGCCAACAGCGTTTCGGCATGTACCGCTGGCACATCCCGGACCCGATCCGCTTCCGCACGAAGCTGCGGGTCACGATCCAGGCCCTGGGCTGGCGCAACGTGTACGCGGGCCGGATGCGGTACCTGAAGCTCCAGGACGACGTCGCGTCCACGGCGTGGTGGTACCAGACGGAGCCGCACGCGCCGTTCGGCGCCAGTCCCACCGCGGATGAGTTGGAAGTGATCTAGCACCGCCGGCACTGAACCGTCGAGGTCAACGCGTCTGAGAACGTCAGCCGCCGAACACCTCGTCGCGCGTCAGGTCGAGCCCGGTCAGGACGGCGCCGTGCAACACGGCGTCGCCCTCGACCGTGCTGGCCCGCACCTCGGTCGTGATCGGCGACTTGGTGGCCAGCCGGGCCGCGACCAGCGCCGCGAGCGGTTCTCCGGCGGCCCGTCCGGCGCTGCCGCCGAGCACGAGGAGCCCGGGGTCCAGGACCGAGACCGCGGCGAACGCGCCTTTCGCGATCCGCTCGGCGAGCTCCTCGGGAGCGATGGCGGCGCGCACCTCCGGGGCGATCGTGTCGCAGAACTCGACGCCGCCGACCTCCAGCCAGCCGAGCTCGCCGGCTCCGCCCGAGGCGCCGCGGCGAAGCCGGCCGTCCAGCACGACCGCGCCGCCCACGCCCTCGTCCAGCCACAGCAACACGAAGTCCGCGCGGCCGGCCGCCGCGCCGAGGCGGTGCTCGGCGACCGCCGCGAGGTTCACCTCGTTCTCCAACAGCACCCTGACACCCAGGACTCGCTCCAGTTCGCCCGGCAGGTCCGGTCGCCAGCCGGGCATGTCGGGCGCCGCGGTCGACTGACCCGAGTTCGGGTGGACCATGCCGGGCGCGCCGATCACCACGACGTGCGGCCGGCGTCCGTCCGCGGCCTGCGTGATCGCTTCGGCCAGGGACGCGACCAGGTCGGGCTCGCGGCGCGCGCCGTCGTTCGCGGAGGCCGCGTTCGCTGGAGCGGCGGCGGTCCTTGTGGTCTCTACGGCGCCTGGGGTCTTCGGGATACCTGTGATTTCTGTAGTTTCTGTGGCGTCGAATCGCCGGGTGGCCGTCCCGACCGTCGCGCCGGTCAGGTCGGCGACGGCCGCTGTGAACCCGGTGCGGCGCAGGTCGACGCCGACGACGTGGGCCCGCTCGGCGATCAGCTGGTAGAGCCGGGCGTTCGGCCCGCGCCTGGTCTCCTCGGCCTCGCCCACGGACTCCACCAGTCCGGCCGTGCTCAGCCGTTCCACCAGGTCGGCGACGGTGGGCCGGGACAGCCCGGTCAGCTCCCGCAGCTGCGGCGCGGTCAGCGGGCCGCGCTGGATCAGCAGGTCCAGGGCCAGCCGGTCGTTGATCGCGCGGGCGGTGGCCGGGGTCGCGGTCTTCATGGGCCCATAGTAATCAGGAAGGGACCCTGATTAATTCACTTTCCATCAGGAAGGGTCCCTGATAGTTTCCCTCCCGTGACTCAGCCCCGCACCCCGCCGCGCTCGGACAACCGCTCGGCCAGCCGCTCGGACAAGCACTCCGAGAACCGCTTAGACAACCGCCCAGACTTCCGCTCCGACCCCCGCTCAGCCGACCGGGACCGGGTCCGACACCGCGCCATCACGCTCATCTTCCTCGTCCACGGAATGGTCTCGGGCACCCTGGCCACCTCGCTGCCCTGGCTCCAGGCGCACGACCGGCTCAGCCCCACCGCGTTGGGTCTGGTGCTGTTCTGCGCGCCCATCGGCTCCTTCATCGCGATGCCGACGGCGAACCGCGTCGCCCACCGGATCGGCGCCGGGCGTGCGACGCGGTCGCTCATCTTCTTGTTGTGTCTGCTGCTGCCCGCTCCGGTTCTGGTCGGCGGCCCGGCCCTGCTCTTCCCGGCGTACCTGCTACTCGGCATGGCCGCGGGCGGTAGCGACGTGATGATGAACTCGCAGGGCGTGGCGCTGGAACGGCGCTCCGGCCGATCGGTCATGTCCGGGCTGCATGGGATGTGGTGCCTCGGCAGCCTCGTCGCCGGTGGCGCTGGCATCCTCGCGGCGCAACTGCACTTGGATCTGCGCCTGCGCCTGATCGTCACGAGCGCCGTGCTGATCGTCGGGGCCTGGTACGCCGGACGCGGGCTGAGCCCCGTCACTTCCGGCCTCGGTGCGAACGGCCTCAGCGCGGACAGCCTCAGTGCGAACAGTCCAGGCGAGAACGCTCCGGCACCGCGCCGGTTCGCCCTGCCGACCCGCGCGATCCTTGGCATCGGCATCGCAGGCTTCTGCGGAACCTTCGCCGAAGGCGCGACCACGAGTTGGTCAGGGGTCTACGTCACCAAGGCGGTCGGCGCCGGACCCACGGTCGCGGCCGCCGCCTACACGCTGTTCATGCTGAGTATGACCGCGACCCGGCTGTTCGGCGATGTGGTGGTGCGCCGGATCGGACCGGTGGTGGCGGTCCGCGTCGGTGGGATCGTGGCCGCGTGCGGCGGGGTCCTGGTCGTGGTGTTCCGCACGCCGTGGCCGTGCATGCTCGGGCTCGCCCTGATAGGAATCGGGCTCGCGATGAACGTGCCGCTGGTGTTCAGTGCCGCCGGACGTAAGGGGACTTCGCTCGGCGAGAGCGTGGCCGGCGTCGCCACCATCACGTATCTGTCCGGGCTGATCGCTCCGGCCGCGATCGGCTGGACGGCCGGTGCCGCGGGCTATCCGGCGGCCTTCGCGCTGATCACCGTCTCCGCGGCGGCGCTGGCCGTGCTGGCCGGCGCGTTGCGGACGCGACCGGACCACGCCCCGGCGTCTGCTCCCGTGCCGGGTCCGGCCGCCCCCGCTTGTGTGTAGTTCCCCTGTGTGTAGTTCCCCGCGTGGTTTTCTAAGTCGTCGCTGTGGCGGTCGAGGTCACAGCGAGCGGTGGTTGCGGACCACCTCGTCGATGATGAAGGTCAAGAACTTCTCGGCGAACTCCGGGTCCAAGTGTGACTCCTCGGCCAGGAGCCGCAGGCGCCGGATCTGGACCACTTCCCGGTCGGAGTCGACCGCCGGCATGCCGTGTTCGGCCTTGAGGCGGCCGACCTGCCGGGTGCATTTGAAGCGTTCCGCGAGCAGGTGCACGACCGCCGAGTCGAGGTTGTCGATGCTCGCGCGGAGCTCCAGGAGGCGGCTGTGCGCGTCCTGCGGTGCGGCGTCATCTTGCCTGGTGGACAAATCGCTGGTCATGCCCGCAAGGGTATCGTCGCAGCATTCTTGGATGCCTCACCCGCACAACCATTGAGACGGCTGCGAGGTCGGATCACGGCCACAGCGCCGGGCTACAGGGCCGGAGCGCGGTTGATGTCCAGGATGTCGATGTCGTTGTCCCGGAAGACGTCCCAGAGGGCGTCGGCGCCTTCCTCGGCGACGAACTCGATCTCGGTGGGGGTGACCGGGATCAGGGTGATGATTTGCAGCTGGAGCCGGGAGACGCGGTCGTCGACCAGATCGAAGTCGGTGCCGAAGACCGGGTTGGGATAGGCGACCACGCCGTGGATCCGGGTGCCCTCGATGAGCGGGCTGTCGTGCTTGACGACGTCGTCGTATTCCAGGCCGGTCATCTGCCCGAGGACGGCGTCGGCGGCCATCGCGGTCAAAGTGCCGGCGGTCACGCGCTGGCTGTCGCGCAGGAAGCAGAACAGTTCCTGGGCCCGGAGCGTGCTGATCGGCTGCATCCGCAGGCCGTTGGTGATCCAGGCGCTGACGCCGGGCTCCGGGAGCCGGTACTCGACCAGGTCGTATGGGCGCGGCGGCTCCTGCTCCACTTCGCCGTCATAGACCCGGTGCTGCTCGCCCAGGAAGCGTCTGTAGTGGGCGAGCAGCCGGTCGGTGTTGCCGTCTTCGTTGCGCATGCGACCAAACCCTACCGGTGGTTAAGCCGCCGGTAGGGCAGTAGGTCAGCGGTTGATGAGCCTCTGCATGGCTTCCGGGTAGCGGTCGCCGGTGAGCTGGAACGCCGTGGCGGCATCCTGGATCTCCGCCAGGTCCTCGGCGCTGAGCGTGACGTCCGCCCCGCCGACGTTCTCCTCCAGTCGCTCGATCCGGCGCGTGCCGGGGATCGGCACCGCGTTCGGGTCCCCGGCGAGGATCCAGGCGATCGCGATCTGGCCGGTCGTCGCGTCGTGGCGCCGGGCGATGCGCTCCAGCAGCCGCACGAGCCCCTGGCCGGCCTGGATCGTCTCGTCGGTGAACCGCGGGAAGATCGCGCGGCGGTCGCCGGCGCCGGACACGTCCGCGGCCGAGGTGATGCTCCCGGTGAGGAAGCCCTTGCCCAGCGGGCTGAACGGGACGAAGCCGATGCCGAGTTCCCGCAACGTCGGCAGGATCTCCTGCTCCGGCTCGCGCCACCACAGCGAGTATTCGCTCTGCAACGCGGTCACCGGCTGCACGGCGTGCGCGCGGCGGATGACGTCCACCCCGGCCTCGGACAGACCGAAGTGCCCGACCTTGCCGGCCGCGATCAGTTCCCCGACGGTCCCGGCGACGTCCTCGATCGGCACCTCGGGATCGACCCGGTGCTGGTAGAGCAGGTCGATGTGGTCGGTCCGCAGCCGCTTCAGGGACGCGTCGACGACCTCGCGGATGTGGTCCGGCTTGCTGTTCGCGTTGTGCGCGCGGCTCTGCACCCCGTCCACGATGTCGAAGCCGAACTTGGTGGCGATCTTCACCTGATCGCGCACCGGCTCCAACGCCTCGCCGACGAACGTCTCGTTGGTCCGCCCGCCGTACACCTCGGCGGTGTCGAAGAACGTCACGCCGAGGTCCACCGCCCGGCGGATCAGCGGTAGCGCTTCCTCCCGCGTGGTCAGGCTCATGCAGCCCAGCCCGACCGCCGAGACCTCCAGACCACCGCTGCCCAGGATTCGCTTGTCCATGTCCCTGCCCACCTTCCGTTCCGGTCTCCATGACAATCGAACACGGGCCGGTCGGCGAGCGGGAGACCCTGCTAGTACCTGGCAGCCAGTACCTGTCAGGTGGCCAGTACTTGGCAGGCGGCCCGCACCTGTTAGGCAGCCTGATTGCTGCGCCTGCCGCCGGGCCTGCCGCCGGTCCTGCCGCCGGGCATCACCCGCGCGGCGAGGTTGCGTGCCCCCACGCCCAGCCGGGTCTTCGGGACGAGCATCCCGGCCGCGAAGCCGATGTTGCGCTGTTTCGGCGCGACCAGCTTGCGGTGCCGGTGCTCGTAGACGCGCAGCGCCTCGGCGACGTCGGCATGGTTCGCGAGCGCGTCGGCCAGCGTGTGGGCACCGGCGATCGCCAGGCTGGAGCCGTCGCCGAGCAACGAGACGCACGAGGCCGCGTCGCCGACCAGCGCGATTCGGCCCCGGCTCCACGCGTCGAGCCGGACCGCGCTGACGGCGTCGAAGTAGAAGTCGTCCGCCTTGCGCAGCGCGTCGAGCAATCGGGGTACCTCCCACCCGGCCCCGGCGTAGGCGTCGAGCACGACGCGGCGGTGCCGCTCGGTGTCGCGGTAGTCGAGGTCGGGGAGCGTCGGGCCACGGAAGATGAACGCGGCGATCGCCTCCCCGCGCGCGGGATGGATCGACGCGAGCCGGCCGGGCGTGTTGTGGAGCAGCACCTCGTCCGCGCGTTCGGCGGGGCGGCCGAGGGGGAGCGTCGCGACGTAGAGGCCGAGGTGGTGGACGTGGTCGCGCTCGGGCCCGAAGGCGAGCCGGCGCACGGTCGAGTGCAGGCCGTCGGCACCGACGACGAGGTCGAAGCGGCGGCCGGGGGAGCGGTCGAACTGCACGTCGACCCCGGCGGCATCGGGGTGCAGGGCGGTGATCGTGTCGCCGAACAGGAACTCGGCATCGGGGCGGGCGGCCTCGTAGAGGATCGCGGCGAGGTCGGCGCGCGCTATCTCCACCTCGCCGCCGCGCCCCCGGGCCGCCGGCGCGGCCATCCGTGCGATGCGCCGCCCGGACGGGGCGAGCAGCGTCACCGTGGTGGCCGCGGTCGCCGCCGCGCGCAGCCCCGGCATGAGGCCCATCGCCTCGGCGACGGGAACCGCCGGTCCCCGCACGTCCACGGGGTTCCCGCTGGAACGCGTGCCCGGCGCGCGTTCGACGACGGTGGGGCGCAGCCCGGCGCGGACGAGCCAGTAGGCGAGGGTCGAGCCGGCGATGCCGGCCCCGCAGATCAGGACGTCGGTCATGGGTTCAGCGTAGATGCAATCACTGCAAAAATGCAATGACTGCAAACTTGCTACCGATGCGTAGACTGGCCCCGTGAGCGACCAACCCGAGGCCCCGGCACTGGCACTGCCACCGCCAATGGCACCGGCACCGGCACCGGCACCCCTGCGCGACCGGAAGCGAGCCCGCACCCGCCAGGCGCTCATCGACGCCGCGGTCACCCTGTTCGACCGCGACGGCTACGAGCAGACGACCATCGCCGACATCGCCGCGGCGGCCGAGGTCGGGGCCCGGACGTTCTTCAACTACTTCGCCAGCAAGGAAGACCTGCTCTTCTCGGAGAGCGACGCCCGGGTCCGCGCCACGCTCGACGCCATCGCCACGCGTGAGCCGCACGAGGCGCCGACCGACGTGCTGCTGCGCGCGCTGCGCGACGTCGGCGCGGTGAGTGACGAGATGGCGAGCCCGCAAGGGGCGCTGCGGTTGAAGCTGGGCCGTACCGTGCCGGCAGTGCGGGGCCGTGCGCTTCAGGCCCAGCTCGATGCCCAGCGGGAGATCGCGCGGCAACTGGCGGCGGCGTATCCCGACACGCTCGACGAGGTCAGCGCGGCGGCCGTGACCGGGGCGTTCATCGGCGCGATCACCGCCACGTTGCAGGTTCTGCTTGAGCGGTCGGCCGAGCCCGAGGATCCGGCTGAGTTCCACCGGGTTCTGGTCGAGGCCACGGATCTGGCGCTGGCTCCGTGGGCGGGTAAGTAAGGGTACTGGCTAAGGGCGCTTGCTCTGGTGCTGGCGCTCGCTCTAGCCCGGGTTTCTAGCTCCAGTCCTCGCTTCGGTCAGCTCAGCAGCGCGAGATCCTCCTCGATCAGCTGCGCCGCGCGCCGCAGGACCGGCAACACGTTCTGCTGGGCCTCGGTCGCACTGGTGCGTGCGGCGTGCAGTGAGACGTTGATCGCGCCGACGGCCCGGCCCTGCGCACCACGCACCGGCACCGCGATGGACCGCAGACCCTCCTCAAGCTCCTGATCCACCAGAGCGAAGCCCTGGCGCGCGGTCTCGGTGAGGATCGCGAGCAGCCGCCGCTGATCTGTGACGGTGTGTCGGGTCAACGGTTGGAGTGCCGTCGAGCCGAGGACATGCTTGCGTGCCGCCGAGTCGAGATCGGCGAGGAGGACGCGGCCCATGGACGTCGCGAAGGCGGGGAACCTGGTCCCGATCGTGATGTCCACGCTCATGATCCGACCGGCGGCGGCGCGCGCCACGTAGCGGATGTCCGTACCGTCCAGGACGGCCATCGACGCCGACTCGTGGACGGCACTCACGACTTCTCCCAGGTGCGGCTGGGCGAGTTCGCCGAGCGAGAGCCGGCTCAATCGGGCGTAGCCGAGTTCGAGCGCGCGGGGCAGGAGACGGAAGTGGCCTGCCTCGGTGGCGACGTAGCCCTGTCGGGCGGCGGTCAGCAGCGAGCGGCGGACGGTCGCGCGGGGCAGGCCCGTGGCCGTGGCCGCCTCGGCGAGAGTCAGGCCGCTGCCGGGGTCTTCGCCGAGGGCCGTCAGGACATTGATTCCGCGGGCGAGTGACTGTAGATACTCGGGGCCCAGCCGTTCCTTCGCGGCAGTCGTGGGATCCACGATCTGATCGGGTCGGGTTGCGGTTGCGGTTGCGGCCGTGGCTGCGGTCGCCTGCGTATCAGCATCCTGTTGCCGATCCGTCAGCTGATCCGCCAGCCGATCAGTCATGGCCTGGGCGGTCTGTAGAAGCTGCGGCAGAGCCGTCTTCCGAAACGTCTCCACGTTCTGTCGACTGGTGTGGCTGACCGCACTCAGCGCGCCCACAACCGAACCGTCCGCGCCGTGCACCGGGACGGCTATCGCGATCAGTCCCTGCTCGATCAGCTGGTCGTCCTCGGACCAGCCGTCGCGCCGGGATGCTTCGATGCGCCGCGCGAAGCGTTCAGCCACTCGCGCGACGTCAGGGTCGTTCGCGGCCATCGGATGCTGCGGAAGCGCGGGAAACGCAGAGTGCTTAGGGCCGCCGTCCAGACGTGCCCGCCAGCGGTCGAAATCCGCCACGCTCCAGGTCTGCGCGAACAGGGCCCCGGGCGCACAGCACTCGGCGGGCAGCGCATCGCCCACCCGGAACGACACCGAAAGCGCACGCCTGCGCTTGATCTGGATCACGAACCGGACGGCGTCCCCGTCCGGGACAGCCAACGAAACCGACTCGTCCAACACCGCCGACAGGTCTTCGCACAGCCCAGTCAGCAGCGCGGGCACTCTGCTCGCGCGCAGGTAAGCACCGCCGAGCCGCGCGGCGCCGGGCGAGAGCACCAGGTCCCGACCCCCGCCCTCGACCCTGACGTAGCCGAGCTCGCCGAGCGTCGCACCAACCCGATCCACCGTGGACCGGGGCAACCCGGTGTCCCGAACCAGCTCGCTGGCGCGAAGCCGACCGCCGGGCGTCGCGGCCAGCGCGCGCAGCACGGTGAACCCGCGCTCCAGCGGACCGACGCTCTCATCTGGATGGGGCTTCAGCTCTGTCGCGTTTGCGTTCGCGTTCACGAAGCTCCTCGATCGCCGGTACCGTTGGCAAGCCTGCGTGGCGGGCTGCTGGTAATGGTAGTGAAGCTTAGTTCATTGGGCGAACGCTGGCGATTGCTGGAGTGTTGGCTTGTGGGCTGGGCTGGGCTGGGCTGGCTGGGCAGGCTTGGGTTGGGCTGGTTGGGCTGGTTGGGCTGGTTGGGCTGGGGCGGGCC
>NZ_JAAFZA010000287.1 GCF_015356865.1 Catenulispora pinisilvae
GAAATCTGCCGATTTCTCAACAACGCCTTTAAACCCCGTACACGACCGGCGGCCTCCGCACCCGACTCTCGTCCAACAGGTGACCACACCACCAACCCGGTGAACCAATCCGGCCACCGCACTAGCCCTCGATGACAACGGTGTGGCAAACCTTGTCGGCGAAGGTCTGGTTCTTGTCGTCCCAGAGCGGGGCGAAGTAGCCGAGGTAAAACGGCAGGCCGTCAATGATGTGAGCCATGTAGCGGAGAACGGCTAGGCCGAATCCGGTGTAGCCGCCATCGGCTTCGCGGACCACTCGGATGTGGACGAGGCGCTTGCCGATGGTCTGCCCGGTGGTGCCCTGTAGGTAGAGCTGCCATAGCGAGAAGCCGAAGATGAGCACCCCGGTGATCGCCAGCGCGGCCCACCCCGCGGAAGAGGGGCCGCTGACGGTGACCAAGCCGGTTTCCGGGTCGGTGGTGAATTTGATGGAGGCGAAGAAGAAGATGTAGCCGATGTAGCCGGGGAGCAGGCACACCCAGTCGATGAGGGTGGCACCGACGCGCTGTCCCCAGTGGGCGAAACGTACTGTGCCGGGCATCAACCCCATGCCCGGCATGTTCCACGGCTGCTGCGGCGGGAAGTACGGGCCTGGGGGATATGCCCCGGGCCACGTGCTCTGCACACCTGACCCGTAGCCGGGATGCCAGCCGGTCGGCTGGTTGTAGTAGCCGGGCTGCTGTGCGGTGGCCTGTGGTTGGCCCTGTTGCCGCTTGCCCCGTTGCCGCTGGCCCTGTTGCGGATAGCTCTGTTGCGGAATCGGCCCGGGCTGCGGTTGCGGCGTGGGCTCAGCGGCACCGCGTCCGAGCGTCGACAAATAGTCCGCGACCTGCGCGGCCGGCGGGCGCTGTGCGGGGTCTTTGGACAGCAGTTGGTTGATGAGCCCGGTGAGCGGACCGGCCTGCCGCGGCAGCGGCGTGGGTTGGTTGAGGATCGCGGTGAACAGCGGGTAGACGGGCGGACTGGTGAAGGGCAATCCGCCCTCGACCGCGGCGTACAGCAGCACTCCAAGCGACCACAGGTCCGAGGCGGGCCCTATGTCCAGGCTCTGAACCTGCTCCGGCGACATGTAATGCGGCGTGCCGATGACGGCGCCCACCGAGGTCTGGCGCACGGTCTCATCCATGACCCGGGCTATGCCGAAGTCGGTGAGTACCACCCGCGTCCCGGCCAGCAGGACGTTGTCGGGTTTGAGATCCCGATGCACGATCTGCCGCTCATGGGCGTGGGCCAACGCCGAGGCGATCTGCGTCCCGATCCGAGCCGCCTGTTCCCAGGGCAGCCGGCCGGCGCGGTTGAGCAGGCTGTCGAGGGACTCGCCGACGACGAGCTCCATCACGATCCACGGGACGTCGTCCTCATGCACCACGTCGTGCACCGTGATCACGTTGGGATGGCCCAGCCGGGCCGCGGAGCGCGCTTCCTTCTCCATGCGCGTGACGTAGCTTTCGCGTTCCTCCGGGGAGAGCCTCGCAGGCAGCGCGATCTCCTTCACCGCCACCTCGCGGCCGAGTTGTCCGTCCATCGCGCGCCAGACCCGGCCCATGCCCCCTTGACCGATCTGGTCGACCAGTCGATACCGCTCGCCGATTACGTACCCGACCTCACCCGTCATACCCGCAAGGCTAGCGAAGCCATCAGGCTACTGAGTCGCGAATGAACTGGCCTTCGCTACCGGGTTTTCCCTGCACGAATCGGCCGCCGAGTCCGCTCCCGGTAGTGCGATGGGAACGGTCTCGGCGGCCGGCTGTCCTCCCTCAGCGTGTACCTCGGTTCTGTCTCCGTCCCGCTTCAGCGCCGGGCGCGGCTGGCGCCCATCGTGAATCCCTGCATTGCCAAGCCGAGCAGGACTGCCACGGCGCCGATGCAGAGGTTGTTCCAGATGATCGCCTTCGGGGCGCTGTGGCCCTGGGTCACCACCCAGGGGGAGATGATCATCCAGACGCCGATGGGGACGGCGATCCAGCCGAGACGGTACAGACGCTCGGGCTGCAAGGCCAGGCCGAAGCCGAACGCGGCCATCGACAGGCCGATCACCAGGTTGTTCACCGTCACGTCGGGGTTGGCCGCGTGGAAGTGGACCACCCACGGGGACACTGCCATGTACAGCCCCAACAGGATGACGAGTCCGTCCAGCGTGCTGGCGCTGGGCCCCTCGACGACCCTGGCGAATCTCTGCCGCATCTCCATCGCGTCTGGATGCGTGGTGATGTCCGAAGCTGAAGCATGCCGTGGTGCGGTCTCGGACATGGCTCTCACTTCCCTTCCCGATTCCGGAATCGAGCTCTTTGCACCCAGTATCCCCTTTTGTCCCTGCGTTCTGAAGGGGTTCGGGAGTATCGTTGGCACCGTCCGCAGCACTCGCCCGGCGGCGCTGGCAGGTGCCGATCTGCGGAAAGGGCGAGGGGGCGGCACGTGACGGAGACACCCGCGAGTACGCCGGACGCTGCCGCCAAGCGCTCCGCGGCAGTCGTCCTCGGCGGCTGTTGCCTGGGTGTCCTGCTCGTCCTGATCGGCATCACCGTCGGCCGCCAACACGGCCGCCCGCCGACCTCACCGTCGACTCTGGACCGCGTCACCGGTGTCGGCGGGGTGTGGTTCCTCGCCTTCGGTCTGGCACTGCTGCCGGCCCAAGGCCTGTGGGGACAGCGCAGCCGGCCCGCCCCGACCAAAACCCGGCCGCCTGCAACCTAACGGCGCTCAGGAACGTCTTATTAAGCAGGCCCGGTACTCCTGGCGAGCCGGGGCCCGATCGCTGTCGCACCGCCGACAACCTGCGGCGACGTCAAGGCGACGTCAATCAGCATCCCGATAGGCCACCCCATGCCGGACCCCTTATATCGCTAGAAAACCCCCGATTCATGTGATGGTCGCCTATTCCGGGGCCGGCTTTGCCGACCGCCCCGGCTTTACGTATTCCTAAGATTCGCTGGCTACGGTCGTCCGCGTTTCGGGTGTCGCTACAGGGGCGCACCCCTTCTGCATCGGACGGGTATGGCGGCCAGCAGTGAACCGACCAGCGAAGAGTCAGGCGCCTCGACCGCGGTCGCGACCACGCCACTGAAAACCCCACAAGCAGCCGCCCCGACGCCACTGGAAACCCTAAAAAGGCTTACACCGGCTCGACTGAAAGCCCCGAAACAATGGCGGCGGCCGCGTGCGCTGAGCGTCGTGGCGGTACTCGGGGTCCTGCTCTTCGCGCTGTGGGGAATCGGCGGCCCGCTGGTCGGAAGCTCGACGCTGGCGCCGACCGACGAGCTGGTCACTCAGGGGCCGTGGGTCAGCGACGGCTTTGTCGGCACCGTCCCGTCGAATACCTATCTGGACGACACCTACACCTCCCAGCTCCCCAGCGAGATGCTGTTCAAGCAGCAGCTGGACCACGGCAAAGTCGCGCAATGGAATCCTTACGGCGCGGCCGGAAGCGCTTTGGGCGCGATTCCCGACTACGCGCTCTACTCGCCGTTGTCGGTGCCTTTCTATGTGATGCCGAGTTGGCTCGCCCCGGCTTATGAAAGACTTCTGGAAATCGTCTGCTCGGTCGGTGGCGCATTCCTGTTCCTGCGCCGGGTGTCCCTGTCCCGGCCCTCCGCGCTCCTGGGCGGCATCGTCTTCGCCGGCAGCGGGTTCATGGTGGCCTGGCTGGGGTTCCCGCAGACCAGGGTGGCCTCGTTCATCCCCGCGCTGTTCTGGGTCGTCGAGCGCTTCATCCAGCAGCGCCGGGCCAGGGACGCGGCACTGGCCGCGCTGCCGGTGGCGGCCCTGCTGCTGGGCGGCTTCCCGTCGGTCGCCGGCTACGCCCTGCTGACCGCCGCGGCCTACGCACTGGTCCGGCTGGTCGGCGAGCATCGCGAGGACCTGCGCCGACTGCTGCGCCCGGTGCTGTACCTGGGCGGTTCACTGGCCGCGGGGGTCGGCCTGGCCCTGTTCCAGCTGATCCCGTTCCTCACGTTCTACAAGTCCTGGATGGTCGTGAACCGGGACCAGACCTCGGCGGACACCCTGCCCTTCGCCAGCGTCCTGACCTCGATCTCGCCCTGGCCGTTCGGCACGGTCGACGCCCACGACCCGGTCCAGTTCGTGCTGGACCGCAACATGGTCGAGGCCGTCTCCTACATCGGCGCGGCGGCCGTGGTCCTCATCCTGGTGACCGTCGCGATGCCGCGCCGCAGCCGGGCCACGCTGCCCACCGGCGCCTGGGTGTTCATCACGGCGGCCACGGCGGCCTGGGCCGAGCTGATCTACCTCGGCGGGCCGCCGCTGGCCGGGGCGCAGAAGCTGCCGGTGCTGCGCTCGCTGTTCGAGCAGAACTTCGTCGGCCGGGCCCGGAGCATCCTGGGCTTCCTGCTCGCGGTGCTGGTCGCCGTCGGCTTCGAACTGCTGCTGCGGGCCCGGCAACAGCGGGAACAGCAGGCGAAGACCTGGTCCCGGCGTCAGCTGTGGGCCGGGGCGGTGGTCGCCGGCGGTGCCGGGTCCGGGATCGCCATGGCCTACCACGGCCGCGGCACGATGCGGGAAGCCGCGAAGGCCAGCGGCCAGAGCGTCGAGAAGGCGCTCAGCCTCTACCACACCGAGATCTTGTACGCGGCGGGCATCATCGCGGT
Organism: Catenulispora pinisilvae; assembly: GCF_015356865.1. Taxonomy (GTDB): domain Bacteria; phylum Actinomycetota; class Actinomycetes; order Streptomycetales; family Catenulisporaceae; genus Catenulispora; species Catenulispora pinisilvae. The sequence goes on from NZ_JAAFZA010000287.1 coordinate 4,644, forward strand.
CGCGATCGCGTGCGTCGCGGCGCTCTTCGTCGCCGCCCACCCGAAGATCGGCAACCGCGAGGGCGCCCGCTACGTCCGCTTCGGCGCCGCCGGCACGCTGATAGTGCTAGCCGCCGTCCAGGGCGCGCAGTTCATGCGCGGCTACTATCCGCACTCCCCCAAGTCGACGTTCTTCCCGGTCACCGACACCCACACCTTCCTAGCCGACAACCTCGGCGACGAGCGCTACGCCTCGGCCGGCGGCGCGGCGATCATGTTCGGCACCAGCACCGCGTACGACCTGCGCTCGGTGAACGGCCACACGTTCCTGAACGCCAACCTCGCCACGATGCTCCAAGGCGTGCCGGACGGCGCCATCCCCTACACGACCTACGTCGACTTCAAGCCCGGCGACCTGTTGCAGGCCACCAGTACCGTGCTGGACCGGCTGGGCACCAAGTACTGGGTCGCGGGCCCCGGCGACACTATCTTCGGCACCGTGAACACCGCGCCCCGCAGCGGCACCACACAGCTGATCCCGGGTAAGCCGGTCACCGTGCCGCTGCTTTCCGGCCCGGTCCGCGGCATCCAGCTCACGCCGCGGGGCGCGATACCGGCCGACATCGCCGCCCTGGCCGACGACACGACGATCGAGGTGGCCGTCCACGACCCGAGCGGCAGGCAGATAGCCCAGGTGAGCCGGTTGACCGGGATCCAGTCCGGCGTCCCGTTCCCGATCGCGCTGGCCGCCGATTCGGTCCCGGCCGGCACCCCGCTGACCGCGACGATCACCCTGCACGCCACTGCCCCGCTCACCGTGGACGCGGACGCCGGGCTCCCGGCCGTGGACACCGTCACCGACGCCGCCGACGGTCTGCGCGTGGTGTATTCCGGCTCGACGGTGATCTACCAGCGGCTGAACGCCCTGCCCCGGATCCGGTGGGCGTCGCAGAGTACTGTCGTCCCCGCGCCGGACCAGCGGGTGTCGATGCTGGCCTCCGGGACACTGCCGGACGACACGGTCGTGCTGTCCGATCCGGGACCGGCCGGGTCCGGGCAGCCGGCCACGGTCCAGGTGTCCGACGACGGCACGGACTCGATCACGACCGATGTCGACGCCCACGGCGCCGGCTACCTGGTGGTCGCCGACGCCGACCAGGTCGGCTGGCAGGCCACCGTCGACGGGCACCGCGCCGACCTGGTGCCGGCCGACGAGGGCCTGGTCGCGGTGAACGTGCCGGCCGGCCGGCACACGGTGACGGTGCACTACGACCTGCCGCGGCAGACGGCGGCCACGGCGGTGTCCGGGGTCGTCGCGCTCGGCCTGCTGGCCGTGCCGGCCGGCGAGTGGTGGCTCGGCCGCCGGCGCCGACGCCGGCGGCGATCGGCGGATCCGCCCGCGGCCGAGGCTTGATCAGTGCCCTGATCGGTACTAATGGGAAACGGGTACTGATGGGAGACCCGTGCTGACGGGAAGCGCGTGCTGATGGCCGACCCGGCGGAGCGAGCAAGAACATCGGGTGTTTCACAAGGAAAGGTGTGTCTGTCATGTCTGTCATGACCACAGGAACGATCACGGAGCAGGCCGACATCGTGCCGCACGTCAGTGTGGTTCTGCCTTGTTACAACGAGGAGGCGCACGTCCTGCTGGAGATCCAGCGGATCTGCGCCGCGCTGGACTCCGCGGGATACCCGTACGAGGTGCTCGCCGTCGACGACGCCTCGACCGACGGGACCTTGGAGGTGCTGCGCAAGGCCGAGATCGAGTACCCGAGCGTCAAGGTGGTCGCGTTCTCGCGGAACGGCGGCGCGGGGACTGTGCGCCGGATCGGGTCGACGATGGCCCGGGGCGACATCGTGGTGTGGACCGACGCCGACATGTCCTATCCGAACGAGCGGATCCCCGAACTGGTGGAGATGCTCGATTTCGACGCCGACATCGACCAGGTCGTGGGTGCCCGCAAGGCGGAGATGGGTTCGCACCGGCTGCTGCGGATACCGGCGAAGTGGGTCATCCGCAAGATCGCGGAGAAGCTGACCAACCAGAAGATCCCGGACCTGAACTCGGGTTTGCGCGCTATGCGGCGTGAGGTCGCAAAGCCGTATCTGCGGTTGCTGCCGCCCGGGTTCTCGTGCGTCACCACGATCACGTTGGCGTTCATGTCCAACCAGAAGAACGTGGTCTACATCCCGATCGACTACGCGAAGCGGGCCGGGAAGTCCAAGTTCAAGTTCGTGAAGGACGCCTACCGCTACATCCTGCAAGTCCTTCGGATGGTCATGTACTTCAACCCGCTGAAGGTCCTGATGCCGCCGGCGTTGTGGCTAGTCGGGATCGGCGCGGTGAAGGCGGTGTTCGACCTGGTGGTGCACCCGTTCCGGTTCGCGCAGAACACGGCTCTGCTGATTCTCAGTGGTCTGATCATCGCCTCCATGGCGCTGCTCGCCGACCTCATCGTGCGATCGCGGCCCGAGTGACCGAGGAACCGGTGCCCCGGTACCGCCCCGCCCCACCGCCCCGGATCGACACCCGGATCGACATAGTGATGCCGTACTACGGCGACGTGCCGATGATGCAGGGCGCGGTGCGCAGCGTGCTGGCCCAGACCGATCCGCGCTGGCGGCTGACGGTGATCGACGACGGGCAGGAGCCCGGGGTCCCGGAGTGGTTCGCGGAACTCAGCGCCGGGGAGCCCCGGGTGCGTTACGACCGCAACGAACGCAATCTGGGCATCACGCGCAATTTCCAGAAGAGCCTGGGCACGGCCGACGCCGAGTTCGTCGTGATGATCGGCTGCGACGACGAGCTGCTGCCGGACTACGTCGCGACGGTGCTGGCGATCTATGACGCCCATCCCGAGGTCGCCATGGCCCAGCCCGGGGTCCAGGTCATCGACGCCGCCGGCGCCGTGGTCACGCCGCTGGTCGACCGGATGAAGCGGAACGTGTTCGCGCCCCGCGTCCGGGGCGTGCAGGTGATGGAGGGCGAGAAGCTGGCGGCCTCGCTGCTGCGCGGCAACTGGATGTACTTCCCGGCGATCTGCTGGCGGACCGAGGCGATCCAGGCCGTCGGGTTCGACCCGGCGTTCACCGTCGTGCAGGACCTGAACGTGACGCTGTCACTGATCAAGGCCGGGGAGAAGCTGGCGCTGTCGGACCACGTCAGCTTCCGCTACCGGCGGCACCCGGCCAGCCAGTCCTCGACGCAGGCCACCGACGGCACGCGTTTCCACGAGGAGCGCGACTTCTTCCTGGCCGAGGCGGACCGGATGAAGACGATGGGCTGGAACCGCGCCTCCCGCGCCGGACGCCGGCATCTGGCGTCCCGACTGCATGCCGCGGCCCTGACGCCGTCGGCCGCCCGGCGCGGGGACGTGGCCGGGCTGGGGCGGCTGGCCGGCTTCGCGCTGCTGCCGGCGCGCAGGCGGGACTGATGGCGGCTTACGGCTTACCGCTGACAACTGGCGGCTGGCTGTGGCTGTGGCTGTGGCTGTGGCTGTGGCTGACGACATGAAAGCAGTTGAGACTGCCGGCGGCTGAAAACGTGTGGCCGCCTATGGAATGGTGGCGGGGCGATGACGTTGAACCTTCATGTCGCCGCCACCAGGCGGCGACCGGTGTGGTCTTCGACTCGGAGCGACCACCGTGACAGCCGCAAATACAAGGGTATGCCTCTGCTATGTCCCTCGTCCGGAACGCGACATCAGCCGATTCGCACTCGACGCCCACCGCGTGGCGCCGATGGGCGCTGCGCGCTCTGGTTCCGTTCGCGGCGCTGTTCCTGCTGCTCGCGGCGTTGTGGATGGCGGTGCGCATCACCCCGCTGCAATCGGTGACCGGGGCCGGCCAGACCGTCGAGGTCGGGGCCGCCGCCCCGGGCCTGGGCTTCTCCGGCCCGGGCGAGATGGACCTGTTCGGCCAGACCATCTCCACCCAGCCGCACTTCCCGGGGCCGGTCCGCCCCCGGCTGCGGCTCACCCACATCACCGCCAACGCCGAACTGGAACAGCTCCTCGGCTCCGGCGACCACAACAGCGTGGGCCTGCTGGGCCGTCAGCTCTCCGAGGGCTGGCTGCGCTACGCGCTGTGGGAGGGCGCGGTGTCGGCGGGCATCGTCATCGTGGCCCTGGCCGCCGTCACCGGCCTGCGCCGCTACTCGCTGCGCCGCACCGCGGCCGTACTGCTCAGCGGCACCGTGGCGATGACCGCCGTCAACCTCATCGGCTTCGGCCTGCTCGCCTCCGGCACCCCCGCGGCCCTGCGCCAGGTGCACTCCCTGTCCGACCTCGTCGGCCGCAGCTCCGGCTACCCGGTGGCCCCGGCCGACGGCCCCACCCTGGGCACGATCCAGGCCGTCGTCATGGGCGATTCCACGGCGGCCGGCATCGGCAACCGCCCGGTGACCGGCGCCGACCCCCTCGACAAGGCCTGCGGCCGCAGCGCCGACGCCTTCGCCGAACAACTGGCCGAGGTCAACAACTGGAACGTCCTGAACCTCGCCTGCTCCGGCGCGACCGTCCGCACCGGCCTGCTCGACGCCCAGCCCGCGGGCCCCCTGTCCGCCCCGCCCCAGATCGCCCAGCTCCAGCGCGCGCCCGACGCCCGCGTGGTGATCGTCAGCATCGGCGCCGACGACCTGCACTGGGCCGACCTGACCCGGTTCTGCGCCGCCAGCCCCGACTGCGACGACCGCGCCACCGACGCCTACTTCCAGCAGCAGACCGCCGCGTTCGTCCTGGACTACCGGGAACTGCTGACCCAGCTCGCGGCACTGCCCAACCACCCGATGGTGATCGTCAACCAGTACTACGACCCCTTCGGCCCGGACACATCCTGCCTGGCGGCCGAGGACGTGGACGGCTCCAAGGCCACGACCCTGCAAGGCCGGCTGGACCAGCTGAACAACGCGCTGAAGCAGGGCGCTGACGCAGCGGGCTTCACGTCCGTGCGGCCGTCGTTCTCGGGCCACGCGCTGTGCAGCGCGGAGCCGTTCGTGCAGGGGCCGAAGGACCGCGCGCCGCTGCACCCCAATGCGGCTGGCGAGTTGGCTATCGCGCTGGCTGATCAGCAGGCGCTGTCTAAGGCTGGGAAGTAGGACCGCCGGTGCGGCGGGCGGGCCCTTAGAGCCCGCGCTCGCGCTCAGCCCCGACAGTCGTGTCCTCACCGTGTCCGGTGTGAACGACCGTCTCGTCAGGCAGCACGAACAGCTTGGCCTTGATCGACGCCTCAAGAGTCGGACGGTCGCTGTAAGAACGCCCTGTCGCCCCGGGACCGCCGTGGAACAGGGTGTCGCCGGTAAAGACACAGCCGAGTTCAGGTGCGTATAGACAGACACCCCCAGGCGCATGCCCGGGCGTGTGCAGCACCCGCAACGTGACGCCACCGACGACGAACGTCTGCCCGTCGCTCAGGTCGACATCCCAGAGCGTCGCCTCCGCGTCCTCCGGCCCGCCGTGCACCAGCTCCCACAGCGGGCGATCCGCGGGGTGCAGCAGAATCGGCGCGCCGATCCGCTCCCGCAACTCCGGCGCCACGCGGACGTGGTCATCATGCGCATGCGTGCACACGATCGCCTTGACCAGCCGCTCCCCCACTACCGCGAGGATCCCGTCCACCGAGTGCGGGGCGTCGATGACCACGCACTCGCGCTCATCGCCGACCACCCACACGTTGTTCTCGACCTCGAACGTCTCGCCGTCCAGGGTGAACGTCCCGGATGTGACACCGTGATCGACGCGCGCCGCCGCCCCCATCAGAGAATCACCACCGACCGCAGGACCTCGCCGTGCCGCATCCGCTCGAACGCCGCCTCGATGTCGGTCAGCGCGATCTCCTCGCTCACGAAGGCGTCGAGGTCGAGCTTGCCGCGCTGGTAGAGGTCGACGAGGACCGGGAAGTCGCGGCTGGGCAGGCAGTCGCCGTACCAGCTGGACTTCAGGGCGCCGCCGCGGCCGAAGACGTCGATCAGCGGCAGGTCCGGGACGCGCATCTGCGGGGTGGGGACGCCGACCAGGACCACGGTGCCAGCCAGGTCGCGGGCGTAGAAGGCCTGCTTCCAGGTCTCGGGGCGGCCGACGGCCTCGATCACCACGTCCGCCCCGAAGCCGCCGGTCAGCTCCTGGATGGCGGCGACCGGGTCGGTGGCCGAGGAGTCGACGGTGTGGGTGGCGCCGAGCCGGGTGGCGGTGGCGAGCTTCTTGGCGTCGATGTCCACGGCGATGATCGGGTCCGCGCCGGCCAGCGCCGAGCCGGCGACAGCCGCCACGCCCACGCCGCCGCAGCCGATCACCGCGACCGACTTGCCGCGGGTGACGCCGCCGGTGTTGACGGCCGCGCCGATGCCGGCCATCACCCCGCAGCCGAGCAGCCCGACCGCGGCCGGGCGCGCACTGGGGTCGACCTTCGTGCACTGCCCCGCGGCCACCAGCGTCTTCTCGGCGAACGCGCCGATGCCCAGCGCCGGGGTCAGCTCGGTGCCGTCCTCCAGCGTCATCTTCTGTGTGGCGTTGTGCGTGGCGAAGCAGTACCAGGGCTCCCCGCGCCGGCAGGCACGGCACTGGCCGCACACCGCGCGCCAGTTCAGGATGACGAAGTCACCGGGCGCCACCTCGGTGACGCCGGGACCGACCGCCTCGACGACGCCCGAGGCCTCGTGCCCCAGCAGGAACGGGAACTCGTCGTTGATCCCGCCCTCCCGGTAGTGCAGGTCGGTGTGGCACACGCCGCAGGCCTGCACCTTCACCACGGCCTCGCCGGGACCCGGATCCGGCACGGTGATCGTCACGATCTCGACCGGCGCGCCCTCGGTCCGCGCGATGACCGCCTTCACCTGCTGCATAACACTCCTTCGTGGGTCGCCTGCCCGGCCAGGACGACGCCATATGCGCCGGCAGCACAGCGCGCCGCCCTGACTGAAGCATGCCCTACAACGATCGCGACGGCCCCTCGAACCGCCGGACCATTTCGGTCGCCACGCGAATCCTGTCGTGGACGTTCTCAGGGTTCCGCTTCGCGATGAACTCCAGAATCGCCACATCGTGGAACCGAGTTCCCTTGCCGAGTGCTTCGGCGTCCATCAGAGCACTGACCCGATCCCCGACGAGCAGCACGTTGCTGGCAGAAGACAAGGAAGACTCCCATGACAAGAATGCCCTCGGCCGGACAGCACGAGGACGCGATCGATGTCATCTCGGCCGCGATCCGACGCGGCCGGGCAGTTTCACGCCACGGCAGGGACCCTAGTGCGGTGGCCGGATTGGTTCACCGGGTTGGTGGTGTGGTCACCTGTTGGACGAGAGTCGGGTGCGGAGGCCGCCGGTCGTGTACGGGGTTTAAAGGCGTTGTTGAGAAATCGGCAGATTTCG
>NZ_JAAFZA010000288.1 GCF_015356865.1 Catenulispora pinisilvae
TATGCCGCGCGCCTGACGCCGTGGATGTCCGAACGCGAACTCGGCCGGGCCTCGGCGCTGCACCTGGAGCGCCAGGGCGTGCTGTTCGAACAGGGCCGCAGCTTCGAGTTCCTGCTGACCGAGAGCGCCCTGCGGCTGTGTCCGGGCCCTTCGACGCTGGCCGCCACCCAGGCCGACCGGCTGCGCGTGCTCTCGGCGCTGCCCGGCGTGCGGATCGGCATCGTGCCCGACGCCGCCGCGGTGACCGAGGTCTTCCCCCTGTACGGGTTCACCCTGCACGACGACGCGGCGGTGGCCGTCGAGACCTTCACCGGCGAACTGCTGCTGTCCCGGGCCGATGAGATCGCCGCCCACGCCGCGGTGCTGGACGGCTACGCGACCGTCGCCGACTACGACTTGGAGACCGCGGCCGGGCTCCTAACGAGTGAGAGGCGCCCGGTGGCGTCTATCCCGGCTCCGGCCGGGGCAGGAACCGGCTGAGGCAGCGGGCGCGGGCCGCCGGGAAGGAGCCGACGGCCGAGGTCACCAGGGGGGTGGCCGCACGTCGAGTCGTCGGCCCAGTCCAACACAATCCATACAGGTGACCACCGGCTACTGATCCTGCCGGATCGGTCACCGAATCCTCACAAGTGGTGTAGAACCAATGGGTATGAGTGCGGTGCGAAGTCCATACGCGGCCAAGCTGGGCGGCCGGATCCGGCAGTTCCGGATGGAGCGCGCGCTGTCCAGCGGCGAGCTCGCGGCCGCCGCCGCTGTCACCTCCTCGGCGGTGTCCAAGGTCGAGCACGGCAAGATGGTGCCCAGCCGAGACGTGCTGGCCCGGATCGTCATCGCTTTGAACCTGCCGGCCGAGGAACAGGAGAGCCTGTTCGACCTGCTCGGCCAGGCCGCCGCCGACGCCGCCAGCAATCGCGGCTACGGCAAGGGCCTGACCCTGCTGAACCAGATCGCCGACCGCGAGCGCGCCTGCTTGGCGGTGTCGACGTTCTCGAACTCGATCATCCCGCGGCTGTTGCAGACCGCCGAGTACGCCCGGGACGCCAACCGGCTCACGCCCTGGCTGTCCGAGCGTGAGGTGGGCAAGGCGGCGATGACCCACACCGAGCGGCAGTCGGTGCTGTTCGAGGACAACCGCGAGTTCACCTTCCTGATCACCGAGGGCGTGCTGCGCACCTGGCCCGGCGAACTGACGGTGATGGCCGCGCAGTTCGACCGGCTCCGCCAGATGGCGATGCATCCCGGGGTGCGGGTCGGGATCCTGCCCTGGACCTCGGCGATGCGCGGGCTGCCGATGGTCACCTTCACCGTGTACGACGACCGCGAGGTCGCCGTGGAGATGTTCACCGGCGAACTGCTGCTGGCCCAGCCTGACAAGGTCTCGACACACGTGTCGCAGTTCCGGCGCTTCGAGGAGTCGGCTGTGTACGGTGAAGAGGCGATCGGGCTCATCAATCGGGTGGAGATGGATCTCGCGCGGCTGCCCCCGCTAAACCTGGATGACGAATCATCATCCAAATAAGGGAACTTCCTTAAAATGCCCTAGAAAAGGGCGTGTTGGGGGCTAGCCTGGCTGACGGGAGGGCGGAACCGCCCCCTCCCCACCATCCGGGAGGCCCCTGTGTCTTATTGGTCTCGCTCCTTCCCCGGGCTGGCCTCGTGTCTGGCCGAGGTCCGCCAGTTCACCCAGATGGTGCTCGGCGACGCACCGGGCGCGGAGCTGGTCGTCCTGGCCGTCTCCGAGCTGGCCGGCAACGCCATCGTGCACACCGCCAGCGGCGCGCCGGGCGGGCAGTTCGTGGTGCACCTCGCGGCCTTCGCCGACCGCTGGCAGGTGCGGGTCGACGATCAGGGCTCGCCGATAGAGCCGCATGTGGTGGTCGGCACATCGGAGGAGAACGCGGACTGGGACTCCGAATCCGGGCGCGGCCTGGCGATGGTCTCGGCGATCTCACGGAGCTGGGGTGTACGGGGCGACCGCTGCGCGCGGGCGGTGTGGGCCGAGATCCCCTACCCGGTCCAGGCCGGCGCCGGCATCGAGTCCGTGATGTCCGGCGGCATGCTGGAGGCCCTGGAGTCGGTGGCGGAAGCCATGGACGCCGAAGAGAGCGCCCGGCTTCAGGAGATTGATTTTCCGCGGCAGGCGGCTGCCGAACCCGTCGCCGAACCGGTCTGCGAACCTGCGGCCACACCGGCACCCGCCCCGGCCCCGGCCCCGGAATCAGGATCAGGATCAGGATCAGGATCAGGATCAGGATCAGCATCCACAACGGTTCAACCGGTTCAGCCCGGCCGTTGGCGGGGCACGGTACCGACCGATCCAGCGCGGGCCGAACGGATCCGGCAGCGCGCCAGCCAGGCCGCGTTCATGCGCTCGCTGATCGAGATCGCGCACGCCGAGGCGATCGGCCCCCGGCCGCTGCCGTTCTGGCCGCCGTTCCCGAATCCGCTGGCACTACAAGGGGCTTCGGCGAACAGCGAGGGATGAGACCGGAGGGGCACCGCACGGCGTGGGGCCGGGATTGTCAGTGGCATGCGAGACGATAATGGCCACCAAAGCGACAAATCTCCCGAAAGGACCGGCCATGAGAATCCGCCCCGTGCTGGCCGTCACCGGCGCAGTCTTCTTGTTCTCCTACAACGGTTTCACCGCGCACGCCGCCGCCCGTCCCGACAGTGGTGGCGGCACGTTGCCCGCGTCCGGAACCACCGTCGCCCTCAGCGAGGACGGCGACATGGTGTTGGAGTGCAACGGTGTCGTCCACCGCTTCGAAGTACTGGGCACCGGACAAGTACGCGTCGGCGACAAAGTGGCCGGCGATCAGCCCACCGCCACCGTGCGGACGTTAGCCGAGCAACTGACCGGATACGACGCCGAACTCGGCACCGTAACCGTCTCCGAGAAGACCCCGGCCGACGGCGATTTCGTAGCACCGGCCGTCGGCCGGGAGTTCCCCGCCGCCGAGGCGCTGGCCCAGGACCTGACCGTCTCCATGCAGCACAGCCCCTGCGGCGCAGGGCAGCCGGCCACCTTCGAGTCCAAAGCCGCGTTCCCTTTGCTGAACACGGATCTGACAGCCTTCCCGCCCCAGAACGCCGTGTACCTGATGACGAATCCCGTGGAGCTGACCGATGTCGCCAACCCGTCCGGACCCTCGGTCACACTGACCGAGTTCCCACTGACGATCACGCAGGCTTCGTGACCGCGGGACGCGGCGCCACAGCCAGATAGCCGTCGAAGAGCGGACCGCCGAGCCGGTCCAGGACATCGCGGGCGCAGTCCTGCACAGCGACCGGATCATTACGCGCGGCCAGCCAGCGCTCAGCGAACTCCGGGTCATGGGACCGCAGCTCACGCAGCAGCCATTTCCCGTTGCCGTTCCAGCGGTTGCCGGCGACCAGCGCGTCCTGTCCGGTCGCGGTCCACAGCGTGGCCGCGATGACTTGGCGCTCTCCGGGACCTCTGTATATCTCGCAATCAGTGGCGTGCTCGAGGTCGCCAAGCAGATCGGTGAGACCGTAGCGGACTGCTTCGTTTTGTGGCTTCGCAAGTGGATCGGGACCGCCAGTCACGGAACACCAGCGACTCCCGGCGAGGCGCCAGCGGATCGTCGAGGGGGAGTACGACCACGATGTCCAGATCCGAACCGGCCGTGCGATGAGCGGTCATGACGCTGCCGGCTAACACGGACCACACAGCCTGTGGATAACGTTCGCGCAGCAGGGCTCGGGCATCGGCAAGGGGGTCGCGGTCCATCGCCTGATGGTCGCGCACACCCCTGACCTCGGACAACCCATTTCCTAAGGAAACAGGGCCGTCTGCTTCATGCCTTTCTTCTCCGATTCTCATGCTCTCGCACAGTGCGCTCTCATCGTCGGGCCGCATCTTGGGACCATGACCGGATTCGAGCACGACCCGTACCAGCCGGAGCAGCCCGCCGCCGGCAACCCGCAGCCGTGGGGCCAGCCGACTTCCGCTTCCGGGCCGGTGTTCGGTCCGGCCCAGACCACCCCGTCGGGCTCCTCCGACTCCTCCGCCCCGTCCGACCCGTCCCGCACGATGGCCGCGTCCGGCGCTGTGCCCCCGTACGCCCCGATCACGTCGATAACGCCGGGTCAAGGCGGCACGGGCGGTACGAGCGGCCCCGGCTACCCGCCGTTCCCGCCGATCCCCTCGGTCCCGCCGGAGCAGCCGCGGCGCAAGCGCCGGATGGGAGTGGCGCTGATCGTGGCCGGCACGATAGCGGCCTCGGCGGTCGCCGGCGGCGTCGCCGGGACGGTCGCCGCGCACAACAGCTCCTCGGCGACCACCGCCTCCTCGAACGTGGTGCCCAGCAACAGCACGGTGAACACGCCGGTCAGCAACCAGACCGGCACGCCGACCACCACGGTCGGCCAGGTCGCCAAGGCCGCGCTGCCGACCGTGGTGCAGGTGTCGGTCGACTCCTATCAGGGCAAGTCGGTCGGCTCCGGCGTGATCCTGTCCGCCGACGGGCTGATCCTCACCAACAACCACGTGATCTCCGACGCCACCAGCGGCAACGGCCAGATCACCATCACCTTCAACAACGGTAAGACCGCGCAGGGCAGCATCGTCGGCTACGACACCGGCAGCGACCTGGCCGTGATCAAGGCCCAGAGCGTCAGCGGGCTGCCCACCGCGACCCTCGGCGACAGCGACAAGGTCCAGGTCGGCGACACCGTGATCGCCATAGGCTCCCCCGACGGTCTACAGAGCACGGTCACCAGCGGCATCGTCAGCGCCCTGAACCGCCAGGTGACCGTCAGCAGCGACTCCAGCAGCCGCTACTCCAGCGGCAACCAGGTCACCTACAACGCGATCCAGACCGACGCCAGCCTCAACCCGGGCAACAGCGGCGGCCCGCTGCTCAACGCCCAGGGCCAGGTCGTCGGCATCAACTCGGCGATCTACTCCCCGACCAGCTCGTACAACGCCCAGGGTGGCAGCGTCGGCCTCGGCTTCTCCATCCCGATCAACCAGGTCAAGACGATGCTCTCCAAGCTCGAAGCCGGGCAGCAGGGCTAGTCGCCCCCAAGCGCGGGCGCCCCGGAAGGTGGCTTCGGGGCGTTCGCCATGTCCGGGCGCGCAAGCGCCCGGCGCCGGTTCTCCAGTCGGGTCAACCCGGTTCGCCGCCGGTGTTCCACCCTGGGGTGGAAGGCGAGACTCCACCCGCAACCCATCTCCGGGTTGAAGCTGCACAGGGGCCTTGGCCTGGATAGTCATAGCCATGACGACCACTGACTGGATCATCGACATCGCCCTCGTCCTCATCGTCTTCCGGCAGCTGCGCGAGGAGCGGATCGGCAAGGCCACGTTCATCCTCCCGCTGGCGATGATCACCTTCGCCGCCAAGAACTACCTGCACGCCATCCCCACCGCGGGCAACGACCTGATCCTGATAGCCGGCATGACCGGTGTCGGCGCGGTCTTCGGACTGTTCGGCGGGCTGCTGACCCGGGTGCGCAACCTGGACGGCCACGTGCACATCAAGGCCACCGCCAGCGCGGCCGCACTGTGGGTGGCCAGCATGGGCTTCCGACTGGGCTTCGCCGTCTGGTCCACCCACGCCACCGGCGCCGCACAGCTCACCCGCTTCTCCGTCACCCACCACATCACCAGCGGCCAGGCCTGGGTCGACGCGCTGATCCTGATGGCCTTCGGCGAGGTCGTCATACGCCTGGGCGTGATCGGCCTGCGGGCCTGGAACCTGTCGAACCGCAACCGGACCGGCCTGCAGGCCCAGTCCCAGACCGGCCGGGCCAGCGAGTACGCGATGCAGACCACCGGTCGCTGATGAGGCACCGACACACGCTCGACCACACGCACGACAAGAACCCCGCGCAGCGAGGCCCGGCCCGAAGTGCCGGGCCTCGGCCGTTGCCGGGGACCAGGGACCAGGGATCGGCGACCGGCGACCGGCGACCGGCGACCAATGGGCGATAACCCAGAGCCCTTACAGCGCAACCCTCTCGCCCGGCCGCACGCTCCGTACTCCGAGAGTCCCGGCGCCAATAATCTCCACCGGTTCGAAACCGACCGAGGTCAGCCGGCCGTCAGTGACCACCGCTCCAGCTCGCTCATGCAGAGCGACGACAGGGCGGTGGTTCTCTCGTGCCCAATCCTGAGCACGCGGCACCTCCGACGGCCGGTGGTGGACGAACACCCCGTACCCCGCGATCCGATCGAGGCCGCGGGTGTCGGTCGTGCCACACGGATCAGGGTCCATATGCGCGATGGTCGAGATGTCGGCGCCGAGCAACGCCGCACCGGCGCTGCCTCCGTAAACGACACCGCCGTGCTCGATGAAGTCTTGCAGCGAAGGCAGGAGACCGTTGCGCCGCACCAGATCGAGCAGGCGGAACGTGTTGCCGCCACCGATGTAGACGCCACGGTAGTCCGGAAGGCGCTCGGCCACACCGGTGCCACTGCCTTCCCACATGTCGATATCGGTCACGCCGAGCGGCCCGAACACGCCGGTCAGCCAGCCGAGGCAGCCGGCGTAAGCCTGCTCGGCCGGATCCGTCGCGGCCGGATCCATCGCGACCGGCCAGTACCAGAGCGGACCGGAGCCGAGCGCTGCGGCGAACGCCGAATCCAGCGGCGCCGAGTCTTCGGCGCCACCGCCGCCCGAAAGGAAGACCGACCCGGTCATCGCAAGCCCTCACCTGGTGTTTCGTCCATGCCGCCGAGCGTAGGAGGCTTGATCGCCGCCGGGCAAACCGAGCCCGGCGGGACCTGCGTTCCGGACCCGCGAAAGGCTGTCGGCGACTGCGGCGACGGGCCATATGTCCAGCGTGTAGCCGAGCCGCTGGGCCCACACGACGTGTGCGATCGGCCGGGGCGGCACCCGGACCAGCTCCCAGCGCTGGATCGAGTCCCGGCTGACCCCGACCAGCCCGCCGAGTTCCCCCTGTCCCATCCCCAGCGCCAGCCTGCGATTCCGTAACGGGACGGCCAGGCGCCGGCGCTCGAACATCTCCGAGGATTCCCCGGGCCGCGGCCGCGACGGACCGATCCGCAGATCGCCCTCCCGGCCGACGATCACCAGGCGCCGGCCCAGCAACCGCGACCACAGGATCAGATGCCCCAAGGTCGGCTCTATCGCCCCGGTCTCCCATTCGGAGATCGCCCTGCCCCGCACCGGCAAGCCGGACGACAGCGCGTTCTGAGAGACCCCGGTCTCCAGGCGGGCGGACCGCAGACCATCGACGATCCGCGCGAAGGTCCGCTCCGCCGCCTGGTCAGCACGCAACGCCATCAACGCTTCCTGCCGTCCGTCGTCATGCCGACCTTTCTTTTCGCGCTCATCTGAGAGGGGAGACCGGCGGGCGGACCGCCGGGCTTGGGTATCGCCGGGGTCTGGTCGAAGGTGATGTCGGCCCAGACCGACCGGGCGTTCTCGTCGCCGTCGACGCCCCAGTTGGCGGACAGCGCGCTGACGATGGTCAGGCCGCGCCCGGTCTCATCCGCGTCGTCCGCGACGTACACGGCCGGGGTCGAGGGCCCGCCCTGGTCGTCGACCCGCACCCGGCACCGGTCGCCGAACCGGGCCAGCCGCAGGACGAATTCGCCCCCGGGCCCTCCGCTGGCGGTGTGCTTGATCGCGTTGCCGGCCAGCTCGTCGGCGACCAAGGCGACAGTGTGCGCGGCGGCGCAGTCGCCGAGCACACCATAAGTGAACTGCCGGGCGTCGACCAGGCACTCGGGCCGGCCGGCGAACTCCTTCGACCAGATCTCCATGTCTCACTCACCGCCCTTGGTCGGCTGGTCCTTAGCCGGCTGGTCACTGCCCGGCTGGTCATCGGCCGGCTGGTCATTGCCCGGCTGGTTGGTCCATCGGCACCGGACCAACGCCTCGGTGTGTTCGGCGACCAGCAGGGCGGCCTGGCGCGGGTTAAAGCCGGTCTCATGCATCACCAGGCAGGCGAGCGAGGTCTGCAAACCCCGGTGGTAGCCGTGCCACTCACCCTGGTCACGCTGGCTGGCGCCACCGGCCGGGGAGTACTCCCCGGCGTCGAAGGTCAGGGTCGCGGCCAGCCCCAGCAGCGCGAGGTAGCTGCTGGAGTAGCCCGCGGCGAGCAGTCGCTGCTGGAACTCCGCCTCGGCCTGGTTCACGGCGACCCCGAACATCGCCGGCACCCGGCCGGTCACCCGCACGTCGCTTTGCTGGGCCAGCAAGGCCCCGACGTCCGGCGGGCGCCTCATCGTGCACCCGCCGGACTGGTCCGCGACCAGGGCACCTCGACCGTGCCGTGCAGGATCGTCTCAGGCAGCGGAAACCCCTCCAGGGTGAGGTGGGTCCACCCGTTCGGATCCGTCGCACACCCCAGGACTTCCGCCCACGTCCCGTCGATCTGGGCCCAATCTCCCACCATGAGTTCTGCTGCGTATTTGAAATCGAATCGAGGCACCTTCGGTCTCCTTTCGGCGGAACGTGCCATGCGATGTCGTGACGCGCCGTTAGCTTCCGACCGCAGAGGCGCACCTCAGGTTACTGACTTCCCAATACGCGGACAAGGATAACCGGCGATTTGCCACGTCCCACCCACGAACGCCGCATACCGTCGCAGTGCTGCTACTGTGTCGCTGAGGTGCGTATGGAAGGGATCTGATGAAAGGAGGGGCCTGCGATATATGAAGCGCGTCGACGACCGTCCCCAGTCCGCGCAGATCGCCGCCGACCTTCGCGCGAAGATCCTCTCCGGCGACATCACCGGTACGCTGCCGACCTTCGAGCGGCTGAAAGTCCTGTACAACACCTCCGTCAACACCGCCCAGCGGGCGGTCGCCATGCTCAAGGCGGAGGGCTTCGTCGAGGGCCGCCAGGGCAAAGCCCTGATCATCCGCTCCGACCGGATCCAGATCGTCGACGCCTCGTCCCAACTCGAGCCGGCGGCCGCCACGATCACCTACCAGGTCCTGCACGTCGGCCACGAACGCCCGCCGACAGACGCCGCCCAGAAGCTGGGCCTGGCCGAGGGCGAAACCGCCCTGCTCCGCAAGCGCCTGATGCTCCGAGACGACGAGCCGGTCGAGATCGAGTTGTCGTACTACCCGGAGGCGGTCGTCACCGGCACCGGGCTGGACCACGTGCAGCGCGACCTGGCGAGCAGCCCGACCGTCCTGGCCGCCCTGGGCTATGAGCAGCACGGACTCGTCGATGAGATCCAGGTCCGCGAACCGACGACCGAAGAGCTCCAGACGCTGGAGCTGCCGGACGAGATCCCGGTCATGCGCACGCTTCGCACGATCACCGACCCGAGCGGGGCCGTGCTCGAGGTGACAGTGATGATCACCAGCGGGCACCTGTACGCCGTGCGCTACCAGCAGACGCTCCCGCCGCCGGCCTGATTTCCGAGCGCGCGTCCTTCCGAGCGCGTCATTCCAAGCGCGTGTCAGGCAATACTGCCGTCTCAGTAACCTCAGGGCCCCCGCCACGGCCGACCGCGAGCGCATGACAGTACCCGTCTGCCGCGATCACAGGGTACTGACCTCCCCGAGTGCATCAGCCCCGCTGCGGTGCGGCACACACCGCCTATTTCCGCGGGCCGTTGCTACTGTGTCGCTCAGGCACCCGAGGAAGGGAAGCGATGGAACGAGGGGTCGACGACACCGCGTCCTATCTCACGCCGGGCGGTGGGGACACCTGGGCACAGGCCGTGCGGGCAGCCGGCGGCCGCGGCTCCCAGAAGCTCCGTGACGCGACCCGCGTCACCCCGCCGGACTGGGTCGCGGACGCGCTCGGCGTCCCGATCGCCGGAACCGTCGTCGCCAGACGCCGCACCATGTACCTCGGCGACGACCCCGCCGAACTCACGGATTCCTTCTATCCCCTCGAAATCGCCGGCCACACCGCCCTGGAGCACCCCAACCGCATCCCCGGCGGCGCGGTCACACTGCTGGCACACCTGGGCTACGTCGCCGACCACGCCGACGAAGCGGTGGACCTCGCCGGGCACCCGACGAAGGCCGAGGCCGCACTCCTGGCGATCAAGCCGAACACCCGCGTGGTCCGCATCCGCCGAGTCGTGAAGACCGCGGCCGGCGCACCATTCGAGGCAACGGAGATCGTCATGATCCCCACCGGACGCACCCTCCACCACCGCGTCGTAGTCGAGCCCTGACATGCGACGCCTCGACGACCGACCCCGCCACCTGCAGATCGCGGCCGACCTGCGCGCAAAGATCCTGTCCGGCGACCTCACCGAGAAGCTGCCGCCCTTCAAGCGCCTGCAAGAGATCTACGACACCTCCAACAACACCACCCAACGCGCAGTAGCCCTCCTCAAAGCCGAAGGCTTCGTCGAAGGCCAACAGGGCAAGGCACTCCTGATCCGCGCCAGACGCGTCGAGATCATCGACGCCACCCCCTACTTCGAACCGGCGGTCACCCACGTCCGCTACGTAATGCTCCACGTCGGCCCCGACCACCCACCCGCGGACGCGGCACGCAAGCTCGGCCTGGCCACCGAAGAAACAGCCATCCTCCGCAAACGCCTGACCATCCGCGACGCCATCCCCATCGAACTCTCCTGGTCCTACTACCCCACCCCCATCGCCACCGGAAGCCCCCTGGAACAACCCCGACGCATCCCCGGCGGCGCCCCAACCGCTCTAGCCGACCTGGGCCTGCCCCAACACGAGTTCGTCGACGAGATCCAAGTCCGCCAACCGACCTCCGAAGAACTCGAAGCCCTCGAACTCCCCGCCGGCATCCCCGTCATGCGCACCCTGCGCACGATCAGCACGGAGGACGGGACCGTGGTCGAGGTCGTCGTCATGGTGAAGGGCGGGCATCTCTATGGGATGCGGTATCGGCGGACGCTGCCGCCGATCGGCTGAGGGCGGTTCGCAGCAAGCGGACCGTCGAGTCGCCGGAATATCGGCTGGGCGTCATTGGAGATAAGAAGTTCTAGGCGCCGACTACCGGCGCGTCCCTAAGACTTTTAGGGACGCCCCTAGAGAATGCGAAACAGCCTCGGACCTTGACGGTTCCGAGGCTGTTCACCGGGGTGGGCCTAGGTGGACTTGAACCACCGACCTCCGCCTTATCAGGGCGGCGCGCTAACCAACTGTGCCATAGGCCCCGGTTGGTAACGTCGAGAAGCTTACCGTACCGGGGGCGGTGCCCCAAAACCGCTTTGGGGGCGGTTAAGAGGCGGTGTCGTCGGCGAGGGTGACCTCCACGCCGCCCACGAGGGAGGAGCACATGTTGTAGAGGTAGGCGGCGAGGGTGGCCAGGGCGGTGAACAGGACGATGTTCACCACGCTCACCAGGGCGGTGAAGCTCATCACCTTGCCGAAGGACAGGACTGAGGTGAGGGTGACGCTGTTGGGCTGGTTCGCCGGGGCCACTGAGGCCAGGGTGCGGTTGATGGAGTCGAAGACGCCGAGGGCGTTCAGGGCGGACCACAGGAGGGCGGCGGCCACCACGGAGACGACCGCGAAGGCGATCGAGAGGACGAAGGTCGTCTTCATCACCGACCAGGGGTCGACCTTGGCCACGCGCAGGCGGGCCTTGCGGCCGCGGGGTGCGGCGCCGGGGGCCTGTTGCTGGTAGCGGGGTGCGCCCGTGGGGGAGCCGGACGGGGCCGCCGGGCGGGGGCCCCAGCTGCCGCCGGCCTGCTGGCGGGTGCCCGCCTGGCCTTGGGCCGACTCCGATTGCTGATACGCCACGGTGCCCATCGTAGGCGCTTCCTTGCGTCTTGCCCCGGTACGACGGCCTCCCGCGCCGGAAAGCCGACCGGCCAGACCAGAGATGCCGGCCGTGATCGACGCGGCGGCGCCCGCCACGGCGGCACCCGCGCCCGCGGCGGCACCGGTTGCGGCGCCGGTGGGTGCGGCCGTGGGCGTGCCAGGCATGCCGGGGACCGGGCCGAAGCTGGGAGCGGAGCCGGGGCCGGGGCCGACCGGGTTGATGAGGCCGGTCGGCGCG
>NZ_JAAFZA010000289.1 GCF_015356865.1 Catenulispora pinisilvae
ACCCCCGACCCCCACCCACCTTGTCCGCAAAAACCCACCGATTACCAGCCAAAGCATCGTTCGACTCAGGCAACGGGCCGCGCCCGAGCCGGTGGGTGAAATCGAAGGGGGTGTGGACGGTCGTGGACCAGCCCCTTTGCGCCAAGTTGCCTGCGGAGTCGGGCCGTGGCTCCTTCGCGAACAGGTGCAGCAGGTCGATGCCGATCTGCTCTCTTGTCGCGGTGTATAGCGGGCTGTCCCGGTACTCCATCAAGTCCTTGTCGAGCTTCACCTCGAAGGCCAGCGCGCTGCCCGGCGCGGCCAGTCGGTCTATCGCGTTGATGAGCTGTGTCTCGGCGGCGCTGGGTAGGTAGAAGAGCAGTCCCTCGGCCAGCCAGGCGCTTGGTGCTGTCGGGTCGAAGCCGGCGGTGGTCAGGGCTGTGACCCAGTCGGCGCGTAGGTCGATCGGGATCGGGATGCGTGTCGCGGTCGGGGTGGCCGCTAGTTGGTTGAGTACCTTGTGCTTGAAGGCCAGGACGCCTTCTCTGTCGATCTCGAAGATCACGCAGTCGGGGGGCCAGTCGAGGCGGTATGCCCGGGAGTCGAGGCCGGCTCCGAGGAGGACGACTTGGCGGGTGCCCGCGTGTGCCGCTTGGTGGAGGAAGTCGTCCAGGACCCTGGTTCGCAGGCCGAAGTAGCGGGCGAAGCGGCCCCACAGGGGGTTGGCGTCGCCGTCTGGGACCTGCTGGATGCGGATGGGCCAGCCCGCGGATGCCGGGGCGGCGCGGACGAAGTGCTCGGCGTAGCGGTCCTGGGCGAGGCTGTCGTGGCGGTGGGTCTCGATCGCGCGGGCCGCGGCGACCAGGAGGGCGGTGACGCCGATGCCGTCGTCCACGCCTCCCGCGCCGCTGTTCCGCTGCGGCACGTCGACCGTCATGGGTACTCCTTCTCGGTTCGCGGTATCAGGACGGGCTTGACGACGCGGCCCGTCTGGCAGTCGTGCTCGGCCTCGTTGATCTCGTCGAGCGGGTAGGTGCGGATCAGTTGGTCGAAGGGGAAGCGGCCGGCTTGCCAGAGCCCTGTCAGGCGCGGGATCAGCAGGCTGGGCACCGCGTCGCCCTCGCAGATGTGGGAGAGCTTGCGGCCCCGGTCGAGGGTTCCGGGATCCAGCGGCAGCGTCGTGGGCAGCCGGGCCACCAGGCCGAGGTGGCCGGTCGGTCGCAGGGCCCTGAGTGCGTCGTTGATCAGCTGGGGTGAGGCTGTGGTGTCCAGCGCGTACTGCACCCCGCCATCCGTCAGTTGCTTGATACGGTCGGGGAGGTCGGCTGTCGCGTAGAGCGGGATGGCGCCGAAGCGCTCGGCCATCGCCAGCCGTTCAGGATGCTGGTCGACGGCGACGGTCACAGCCCCGGCAGCGGCCGCCGCCATCACCGCGGACAGGCCCACGGCTCCCGCCCCGAGGACGGCGATGGCGTCGCCGGGGCCGGCGCGGAAGGTGTTGAGGACCGCCCCGGCGCCGGTGAGGAAGCCGCAGCCGAGCGGGCCGAGCAATTCGATGGGCAGCGCGGGATCGACCCGGACGGCGTTGCGGGCCGGGACCATCGCGTATTCGGCGAATGAGGACTGGCCGAACCATCGGGGCGCCAGGGGGATTCCCGCCACGTCGGTGAACCGCGCGGCGTTCTCCTTACGTCCCCCGAAGAGGTTGAGCTCGGCGAAGGAGCCGCAGTAGGCGGGGGAGCCGCTGACACAGGCGCGGCAATGCCCGCAGGAGTCGAAGCTCAGCACGACATGGTCGCCGATGCTCAGCCGCGTGTCCGGGCCGCCCGTCTCCACCACGACCCCGGCGCCCTCGTGGCCCAGGACGGCCGGCAGCGGCGAGCGGCCCGCGGAGCGGCGAACGGCGAGGTCGGTCCGGCACATCCCGCAGCCTGCGATCCGGACCAGGACCTCGTCGGCGGCCGGCCCCGCGTTCAAGGTCACCTCTTCGAGGGTGAAGCGGCTCTCGTAGGAACGCAGTACTGCCGCGCCGAACTGAAGACCCACGTGAACGCCCACGTGAACGCCCACCTGAACGCCCACCTGAACGCCCACCTGAACGCCCGCCTGAACGCCCGCCTGAACACCCACCTCACGCCTCCTGCGGCCGGTGCACGACGAACGGCCGGAGGTTCCCGTAGAAGCCCCACGGCCCACCCGCGACCCCGACGCCGCTCTCCTTGATGCCCGCGAACGGCTGGGCGAGGGAGAGCTCGCCGTGATGGTTGATCCAGACCGTCCCGCACTCCAGCCGCTCGGCCACCGCTTCGGCCCGGTCCAGATCCGTTCCCCACACCGAGCCGCCCAGCCCGAAGCCGGTGTCGTTGGCGGCCTCGACCGCCTCCTCGACACTGCGATACGCGAGCACCGGCAGCACCGGGCCGAATTGTTCCTCAGCCACCACCGGGCTCTTGGCCGAGACGTCGGCCAGGATCGTCGGGGCGAAGAAGTAGCCCGGCCGGTCGAGCCGGTGTCCGCCGGCCGCGGCGCGGGCGCCGTCGGCCAGGGCCCGGGCCGCGTAGTGCTCGACGCGGGCGAATTGCGGGGCGTTGTTGATCGGGCCCAGTTGTGATCCCGCCTCCAGGCCCGGTCCCACGACGGTGCTCTTCGCACGCTGCGCGAGGGCATCGACGACCTCGGCGTAGAGCCGGGCCGGGGCGTAGACGCGCTTGACCGCCATGCAGATCTGCCCGCAGTTGCGGAACGCCGCCCAGAACAGCCGGTCCGCGATCCGCTCCACATCCACGTCGTCGAGCAGGATCGCGGCGTCGTTGCCGCCCAGCTCCAGGGTGACCCGGGCGAGCGAGGCCGCCGCGCCCCGCGCCACGGCGCGGCCGGTGGGAATCGAGCCGGTGAAGGTGACGTGGCGGATCCCCGGGTGGGACGCGAGGCGCTCACCGAGGGGTTCGCGGCCGGTGACGATCGTGAGCACGTCCTCGGGCAGGGCCGTGGCGAGCACGGATCCCAGCATCCTGGTGGCCAGGGGCGTGAACGGGGAGGGCTTGAGCACCACCGTGTTGCCCGCGGCGAGAGCGGGGGCGAACTTCGCGGAGGCGAGTTGGAGCGGGAAGTTCCACGGGACGATCGCGGCGACGGGCCCGAGCGGTCGCCAGCGGATCTCGCTGCGCACCGGCCGGCCGTCCGCGATCGGCTGGGTTTCCGGGCGCAGAGCGGCGAAGTAGCGCAGGCGGGCCGCTGTGCGGGCGACCTCCGCGGAGGACTCGGGCAGCGGCTTGCCCTGCTCGCGGGTGAGCAGCGCAGCGAGGTCGGGTCCGGCCGCCTCGACCGCGTCGGCCGCCGCGAGCAGCGCGGCGGCCCGGACATCGGGGTCGGCCCGCCACCCGCGCCAGGCCATGTGGGCCCGCTCGACGATCGCGTCCAGTTCCTCAGGCTGCTGATCTGGTGCGTCGTCGAAGGGCTCGCCGGTCGCCGGATCGAGGACCGCGAAGCTGTCGCCGCGCCCCTCGTGCGGGCGACGGGACTGAGTCGTCATGCCGACGGCTCAGTTCCCGGCGGCGACGGTCGTCTGCTCTCGGGCATGCCGGTCCATCTCCGCCCGAAAGGCGGCCACCAGGTGCGGTTGGATCCGTCCGGTGTTGCGGTCGCCACGCTCGCAGACCGCCCCGCGCACACCGACGATGTCCGTGCCGATGCCGGTGAGCGTGCCGAGGTCGTCCACCCCGACGCTGCCCGCGAGCGCCGCGAGTTGGCCGGAGTCGTGGGCCCGCCGGACGAACTCCGCGCAGAGCTCGGGCGGCACATGGTCGAACAGCCGGGTCCCGTCCTTGATCGCGGTGTCGAGCATGGCCGCGTCGCAGCCGGAGCGGAAGGCGATATCGGGCAGCGCGAGCGGGTTGACGCAGCCGATCCGGTGGGCGTCGGCATACCCCGAGGCGACGACCAGCGCTTCGGGCCGGTAGTCCTTCACCGCCCGCACGACCCCCCGCATGACGGTGATGGCCTGCTCGGGCGTCGTGCATCCGTAGAGGCCGACCTTGATATACGTGGCGCCCGAGACGACCGCGCCGAGCGCCGCCTGGGCGACCGTGCCGGGCTTGTAGGGGACGTCCCCCACGGTCGCGGACACCGGCTTGTCCGACGGGACGACGTCGCGGATCTCCCTGATCACCCACGGGAAGTTCGCACCGAGCGAGCCCTCGTCCGGCTTCTTGACGTCGACGATGTCCAG
Source organism: Catenulispora pinisilvae (assembly GCF_015356865.1). Lineage (GTDB taxonomy): Bacteria > Actinomycetota > Actinomycetes > Streptomycetales > Catenulisporaceae > Catenulispora > Catenulispora pinisilvae. The sequence continues at coordinate 4,208 of NZ_JAAFZA010000289.1, forward strand.
GAACCGCGCCGCCTTCGCGCACTCGCGGGCTTCCTCGACGTCGGCCGGGGAGATGAGCAGCAGCACCGAGCTCTCCTTTCGCCCCTGCGCTCAGCGTGCTTGCGCGGGTATCAGGTGGTTGCCGCGGGTGTCGCCGTTCTCCGGCTCGTAGAACTCCACGATCGCCGCCCGCCACACCTGCACCTGGATCTGGTCCTGGGCGTTGGGCTCGAAGGAGTCGAACAGCGCGTGCAGGTTCTCGTGCCCGAAGCCGATCGCCTTCATCAGCGCCTCGAAGACGGGGCGCTCGATGAGCCCGTCGCCGTCCGGGTCGCCGAGCGCGGACAGCGCCGCGGCGAACTGGTCGACGGCCGGCCCGAAGCGCTCCGGGTTGAGCACGAAGGGCCGGAACTCCTCGGCGGTGATCCGCCCGTCGCCGTCGTCGAGCTCGGTGGCCATCGTGGTCCAGTAGCGGTCGAAGGCGGCCCGGATCGCGTCCTTCGCCCCCTGGTCGGAGCCGGTCGCGGCGGCGACCACCCGGTTCGTCATGAGCTCGATGTCGGTGGCCTCGATGAAGCCGTTGCCGTCGGTGTCGAAGAGGTCGAAGACGTGCTCGACCCGGCTGGCGGCCTTCGGGTGATGATTCATGGCGGTTCCGGCCTCCTGGACGTTTGATGACCTACTTGTCCGATTGTCGGCTCCGGGGAGTGAATTCGTATACTGCGAAGGCCGGTATTCACTCGAACAGTTGACCTCGCCACTGGCGCGCCACGGCACGCGTGATCGGGCGCGCGCCCGATCACGCGTGCCCGTGCTCCCGGTACCGCGCCAAGGCCTTGTGCCAGACCGCGCACGCCCGCTGGTGCTCGCCGAGGGCGGCGTGCGGTGGTGCTAGTGGTGGCCGGCCTGGAAGCGCAACCGGATCTTCGGCGCCGCCACATCGGGTGGTTGTTGCTCGATGCGGGAGACCGGTCCACTGGCCTGCACGCTGACCAGGTTCGGCCAGAAACGGGATGCTGCCGCGTTGGCGAGCAGGTAGGAGAGTGTCCACGGTCCCGGGTGGCGCTGGAACAGGAGTCCGGCGGCCTGGGCCGCGACGCCGCGGCCCCGGTGTCGTCGGACGACGAAGAACTCGCTGACGTTCCACGCGCCGTCGTCCCCGTCCACGTCGCATCGTGCGAGCGCGAAACCGGCCGGTCGTCCGGCCACGGTGATCAGGTGGGCTTCCCGGTCTGGTGCGGTGAAGTAGCTGTCGAGCCACGCGTAGTCGAACATGCCGTGCGCGGACAGTTCTCTCGGCTCGAACTCGGAGGAGTCGTGCAGGTACAACTGCATCAGATTGGCGATGACGGGCTTGTCCCCGGCGCCCAGGGGGAGAAGATCGACATCCACATCCACATCCACATCCACATCCACATCCACCTCGGCATGATGGCAGCCGTGAGCCACGGCTCACCAGCTGTTTTCGGAACCCGCAGTGCTCTGCGATCCTTCAGCTGCTTCTGCGACTGGCGCGACTCGCGAGGGTCGGGCTCCGCCGAATCCCTCCGGCACGGCGTCGTCGGCCGTACCGGAGTCTGATTCGCGCGTCCCATGGGCAGAATCCCGCAACTGTCAGCCGGCACTGTGAGCCCGTAACCGTCAGCCCGCACTGTGAGCCCGCAACTGTCAGCCCGCGGCGTTCAGCAGGTCCAGCGCGCTCTGCTGGCGGGCGGCGTCGATGCTGTCGAGCGGGCCGGCCCAGTGGTAGCCGTACTGGTCGAGCGCGTCCCGGTCGTTCTGGTAGGCGCTGTTCACCTGGCTGGTGAGATAGGCGCTGTATGGGTGGTTGGAGAGCGTGGTGTTCAGGTAGGACAGGCCCCGGACATAGGCGCCCTTGAACGATGGGCCGTCTCCGCCGCCGTTGGTGCCCGGCTCGCCCGGATCGGTGAGCACACCGTTCGGATTGAGGGCGGTGCTGGTGGTGGAGGCGTCGGCCAGGGCGGTGGCGCTGGTGAGCAGCGAGCTGTCGCCGGTCGCCTTGTACAGCTCGGTGAGGCCGCCCAGGATCACGCCCTGGTTGTAGGTGTACGTGGGCTGGCCGTTGTTGGCGCAGCCGGAGGTCAGGCCGTCGTTGATGAGGTGGGAGCCGTTGATCATGCCGCTGGCCTGGAACCAGTTCCACTCCGCCTGGGCCCGCTGGAGGTAGACGGTGTCGCCGGCGACGCGATTGTGCAGCGCGGCGGTGAGCCGCAGGTAGAGCTCGTTGGGGATGGCGTTCTTGTACGTCTTCGCGGTGCTCCACCAGACACCGCCACCGCACGTGGAGTCCCAATACTGGGCCATGTAATTGGCGTCGGTCTCGGCGGTGGCGAGGTAGCGCGAGTCACCGGTCAGGTCGTAGGCGTCCACCCATGCCAGGCCCCACCAGCCGGTGTCGTCGATGTAGGCGTTGGTGAAGTTGCCGCCTTGCGCGTTGATGTTGTCGTTGTAGGTGGTGGACACCGCGTACTCGTAGCTGTTCATGCCGGTGGCCCGGATGTTGTCGATGACCGCGGTGAGCGCGTTCGCCGAGTTCCACCAGCCGGTGGTGTTGAACAGGCCGGTGGAGGTGTTGTAGAACATCATCTCCGCGGTGGCCGCGGCCCGGCGCCGGTCCGCGGCGTTCCAGGTGGTGCGGGCCCAGGGGGTGCAGGCGATCTCGGCGCGGTCGCCGGCCTTGCCGCAGGCGCGCATCGCGCCGACACCGAGGTTGTTCCAGTCGTCGTTGTTGTACATCAGGGTCCGCCAGCCCCGGTCGCCGCTGGGGACGGTGGTGTCGCCGATCTTGCTGCCGGAGGACCAGGTCTGCCCGCCGTCGAAGGACCGGTCCATCCAGACCTCGTCGCCGGGGTTCCCGTTGTCGATGCTGGCCCACATCATGTCGTCGTTGTCGTCGGAATGGAGCACGATGCTGCGCGAGTAGATGCTGGTGCTGACTGGCTGCCGGTCCACCGTGGAAAGCGCGGGGTCCCGTGCGTCGCAGTACTTGTCGCAGATGGTGGCGGCGCGTGCGGGGGCCGCGATCGCCAGCGGGACGAGTGTCATCAGAACGCTGAGGATGAGCATCAGAGAACGCTTCACTGTGAAGGCGTAGCAAGGTGTCAGGGAAGCGTCAATACGCAGATGACGGCACGCGTCACCGCCGGGCGCGTGACAAGCCGCTGGGCTGCATCGCGAAACCAGCCTCTTGACAGAGCCGCACGGTGGCTGGACGGTAACGAACGTTACGTTACTAACTCCGGTAGGCGCCGATCGGCCACACTGGCGCCGCGCCGTTCGAGAGAGGACTGTCAATGGCGATCCATCCGAGAAGCCGTCTACGTTCCCTGATGATCGCGGCCGCCTGTGTGCTGACCGCGGTGGTGGGTGTGCCGACGGCCGCCGCGAGTGCGGCGCCGGACCGGCCGGGATGCGGCCGGTCGGCGGGCGGCGCGGAAGCAGAGTCGGCGCTTTTGTCGCGGGTGATCGGGCCGGCGGCCAAGCAGGTCTGCTTCCAGGTCACCGGGGCCGGCGGACCGGAGACGTTCTCGATCCACGGCGTCCCGGGGCGAATCGACATCCGTGCGTCGAGTCTGTCCGCCGCTTCAGAAGGCGCCGGCTGGTACCTCAAGTACGTCGTTCACGCCGATGAGGGCTTGGGGGATTTCCACCCGAAGGTTCCCGACATCCTGCCCGCGCCGCCAGAGGCCATCACCCAGTCGTCCAACGTGGCGAATCGGTATGAAGGCAACGATACCCAGGACGGCTATACGAATCCGTACATGAGCTGGTCCGAGTGGCAGAACATGCTGGACATGTACGCGCTGCACGGCATCAACCAGGTCTATGTGCTGCCGGGTACTGACGCGGTGTATGAGAAGGTCCTTGAGGACTACGGCTATACGGCGGATCAGGCGCGCGCGTGGATCCCGCTTTCCGGAACCCAGCCGTGGTGGGTGATGCAGAACGTTTCCAACGACACCGCGCCGATTCCCCAGTCGCTGTTGGACGCCGACGCCGCCCTGGCCAGGAAGATCGTTGAGCGGTGCAAACAGCTGGGCATCGCTCCGGTGATACCGGGCTACTTCGGCACCGTCCCCACCGACTTCGCCGCGAAGAACTCCACTGCCGACAACGGGAATCCGCCCTACGTCGTGCCCCAGGGCACGTGGGGCGGCGCGCAGCGGCCCTCCTGGCTGGCTCCGACCGACCCGCTGTTCCCGAAGGTCGCCGCCGACTACTACAAGCAGGCTGACACGTTGTTCGGCGACAGCACCATGTACCGCATGAACCCTCTGCAAGAGGGCGGAAACGCCGGGAACATCGACCCGGGCGCCGCGGCGAGCGCCATCATGACCGCTCTCCAGGCCGGCGAGCCCGGGGCGACTTGGATGCAGCTCGGCTGGGAAGCCAACCCGGGCTCCCGTGAGTTGAACGGTCTGACTCCCGCGCAGCTCTCCGATCTGCTCATCGCCGACGGCACAACCGACACCGGTTCCTCCATGCCGAACCGGGACGCCGACTGGCCGAACACCAACTGGCTGTTCGGCACCATCCCGTTCGGCGGCGGGCAGACCGCGATGGGCGGGAACGGACAGGTGTGGCTGGACCGCTACTTCGCCGAGCTGGCCAAGGGCGGCGGCCACATGACCGGCATCGCGTTCCAGCCCGAGGGCGTCAACGATCCGGCGGCGTTCGAGCTGTTCGCCGAGATGCCGTGGCACGCCACCGAGTTCGATCTCGACACCTGGCTGTCCCAATACGCGCTGGGCCGATACGGCACGAACCAAGCGGCCGCCGCGTGGTCGGCGATCGCCAAGGCGTACGTCAGGCCGGTGAAATGCTGCGGTCAGGAATCCCCGCTGGGCCGGACGCCGTCCCTGACCGACAGCACGGCGGCGAACTTCGACGTCCAGACCTTCGCCACGGCCCTGCCGCTGCTCACCCCCGCGGCGCGATCGGCGACCCAGCCCGCCGCCTTCGACTACGACCTCGCCGACGTCGCCAACCAGGTCGTCACCGACTGGGCCAACGCCGAGCTGCCGCAGATCGGCAACGCTTACCAGGCGAAGGATCTGGCGAAGTTCAATGCCCTGACTCTGACTTGGCTTCAGGCGATGGACCTCGACGACCACGTACTCGGCACGGTCCCGGCATTCATGCTCGGTACCTACGTCAAGGACGCGCTGGTCGCAGGTGACGACCCGACCGAGTCCGCCGCGCTCCGTTCCAACCTGCTGCACCTGTGGACGACCTGGTTCAGTGACTCCGGGTCTTCCGCCGGCAACGGGGATCTTCAGAACTACGCAGCGCACGTCTACTCGGGGATGGTCAACAGCTACTACGTGCCGAACTGGCAGCTGTACTTCAACACACTGAGTACCGCGCTCGCCGACAATACGACTCCGGCGCCGATCGACTGGCTGGCCCGCGGTGACCAGTTCGCCTCGGCCTCGACGCCGTTCCCCACCAGGCCGAGCGGCAGCACGGTCGCCGTCGCCAAGCAGCTCACCACGCTGTTGTCGATAGCCCCGATCACCCCGCCGAAGTTCACCAGCCCGGTCAACGGCTCCGCGCTCGCGGCATCGCTTCCCACGGTCACCGGCACCGGGGTGGCCGGCGCGAAGGTCGAGGTGACGGAAAGCAGTGCGTTGATATGTTCGGCCGTCGTGGCCGCCGACGGTAGTTGGCTCTGCACTCCGTCGGCGCCACTGTCCACCGGCCCGCACACGCTCTCCGCAGTCCAATCCAACAGCGCGGGACAGTCCTCCAACGCCACGACGGTGTCGTTCTCCGTGGGGACCGCGCCAAGCCTGGTGGACGACTGGACGTTCGACAGCCAGGCGAACGGCGTCGTCCAGGACACCGGCAGCGGCCACTTCAACGGGTCCGTCACCGGCACGACGACACTGGTGCCCGGCAAGGTCGGCGACGCGGCGAAGTTCGACGGCACGGCCTCCCCGATCGTCACCTCCGCGCCGAATCTCCAGACGCCCTGGGCGGTCGGCGCCTGGGTGAACCCGAGCGCGAGATCCGGTAGCGCGAACCTGCTCGACGGTCCGCGGGTGGAAGGCAACAGCTCGCTGAAGATCCAGCAGAACGGCACGTCCGGGTTGGTGGGGGCGACGTCGTTCTATGTAGAGGACTACTCGGTCGACTACGCGGCGCCGCTCAACACCTGGACCTACCTCACCTACGTCGATGACGGCAGCCAGATCACGGTCTACGCCGATGGCACGGCTGTCGGAACGATTCCGGCTAGCTTTGCCCTCAGCCGCACCGACATCGGCAGCAACCAGAGCAATGCCGGACTCGATGCTTACACCGGGCTCATCGATCAGATGAGTGTTTTCGCCAACAGCCTCACGCCGGGTCAGGTGGCGGCGTTGTATGAGTCGGCACAGTCGGGCGGTACCGGCACTGGTACCAGTACGAGTACCGGCACCAGCACCGGTTCTGTGCGATGAGGTGATGGCGCGTTTCGGGGCGCTGGGTCGCGACAGAATAGGGGCATGAAGCTCGAGCGCGTCGAACTGCGCCGGATCGATATCCCGCTGAGTACGCCCTTCCGGACCTCGCTGGGCCTTGAGCTGAACCGTGACATCCTGCTGCTGCGTGCCGACACCTCTGAGGGGCCGGGCTGGGGCGAGTGCGTTGCCATGCCCGAACCCGGCTACTCGGAGGAGTACCTCGACGGCGCCGCGGAGATCATCCGGCGCTTCCTCCTGCCGGCGGTGGCCGCGCTCGACGACCTCACGCCGGCTCGGGCGGCTGCCGCGATGGCGGCGTTCCCCGGCCACCCCATGGCCAAGGCGACGGTCGAGATGGCGGTCATGGACGCGTGGCTCCGGGCGCGGAGGACCTCCTACGCCGACCACCTCGGCGCGGTCCGCACGGTCGTGGACTGCGGGGTGTCGGTGGGCATCGCTGACACGATCGGCCTGCTCATCACAGAGGTCTCAGGCTACGTGGACCAGGGCTACCGCCGGGTCAAGCTCAAAATCGAGCCGGGCTGGGACCTCGAACCCGTCCGGGCGATCCGCGAGCGCTTCCCAGACATCGCCCTCCAAGCCGACGCCAACGCCGCCTACACCCTCGCCGACGCCCGCCACCTGGCCGCCCTGGACGCCTTCGACCTGGTGATGTTGGAGCAGCCGCTGGGCTCCACGGACCTGCGCGACCACGCCGCCCTGGCCCGCATGCTGCGCACCCCGATCTGCCTGGACGAGTCCATCACCTCCGCAAGCAGCGCCGCCGACGCCATCGGCCTGGGGGCCTGCGCGATCGTCAACATCAAGGCCGGCCGAGTCGGCGGCTACCTGGAGGCACGCCGGATCCACGACGTCTGCGCCGCACACAGCGTGCCGGTCTGGTGCGGCGGGATGCTGGAGACCGGGCTGGGGCAGGCGGCCAACTTGGCGCTCGCAGCGCTGCCGGGCTTCACGCTCCCCGCCGACATCGTGCCCTCCGAGCGCTACTTCGCCACCGACATCACGGCGCCTATCGCCATGAGCGAGGGCCGGATCGCGGTCCCCAGCGGGCCGGGTCTGGGGCTGGAGCCGATGCTGGAGATCGTTGAGGGGTACACGACGGATGTGGTCACGGTCGCTGGGTTCAGCTGATTGCCGGGAGTGTGCCGTCGGCTGGGACTGGCTGGCCGGGGCCGCCGGTCTTGTGACTTGGCTTTGGGC
>NZ_JAAFZA010000029.1 GCF_015356865.1 Catenulispora pinisilvae
CGAAGGAGGCTCGGCGTGTTCATGCGCCGAGCCTCCTTCGCCCCCTACCGGACGGCACCGATGTCTGGAGGACGGCGAACCGCCATGGCCGAAGAAGATCTGCTGACCAGCGGCGAATTCAGCCGCCGCTCGCGTCTGTCGCCGAAAGCCCTGCGGCTGTACGAACAGCAGGGCCTGCTGGTCCCCGACGAGGTCGACCCGGCCAGCCACTACCGCCGCTACCGCACCGGCCGCCTGGCCGACGCCCGCCTGATCCTCTGGCTGCGGCGCTTGGACATGCCGCTGGCCGACGTGGCGCGCGTCCTGGCAGTGCCGGCCGCCGAACGCGAAGCGGTGGTGGCGGCGTTCTGGCAGGAGGCTGAGGCCCGCTTCGCCGCCCAGCGCTGGTTGGCGGCCCGGGTGCGCGAGGTGGTGTCCGGCCGCGAAGGCGGCCACGCCGCGACCGGGCCCATCCGCATCCGTGACGTGCCGGCGCGGCTGGTGCTCACCGAGCGGCGCCACGTCCTGCCGGAAGAACTGCCTGCCTGGATCGACAGGACGATGGCCCATCTGATGGCCGCGGCGGCCCCGGTCGGCGGTCCCTCGGCGGCGCCGTTCGTGGTGTACCACGGCGAGATCAACCACGACAGCGACGGCCCGGCAGAGGTCTGCGTCCCGATCGACCCGGCCGGGGCCGACCGGATCACCGTCTCGACGCGCGAGGAGCCGGCGCATCGCGAGGCGTACCTGCGGATCGTCAAGGCCCAGGTGCAGTTCCCGCAGATCCTGTCCGCCTATGACGCGGTCCAGGGCTGGCTGAAGGACGGCGGCCACACCGGGACGCTGCCTGCGCGCGAGGTGTACTTCGCCGACTGGGCCGCCGCGGGGCCCGACGACGAGGTGTGCGACATCGCGTTTCCGTTGGCTTAGCGGGCTTGCCCGGCCACCCGGCTCGGCCGGTGCCCCGGTCCAATCGTCACACCTCTACTTGTCAGCCCTCCTGCCTACCCATATAATTAGCATTGGTAAACTATGTAAGTCACAGAGGGTGGGATTGTATGACCGCGACGCAGGCTTCCAGTGCGACCGGGAAGGCCCGCGGTGCGCGCGGGCCGGATCATCCGCACTACAAGTGGGTGGCGTTGTCCAACACCACGTTGGGCACCTTGATCGCGACGGTCAACTCCTCCATCGTCCTGATCTCGCTGCCCGCGATCTTCAACGGCATCAAGCTGGACCCGTTGCAGCCGTCCAACGTCAGCTACCTGCTGTGGATGCTGATGGGCTACATGCTCGTCACCGCGGTGTTCGTGGTGGCGCTCGGGCGCCTGGGCGACATGTACGGCCGGGTCAAGATCTACAACTCCGGGTTCGTGGTCTTCACGATCTGTTCCGTCGCGTTGTCCCTGGACCCCTTCCACGGCGCGACCGGCGCGTTGTGGCTGATCGGCTGGCGCGTGTTCCAGGCCATCGGCGGCGCGATGCTGATGGCGAACTCGGCGGCGATCATCACCGACGCCTTCCCGGCCGCGCAGCGCGGGATGGCGCTGGGCATCAACATCGTGGCCGCGATCGCCGGGTCGTTCATCGGCCTGGTGCTGGGCGGCGCGTTGTCGGAGTGGAACTGGCGCGCGGTGTTCTGGGTGAACGTGCCCATCGGTCTGATCGGCACTGTGTGGGCCTACAAGTCGCTGCACGACACCGGGCTCAGACAGAAGTCGCGGATCGACTGGTGGGGCAACGCCACCTTCGCCTTCGGCCTGACCGCGTTGCTGGCGGGCATCACCTACGGCATCCAGCCCTACGGCGGCCATACCCAGGGCTGGACCAACCCGTGGGTCGACGCCGGGCTGATCGGCGGCCTCGCGCTGCTCATCATCTTCTGCGTCATCGAGGCCAAGATCTCCGATCCGATGCTGCCGATGACACTGTTCAAGAACCGCGCGTTCGCCACCGGCAACCTGGCCAACCTGCTCGGCGCCATCGCCCGGGGCGGCTTGCAGTTCATGCTGATCATCTGGTTGCAGGGCATCTGGCTGCCGCTGCACGGCTACGACTACAAGGACACGCCCCTGTGGGCCGGCATCTACATGATCCCGCTGACCCTGGGCTTCCTCGCGGCCGGGCCGATCGCCGGGCACCTGTCGGACAAGTTCGGGCCCCGGGTGTTCGCCGCCGGCGGTCTGCTGGCGATGGCGGTGTCGTTCGCCGGTCTGTTGCTCATACCTACGGACTTCTCCTACTGGATATTCGCCCTACTCATCTTCCTCAATGGCGTCGGCGGCGGTTTGTTCTCCGCGCCCAACACGTCGCTGATCATGTCCAGCGTGCCGGGGCGGATGCGCGGTGCCGCCTCCGGCGCCCGGGCCACGTTCATGAACGCCGGCATGGTGCTGTCCATGGGCATCTTCTTCTCGCTCATGGTCGCCGGGCTGTCCAGTTCGCTGCCCCACACCCTGTCCACCGGCCTGGCCGCGCAGGGGGTGCCGGCCGGGACCGCGACCCAGATCTCGCACCTGCCCCCGGTGGCCACGCTGTTCGCCGCCTTCCTCGGCTACAACCCGATGCAGCAGCTTCTCGGCTCGTCGACCCTGCACGCGCTACCCGCCTCCAACGCGCAGACGTTGACGGGCCGGGAATTCTTCCCGCACCTGATCTCCGGGCCCTTTCACGACGGCCTGATGGTCGTGTTCTGGCTCGCCATCGTGATGGCGGTGATCGGGGCCGTGGCCTCGGCGCTGCCCGGCAAGTTGCAGGCGCCCCAGGACGAGGCGGCCGCCGACCAGAGCGCGGCGGCGACCGCCTGACGCGGCGGGTCCCACGCCGCACGCGAGGCGTGGGACCGGCCCGCTGAGCCGGGGGTCGGTAGATTGGGACCGGGGCACTGTGTTTCACTGTGCCCCTTATCCGCCTTACCGCACCGATCCACGTCCATCATTCCCGGCTCCGCTCTGCGCTCCTGTGAAGGACCCGATGAACTCTTCGCCGACCCAGCCCGACACCGAGGTCGCCGCCCGCCTGCGGGTGGCTCTGGGCCGCCTGAACCGGCAGTTGCTTCAGCGGCAGTCGGAGGCGAGTTTCGCCCAGCTGTCCGCGCTCTTCGTGATCGAGAAGTGGGGACCGATCCGGATCGGGGACCTGGCCCAGCGGGAGAAGGTGGCCGCGCCGTCCATGACCCGCACGCTGAGCGGGCTGGTCGCGGCCGGCTGGGTGCAGCGTGAGCCGGACCCGGAGGACGGCCGCTCGTTCATGGTCTCGCTGACCCCCGGCGGCGCGGCGCTGATCACCAAGGTGCGCAATCTGCGGACCGCGGCGCTGGTGCAGGGCATGGAGCGGCTGACCGGGTCGCAGCTGGAGGCGCTGCACGCGGCCGTGCCGGTGCTGGAGCAGCTGGCCGACGAGGTCGAGCCCAAGCAGCGCTGAGCCCGCGGGCGGCATCGGAGCCCGGTCGGCGACACGACCGGGACCCCCGCCAAGCACCGCTCAGACACCGGTGGGAGACTGGTCGGCATGACGGCAGCGAGCGAGGAGCCCACGAGCTCCGCCCCGGACACGCCGGCCGAGGCCGAGTGGCCGCCGCGCGAGTGGCGCGAGGCCCAGCGCGGGCAGGGCACGAGGAGCATGTACCAGCTGCTGGGTCTGATCGCCCTGATCATGGTGGTCCTGGTGATCCTGTCCTTCTGGGGCCTGGCCAACGGCTGATGCGGCACACCCTGATCCTGCTCCGGCACGCCAAGTCCGACTGGCCCGACGGCGTCGCCGACCACGACCGGCCGCTGACCGACCGCGGCCGCCGCGACGCCCCGCGGACCGGCGTGTGGCTGGTGGCGAACGGCCGGGTGCCGGACCGGGCCGCGGTGTCGACGGCGCTGCGCACCCAGCAGACCTACGGCCTGGCGGCCGAGGCGTTCCCGTCCGGGCCCGAAGTGCTGAAGCCCGAGGTGCTGAACAAGGACGAGCTCTACGCCGCCTCGGCGGGGGAGATGCTGGAGGTGGTGCGCGAGACGCCGGAGAGCGTCGGCACCCTGATGGTCGTCTCGCACAACCCCGGCACGCAGTACCTGGCCCTGGCGCTGGCCGACGAGACGAATCCGGAACTGGTCGCCAGGGTCCACGCCGGATACCCGACCAACACCCTGACCGTCCTGGAGTTCGACGGCACCTGGGCCACCCTGGACCCGGCCGCGGCCTCGATCGTGGCGGTGGAGTCACCGCGCGGCTGAGCCGGCGGGTGTCTCAGGCGGCGGGCTTAGCCGTTTTCATCGGCGGGATCTCTATCGGTCGGGCCTCTATCGGTCCAGTCTCTATCGCCTCTTCGGAGGCGTCCGCGACCTCGACCTCCTCGCGGGTGATCCCGAGCAGATACAGGATCGTGTCCAGGAACGGCACGTTCACCGCGGTGTCCGCCTGCTCGCGCACCACCGGCTTGGCGTTGAACGCCACCCCGAGCCCGGCCGCGGCCAGCATGTCCAGGTCGTTGGCCCCGTCCCCGATGGCCACCGTGTCCGTCGCCGGCACCCCGGCCGCCTCCGCGAACTCCCGCAGCGCCGCCGCCTTCCCGGCGCGGTCCACGATCGGCCCTATCACCCGCCCGGTCAGCCGGCCGTCCGCGCCGATCTCCAGGGTGTTGGCCAGCGCGAAGTCCAGGCCGAGCTCGTCCCGCAGCGAGTCGGTGACGTGGGTGAAGCCGCCGGAGACGATGCCGACCAGGTAGCCGAGGCGTTTCAGGGTGCGGACCAGGGTCCGGGCGCCGGGCATGAGCCGCACCGAGGCGCGGACCTCGTCCAGCGCACCGGCGTCGAGCCCTTCGAGCAGGGCTACGCGCTCGCGCAGCGACCCGGCGAAGTCCAACTCCCCGCGCATCGCCCGCCGGGTGATCCCGGCCACCGCGTCCAGGCACCCGGCCCGGGCCGCCAGCTCCTCGATCACCTCGCCCTCGATGAGCGTGGAGTCGACGTCCATCACCACCAGCCGCTTGGCCCGCCGGCTCAGCCCGGCCGGCTGCACCGCGATGTCGACGTGCTCCTCCGCGGCGACCCGCGCCAGCCGCTCCCGCAGCAGATCGGGATCCGCACCGGAGACGTCCAGCTCGATCGCGGTCACCGGGTACTTGGCCAGCCGCACAATGCGGTCGATGTTGCCACGGCACTCGGCGACCTCCCGGGCCATCGCGGCCATCGCGGCCGCGGGCAGCGGAGCGCCCAGCACGGTGACGTGCGTGCGGCCCTGCCGCCGCTTGCGGTTGTCGCCGAGTCCGGTGACCACCTCGACGTCCAGCTTCTCGGCGGCGGCCCACCGATGCAGCCCCACCCGCAGCGCGGTCTGCCCGTCCCCCTCGCCCGGCGCCCCGACCAGCACCGCCAGCACCAGGCGCCCGCGCACCACCACCTGCTCCACGTCCACGACCGGAACACCGAACGGCTCCAGCGCGGCGAACAGGCTCGCCGTGACCCCGGGACGGTCAGCGCCATATACGGTGACCAGGACAGTTGCGGCGGGCGGCGGCAGGGCGAGCGCGGTGTTCATGGTGTGATCCACGGTACCCGGGCGACCCCGGAAGGCGGCGAAGTGTCCGGCTGGTGGGCGCGGCATGGACACGGAGTCCCGCACCCGCCGAACGCCGGGCCGCACCGTCCCATCTCCCATACGGGTGATGTCTGGTCTCTGAACAGGTCCACCCGAGGTCGACCGGCCTAGCATGGAACCATGGCCGCGGACGACATGTCCTTCGTCGCCGGGTTCCTCGCCGCGTCCGGCCTCTTCTGGACCGGGGGCGGGGCACTCTGGCTGGCGGTGTGCGCCCGCAGACTGTCCCGGCTACGCCTGCGGCTGGTCGGCGTCCCCGCCCGCGGCGAAGTGATCGGCATGGTCGTGTCCTGCGACGCCTCCGGCGCGATCCGCAACGCCCCGCGCGTCCGCTACTTCGCCCCGACCGGCCCACCGGTGGTCACCCGCGCCTACGGATACCGACCGCATCAGAGCGTGGCGACGGGCGCGCAGGTGCGGCTTTGGTACGACCCCCTGCGCCCGGAGCGGATCCTGGTGTCGCGGTTCGATCTGAAGCTGCGGGACTGGCTGGAGCTGGTCGGGGCGCTGGTGGTGCTGGGTATCGGGGTCATGATGGAGTTCATGGCGCTGACGATGGGGTGATGGCCGGCCGGCCGGTTGTCAGTACCCGGGTTGCCAGTACCCGGGCGTCAGTACCCGGGCTCCAAAATCGAATGATAAGCAGCCAACTGGGCCCGCCGAGTAACCCGCTCCAATCCCACCAGCGCCGACGCCCGCAACCGCGACTCCTGCGCCGTCACACTCCCGCCCTCGTCCTGCCCCGCCAGATCGGCGATCGCCGCCAGCCGCTGAGCCTGCGTCAGCACCTTGACCGCCCGCGCCGGGTACCCCGGAGCCAGCACCGCCTCCGGCGCCCGCCCATGCCCCCGGATCGCGGCCAGCGACTCGGCCACCTCCGGCCGCCAGCGCGCCACGTCCAGCCGCGCCAGTTCCTCGGCGGCCTCGCGCAGCGCGGTGTTCAGCTCGCGTTCGGCCTCTGACAGCGTCGGCACCGCGGCCGCGCCGCTCTCGACCGGCGTCACCGTCCAGCGCACCACGTGCCCGCGGTCGCCGGCCGGTCCGTAGCCGTCCACCGACGGGACTATCCCGAGCGCCGGTCCGTCCGTCAGGACCGCCTCGCCGGCCGAGATCGCCACCTGGTTGAAGGCCGCCGGGCCCTTCAACCCCAGGGGATCGCCCGGCCGGGGCAGCGCCAGCCGCAGTCCGGTCACCCCGGCGGCGCGCAGCCGGCCCAGGGCGACGGTCCAGCTCACGTCGCCGTCCTCGCCCGGCACCCCGGCGACCCGGTGCGGCTCGTCGCCGTCGGCGCGGACCTCGTCGGCGGCCGAGTCCAGGCTGGTGTGCCCGGCGAGCCAGGCGTTGCCCCAGGCGACCAGACGCCCTGACCGGTGTTCGCTCAGCATGACCACCAGGGTACGTGGCCGGGCCGACGCTGCGGCTTGGTGGACATGTGGGTGGCCTAAGCTAGGCGGTCGAAGATCAGGCCTGCCGCGTGAGGAAACTGGTGCCGAACATGAACGCCGATGCCCTGTCCGTCGACCCAGACAGCGTCCTCGACCTCGTCGATGTCTCCGTGGTGCGGGACGGCCGCAAGCTGCTGGACGCGGTGAACTGGACGGTCGGCGAGGGCGAGCGCTGGGTGGTGCTCGGGCCGAACGGCGCGGGCAAGACCACGGTGCTGAACATCGCGGCCACGTCCTTGTTCCCGACCGCCGGCGTGGTGGGTGTGCTCGGCGAGCGGCTGGGCGCGGTCGACGTCTTCGAGCTGCGTCCGCGCATCGGTTACTCCTCGGCGTCCGTCTCCGAGCGGCTGCCGCGCGGCGAGTCGGTGCGCGATGTGGTGATGACCGCCTCCTACGGCATGGTCGGCCGGTGGCGGGAGAAGTACGACCAGGCCGACGCGCAGCGCGCCGACGATCTGCTGGCCTGGTGGGGCATGCACGAGTTCGGCGCCCGCACCTTCGGCACGCTGTCCGAGGGCGAGCGCAAGCGGGCGCTGATCGCCCGGGCGCTGATGGCCGACCCGGAACTGCTGCTGCTCGACGAGCCGGCCGCGGGCCTGGACCTCGGCGGCCGCGAGGACCTGGTGCGCCGGCTGTCCCGGCTGGCCTCCGACCCCTACGCCCCGGTCACGGTGCTGGTGACGCACCACGTCGAGGAGATCCCCCCGGGCTTCTCGCACATCCTGCTGGTGCGGGCCGGCGCGGTGGTGGCGGCCGGGCCGATCCACGAAGCGCTCACCTCGGACAACCTGACCACCACCTTCGGCCTGCCGCTGAGCGTGGAGAGGTACCAGACCCCCTCCGGCGACCGCTGGTACGCGCGCGCCGTCTGATTCATCAATCCCCTGACGCCGGCCCGGGACAGCGCGGTCTTCCTTCCGTAGCATGGGCTCCATGCACGCGATGGTGTGGGCGGTCGTCGCGGCCGTACTGATCCTGCTGGAACTGACCACGACCACACTGGTCTTCGTCATGCTCGGCATCGGCGCGGCCGCCGGGGCGATCGCCGCCGGGGCCGGGGCCGGCATCGTGGCGCAGTTCGCCGCCTTCGGGGTCGTCTCGGTCGCCACCCTGGTCTTCGCCCGGCCGACCGCGATGCGCCGGCTGCACGGCGGGCCCGAGCACCGGCAGGGCACCGAGGCGTTGATCAGCCGGGAAGCGCTGGTGGTGGCGAAGGTCGACGGGCACGACGGCCGGGTTCGGATATCCGGGGAGATCTGGAGTGCCCGCTCTTTTGACGGGCAGACTGAATACGAGGTCGGAGACCGCGTCAACGTCGCGCAGATCGACGGCGCGACCGCGCTCGTTCTCTAGTCCTCGCCTGGGATTCCGCACCCTGTCGCGCGGGCAGGACAATCCTCGACGGAACGGTGTGCGCCGACCCTTCGGAATTGGCACAGCGGCGCTCAGCGCCTCGTTGAAGGGTGGTTGGTGGGAGACGGGTGGGACTAAGATCGAGCACTGTCACCGGGGGGTGCCTGCCGCCTCCTGACCGCCGGACATCGATGTCGTGTAGGAGGAGTCGACATGGTCGCCACGATCGTCGTCCTCGTAGTGATCGCCGCGGTCATCGCGGTGAGCTTGTTCCAGTCCGTGCGCATAGTCGGGCAGGGGACCGTCGCCGTCATCGAGCGCTTCGGCCGCTACACCCGCACCCTGACGCCCGGCCTGCGCATCCTGATGCCGGTGGTGGACCGCGTGCGGGCCATCATCGACGTGCGCGAGCAGGTGGTCCCGTTCCCGCCGCAGCCGGTGATCACCCAGGACAACCTGACGGTCTCGATCGACACCGTCATCTACTTCCAGGTGACCGACGCGCGCGCCGCGGTCTACCAGATCACCAACTACATCCAGGCGATAGAACAGTTGACGGTGACCACCCTGCGGAACATCGTCGGCGGCATGGACCTGGAGCGCACCCTGACCAGCCGCGACTACATCAACAACGAGCTGCGCGGGGTCCTGGACCAGGTGACCGGCAACTGGGGCATCCGGGTCTCCCGGGTCGAGCTGAAGGCGGTGGAGCCGCCGGCCTCGATCCAGGACTCGATGGAGAAGCAGATGCGCGCCGACCGGGACCGCCGCGCGGCGATCCTGTCGGCCGAGGGTTTCAAGCAGTCGCAGATCCTCACCGCCGAGGGCGAGAAGCAGGCCGCGGTGCTGCGCGCCGAAGGTGAGGCCAAGGCCCGCGCGCTCCAGGCCGAGGGCGAGGCGGCGGCGATCCGCAAGGTCTTCGAGGCCATCCACGAGGGCAACGCCGACAACCAGGTGATGGCCTACCAGTACCTCCAGCAGCTGCCGAAGATCGCCGCGGGCGACAGCAACAAGCTGTGGATCATCCCCAGCGAGTTCGGCAAGGCGCTGGAGAGCGTCGGCGGCGCGCTGGGCCGGGTCGGCAGCATGCCGGGGATGCCGGGCATGCCGGCCGCGCCGGCCGCGAACGGCAACCCGCTGCCCGCGACCGGCGATGCGCCGGGACCCGCGGCCGGCCAGCAGCCGCGCGCGGACCGGCCGCCGCGGCAGCGCGGGAGTTCGAGTCCGGCCGACGATGTGTTCTTCAACCAGGACGACGACTGACGGACGGCCGATAGACGGCTGACAGTCGAGAACACGTGAAAGGGGCCGGTCATCGACCGGCCCCTTTGCCATGTGCTCCTAGTGCCGTGTCAGGCAACGACGTTTGCCCTGGTGATGACTTGGCTGGGCAGAGGTTGTCGGCATGCGGTTTCGCTAGATTGCTGGCGGGGTGAGGTAGAGGGTCGGTTTGGGGTGTTCGGGTTCGGATCTTTTTTTGGGGGTTGCAGTTTGTGGGCCGGGTTGTGGTTGGGCTGTGGGTTGAAAGGCGATTCTTACGGCCTTCGGTCATAGTTGTGCCGGTTCGGGGTTCGGGTCTGCGAGTGTGTTTGTCAGCTGCCGGTTTCCGCGTTCACAACCCCGCCCCACCTCAGGCCTCTTCAACTCCGGCAAGTCCGGGCAAGGGCACAGGCCAGATCAAGCGCAAGATCAAGGGCCACAAGCAAGATCAAGAGCTGAAGATCAAGGTCAAGGTCAAGAGCTGTGATGAAGGGCCGGGCCTCCGGCGGGCCTCGGCAACCTCAGGGAAACTAGCGCGGTTCCCTCGGGTGGCTGGGTGAGTCTCAGCGGCTGCGGTTTGTGAGGTGGTTGCGGTCCGTTCCCCACGGTCGCGTCGTCAGCCCGATGGGTACAGCACCGGTGTCCGGGGGTAAAGTCCGCGCGCGGCGGTTTGCCGTCCGAGCTGCGGTTTCGCACAGCGCGAACTTGACCCCCGGCCACCGGCACTGTAGGCGAAGCCCTGCCGACGCGACCGAGGGGAACGAACCGAAAACCGGCCGGAAGAGAAGCAATCGCAGGGTACGAGGACGCGAGCTGGTCGGTGCGGCCGCCGGTAAGGGCGTGGTGGCGGGCCGCTGGTCAGTTGGTCGACAGCGTGCCCGGGTGCGGTATGCGGCAGCGGACCGGCTGCGATCGTCGTAGCCAGCCCGCCGACTACCGACTTCCTCTGGCAGACCTCGCTTATCCGCCAGCATCAGCCTCGGCGGCCGGGCCGGGCCGCACCCGCCAGCTCAGAGTGCGTGGCCTCGGGACTGCCGCGCTGCCACGCGCTGGACCGGCGGCCGAGCTCGCCGAGTCGCCGGTACCGAACCACTGGGCTTTGCACCTCTCCGGCCGGTTTTCGGTTCGTTCCCCTCGGTCGCGTCGGCAGGGCTTCGCCTACAGTGCCGGTGGCCGGGGGTCAAGTTCGCGCTGCACGAGACCGCCGCTTTCACGCCCGACCGCAGCCGCGCGGACTTGACCCCCGGACACCGGTGCTGTACCCATCGGGCTGACGACGCGACCGTGGGGAACGGACCGTAGCCACCTCAGGGACCGCCACCGCTGAGCCCTGACCCAGCCACCCGAGGGAACCGCGCTAGTTTCCCTGAGGTTGCCGAGGCCCGCCGGAGGCCCGGCCCTTCATCACAGCTCTTGACCTTGACCTTGATCTTCAGCTCTTGATCTTGCTTGTGGCCCTTGATCTTGCGCTTGATCTGGCCTGTGCCCTTGCCCGGACTTGCCGGAGTTGAAGAGGCCTGAGGTGGGGCGGGGTTGTGAACGCGGAAACCGGCAGCTGACAAACACACTCGCAGACCCGAACCCCGAACCGGCACAACTATGACCGAAGGCCGTAAGAATCGCCTTTCAACCCACAGCCCAACCACAACCCGGCCCACGAACTCCAGCCCCAGCAAACTCCACCCGCAGACGGATCCCGCCCGCCGACCGGCACGCCGCGAACCACATCGCGAACCACATCGCGAACCACGTCGCGAAAACTCCCGGGCAAACGTTGCCTGATGCAGCACTAGCCTGAGACGCGCGGCCGGTTCTGCCACGCTTCAGCGGTCACCGACACCGCGAGGAGCGCTGCTCCCGCGACTCCGATCGCCGTGAGCCGGTCGCCGAGGAGCGCGACGGCCAGAACCGTGCCGGTCAGCGGTTCCAGGAGCGCGGTGACCGTGCCGGTGCTGGCCGCCGCGTCGCGCAGGCCGATGAAGTAGCAGGCATAAGCGATGGCTGTCGGCACCAGGCCGAAGGCCAACAGGAGGCTCACCGCTTCCGGGGTCGGAGCGAAGCCGACTCCCGTGGTCGGGGCGGCCGCGGCGACCAGGACCAGGCCGCCGAGGGTGAAGCTGTAACCGGTCATCGTGACCTCGTTGAGGCCCGGGACCGGACTCTTGCCGATCAGGCTGATCGCCGAGAAGCCCGCGGCACTGGCGACCGCGAACGCCGCGCCGACGACGATGTGCGCCATGGTGATGCCGTGCGGGGGTTCGCCGACGAGCAGGCCCAAACCCACCACGGCCAGTGAGACCGTCGCGGCGACCCGGGTGTCGAGGTGCCGCCGCCCGGTCGCCTGCTCGAACCCGACGACCAGTACGGGCGCGGCCCCGATGGTGAGCAGGGTGGCCAGGCTGACGTCGGTCAGGGCGACCGCTGCGAAGTAGCACGCCTGGAAGCCCGCCGACAGCGCGCCGACGACGCCGATGCGGATCCAGGCCGTGCGGCCGCGCGGGCGGCGTCCGTGCCCGGTGGCGGTCGCGAACAATACGAGGAACAGGCCGCCGATCAGCAGCCGGTAGCCGGCCACGGCGGTGGGGGACAGGTGGCTGTGCAGTGAGAGCAGGCGGCCGGTGAGTCCGCCGGTGCCCCAGAGCAGGCCGGAAAAGACGAGGTAGATCAAGGGATCGCTCCTGCGACAGGAAGGACAACGGGAATCAGTCGCGGGAAGCGGGGCGTGACACCCCAGCCGGTCGGCTCAACACGCCGACAGGTGGTTCCTGGTGACTGGGTCGACCCCGCTTCAGGAGCTCGGCGGCGGGGTGACCGGGAACAATCGGTGCACGGTCAGCGATCCTAATCAACGGACGCGGAGTAGCCAACCGATCTTTCCCCGCTACGCTCTGCACGACCGGCCGGCACGCACGAGGAGGAGGCACCGGTGGGCATCGGCGAAGTGGCGGCGCTGCTGGGCGTCGGCCTGGCGGCGGGCACGATCAACACCGTGGTCGGCTCCGGCACGCTGGTGACCTTCCCGACGCTGCTCGCCTTCGGCTACAGCCCGGTGGTCGCGAACGTCACCAACACCGTCGGCCTGGTGCCCGGTTCGCTGTCCGGCATCTACGGCTATCGCGCCGAGATCGCCGAGTTCCGCGCCTCCGGCGGCCGGCGCCTGGTGCGCTTGGTGGTGGCCTCGCTGTTGGGCGCCGCGGTCGGCGCGCTGTTGCTGTTCCTGCTGCCGGCCAAGGCGTTCAAGGCGATCGTGCCCGCGCTCATCGCCTTGGCCCTGGTGCTCATCATCGTCCAGCCGCGGCTGGCCAAGCGGGTCGCGGCGCGCCGGGAGGCGAACGGCGACGGCGCGCGCGCCGGCGGCTGGGGCGTCCTGCTCGCGGTGTTCGGCAGCGGGATGTACGGCGGCTATTTCGGGGCCGCGCAAGGCGTGTTGCTGATGGCCATCCTCGGTCTCACCTACAGCGACCGCCTGCAAGTGCTCAACGGAGTGAAGAACATCCTCGCCTGTGTGGTGAACGCGATGGCGGCGGTCGTCTTCATCACGGTCGGCGCACTCGGCCTCGGCGGGTCCCAGCATCCCTCGGTGCGGTGGGGCGCGGCCCTGGCGATCGCGGTCGGAGCGCTGGTCGGCGGGAAGATCGGGGCGAGTGTCGGGCGCCGGTTGCCGCCGCCGGTACTGCGGGGGCTGATCATCGTCGTCGGGCTGATCGCCATCGCATCACTGGTGCTTTAGAGAAGCTTTAGAGAGCTTTTAAGGACGGCCGCGAAGAGGTGGCATAGCCGCACAACTCCTCGCACTATCACGCATAAGTGATCTTCGCCGAATCGGCAGTGTATCCAGCTGATACTACCTATCCTGGAGATGGTGTCGGCGGCGTGCCGCACGTGCATGGCGTCCGTGCACCTGGGTCAGTATTCTGCCCGTGACGGGGGTCGCGGAACCGACGGGGGCCGGGGGCGGCGGACCGACCGCGGCAACACGACGTCGACAGCAGGGACAGCACACGTTCGGCAGTACCGGTGTGGCGCATTCGCCACGCCACCACAGCATCCGGCACACCGCCGGCAGGCCCGTTTCGGAGATTCGTCTTGGGCAAGGTCTCCTACCGCTACGCGCACATCGAGGACCTCGACGCGCCGACCATCTACGCGCTGCTCCGGCTGCGCCAGGAGGTCTTCATCGTCGAGTGGGGCAGCTCGCACCTGGACATCGACGGCCGGGACACCGAGCCGTCCAGCGTGCACCTGTGGGCCGAGCGCGACGGGGACGTGCTGGCCGCCGTGCGCGTGGTGCAGGAATCCGACGACACCCTGCGGATAGAGCGCCTGGCCACCCGCTTCGGCGCGCGCGGCCGCGGCATCGCCGGGCGGCTGCTGGACTACGCGGTGAAGATGGCCGGCGAGCGCAGACTGCTGATCGACGTCCCGACCGCGCTGGAGCCCTGGGCCGAGCGCTTCGGCTTCGCCCGGGCCGGGGATCCGTTCATCGCCGAGGGTGTCCAACAGGTGACCATGACGCACTGATGCACGTGCCTTTGCACGTGCGCGGCTGGTGACGGGCGATCCGGCCCGGCGCCGGCCGCCGCCGCGCGCCACCGCCGAACGGGCATGTTCGCTGTCTGATTCGCCCGCTTTCGCCGGGTTCGCCGCCTCACTCGTGGAACGGGCGGTGTTAGTGTGCGTTGAGTCCCTTAGACGAAACGCGGAGGACTTTTTCATGGCCGATCCACGGCGCGCCCCCAGCTTCGCGGTGGCCGTGTGCGGGGGACCGGCGTGACCGCCGGCCGGCACGGTGCGGCGGGGTCGGCGATAGCCAAGGCCGCGGCGGCGGTCGCGGTCGTCGGCTACGACGGCTCGCTGCCCGGGCCCGTGGTGCGCCGCGTTCTGGAGTCCTCTGAGCTGGTCGTGGGCGCCGCCCGGCACCTCGACGGGATCGGCGTTCCCGAGCATGTCCGGCGGATTCTGCTGGGCGAGGACAACCGCCTGGCCTATGCCCGGCTCACCGCGCACCTGGGCGATCCGCAGGCGGGACCGGCGGTCATGGTGACCGCCGGGGACCCCGGGTTCTTCGGCGTGCTGCGCGATCTGCGCGAATCAGGCTTCGAAGTCGTCGGCTACCCGGCGCCCGGTCCGGTGGCCGCCACCCTGGGCCGGCTGGGGCTGCCGTGGGACGACGCGGTGGTGGTCTGCGTGACCGACGACCGTTCGCTGCTGCGGGCCGCCAACACCGCCCGCGCGCACCCGAAGGTGGCGATCGTGGCCGCCCCGGAGTTCCCGCCGAACCGGGTCGCCGCGGCCCTGCGCGGCGCGCAGCGGGCCTTCATCGTGGCCCAGCACCTCGGGGAGCCCGACGAGCGGATCGAGAGTCTGAGCCCGGCCGAGGCCGCCACCCGGGTCGTCTGGGGCGCCGCGGACGCGATCCTGGTGCTGGACGAGGAGCGGCTGAGCCCGGACTCCCCGCACGACCCGCGCTGGGGCTCGGGCTGGGTCTCGGCGTGGGCCGGGCCCTCGGCCGGCTGGGCGGTGCCGGACAACGCGTTCGTGGCCCGCGGGCCGCAGGTGCTGCCCGCCGAGATCAGGGCATTGATATTGGCGCGGCTGGCGCCGCGGCTGGGCGCGATGGTGTGGGAGGTCGCGGCCGGGGCCGGCGCGCTGGCCGTGGAGTGCGCGCGGCTGGGCGCGGCGGTGATCGCCGTCGAACGCGATCCCGACGCCTGCGAGCGGATATCCCTGAACGCCGTGATGCACGGCGTGGACGTCGAGGTGGTCAGCGGTCCGGCGCCGGCCGCGCTGGCCACGCTGCCCCGCCCGGACGCGGTCTTCGTCGGCACCGAACGCGCCGACATCGTGCGGGCCTGCGCCACCACCGGCGCGCGCACCGTGGTCACCGCGGTCACCGCCCTGGACCGGCTGCCGGCCATCCGGCAGGCGCTCAGGATCGGCGACCGGCGCGTGGACGGCGTGCAGTTGCAAGCCTCGCGTCTGGCCCCCCGGCCCGGTGACGCGCTCCGGTTGGCCCCGGCGGCCCCGGTATTCGTTCTTTGGGGTGAGCTTGGGTGACAGACCCGGCCTTTTAGTCAACCCATCAGGGGCTGCGTATGCTCTTCCGGGCTTGCGCGCGCCTTTCACGAGCGATACTTGGCAGCGCCCACGCGAACGCGAACCCCCGCCGACGAGGGGGACACGGGGAACGGGAGCGGGATACGAACCATGGTATGGAACGACAGGATCGAGGAACCCACGGTGACCGGTGCCGACGATTTCGGGCGTGAGGGCTCCGCCAGGCCGCCGTTCGAGGGCGATTTCCCCCCGGGGGCCGGGCCCTACGACGACAACGCGCCGACCACCGAGTTCAGCAGGCTGGTGTTCGACGACGAGGGCGAGTTCCCGGGACCGCGCAACGGCTCCGCGGCTCCGGGCGGGGCCGGCGGCCCCGGCGGACCCGGCGGCATGCGGGTGCGCGACGGGCGGGAACCGCGGGCTGCTTTCGGTGAGGCGGCGGGACGGCAGGGCGGTCCTGGCGGTGGCGGGCCCCGCGGTCCGGGTGGCGGACCCGATGGCGGCCCTGGCGGACCGGGTGGCGCGGCCGGCGGGCCGAACGGTCCCGGCGGTCCCGGTGGACCTGGGGGTCCCAGTGGACCTGGCGGCCCCGGCGGACCGCAGGGTCCGGAGTCGGCCAACCGTCCGACGCGGCCGATCCGCCCGCGTCCGGCCGGCGCTCCGGGTGGGCCCGTGGTGCCGCCCGGCTCGGTGTTCCGTGAGCAGCCGCCGGCCGGCGGCCGTGGTCCGGTGGACGGCGCCGGTGCGGGTCCGCGTGGTCCCGTGGACGGTCCCGGTCCGCGTGGTCCGGTGGACGGCCGTCCCGGCCCGGCCGAACCCGGACGCGTTCAGCGTCCGATGATGCCCCCGATGCAGCCGCCGCCCGGTCGCGGCCCGCAGCCCGGCCCCGGTCCGCGGAATCAGGGTCCTGACAACCGTGGCTTCGGCGTCCCGCAGCAGCGCGACTCCAACGCCGACTCCGGCCCCGCCGGCCGCCGCTCGCCGGGCCAGCGCGGCGCCGAGGCCCTGCGCCAGGCGCAGCAGTTCGACGTCTTCCGCCGCGACCCGGTGGTCCCGCAGCAGGCGTCCCCGGCCGACGGCAACGACTTCGACGAGGCCGCCGACCGCACGCCGCTGCCCCGCGACGAGCGCGACGCCCGGGATCCGCGCGACCAGCGTGATCCGCGCGACCCGCGCGACCCGCGCGACCCGCGCGGCCAGGTGGACATCAGCGTCTTCGACGCGGCGCCCGAGCCCGGCCCCGAGCGTCCCGGCTTCGACCTGCGCGCGCCGCTGCGCGGCCCGGCCTCCTACGACCAGCCGACGGACATCATCCCGGCGATCCTCGACGAGCCGGGGCCGGACTCCTTCGGCCGGCACCCGGCCGCCGAGGAGGCGCCGGCTTCCTTCGACCCGTCGTTCGGCGAGCAGGGCTTCCCGCCGGCGAACAACGCCGGGTTCGGTGCCCAGCAAGGGTTCCCGCCCGCGGGTGCGCAAGGTTTCGGTGCCGAGAGCGAGGCCGCCGAGGCCGGGTTCGGTGCGCCGCAAGGGTTCCCGCCCGCGGCCGGTCCGCAGGGCTTCTCGCCCGCGGGCGCGTTCGGCGCGCCGGGCGGTGGCGCGCAGGGCGCCGACGACGCCGGTTTCGACGGTCAGCAGGGCTTTCCGCCCGCCAACGCCCAGGGCTTTGGCGCCGAGGCCGGTGAGGCTGCCGGTCAGGGCTTCCCCGGTGAGTCGGTGTTCGATGCCGGGCAGGGCTTCCCGCCCGCCTCGGCGCCGGGTTTCGCGGCCGAGGCCGGGGACGCCACCGGGCCGGGTTTCGCGCCCGGCGAGTCGGTTTTCGATGCCCGGCAAGGGTTTGCGCCGACCGGCGCGCCGGGCTTCGGTACCGAGGCCGGCGAAACGGCCGGGCAGGGCTTCCCGCCCGCCGGTGGCTTCGGCGCGCACAACGGCGTCGCCGAGTCTGTGTTCGGTGAATCTGCGTTCGGCGAGCCCGTGTTCGGTGAGCCCGTGTTCGGCGAGCCCGAGCAGCCCGGCTTCCCGGCGGCCCCGGACGCGCACGCCGGCGTCGACCCGACCACGACCTTCGGCGGCCCGCAGGCGTTCGTGCCGCAGGCCGGCAACGACCCGTCGTTCGGTGCGCGTCCGGTCCAGGAGCCCTCGTTCGGTTCCCGGCCCGCCGAGGAGCCGTCGTTCGGCGCGGCTCCGGGCGCGGAGGCCGAGGTGCGGGCCTTCGGCGCCGCCGAGGCGCCCGCGGCCCCGTCGGTCTTCGGTGCGCCGGAGGGCGGCATGCCCTCGTTCGGCGACCGGCCGCTGACCCCGAACACCGGTCCCGACTACGGCCTGGCGCCCGCCGCCGAGCCGCAGGCCGAGGTGCCGCTCGGGGCGCACCTGGACCCGCCGCGCTTCGAGCCCGCGCCGCCGGTGTTCGACGATCCGGCCGAGGGCGTCGAGTTCGGCGGGGCCGGGGAGGAGCCCGGGCCGGTGTTCGCCACCCCGACCGTGGCCATCACCCCCGCCGAGCCGGTCGCCGAGTACGCCGAGGACGGCGCGCTGGACGAGGACGCCGACGGCGACGCCGAGCCGGAGATGCTGGTCCCGTGGGCCAACGCCGGGGCGGAGAACGCCGAGGCCGAGCTGGAGGCGCAGGGCCAGGTCCCGGTGCCGGTGCCGCCGCAGGCTCAGGGCCAGGTCCAGGGGCAGGTTCAGGTTCCGGGCCAGGTTCAGGTTCCGGGCCAGGTCCAGGTCCAGGCGCCGGGCCAGCCCCAGCAGCAGCCGCAGCAGACCCCCGACGACCTCTTCGACACCGACGGCGAACCCTACGACGACGTCCCCCGGGTCCCGCCCTACGACGACGCCGAACTGGCCGCCGTCCACCGCGTCATCCGCGAACGCCGCGACGTGCGCAGCACCTTCCTGCCGGACCCGATCCCGGACGAGATCCTCACCCGGGTCCTGGAGGCCGCGCACACCGCGCCGAGCGTCGGCTTCTCCCAGCCCTGGGACTTCCTCGTGCTGCGCAGCCGCGAGACCCGGCAGGCGGTGCACGACCTGGCCGCCCGGCAGCGCGACGACTACTCCGCCTCGCTGCCCAAGGCCCGGCAGCGGGCGTTCAAGGACCTGAAGATCGAGGCGATCCTCGACACCCCGGTCAACATCGTCGTGACCTGCGATCCGACCCGCGGTGGCCGGCACACGCTGGGCCGGCACTCGCAGCCGCAGATGGCGCCCTACAGCGCCGCGCTGGCCGTGGAGAACCTGTGGCTGGCCGCGCGGGCCGAGGGCCTGGGCGTGGGCTGGGTGTCGTTCTTCGACGAGCGCGAGCTGACCCGGACCCTGGACCTGCCGGACCACCTGTCGGTGGTGGCGTACCTGTGCGTCGGCTTCGTCCACGAGTTCCCGGGCGAGCCGGAGCTGTCCGGGGCCGGCTGGGCCAAGCGCCGGCCGCTGTCCTGGGCCGTGCACGACGAGCAGTACGGCCGGCGCGCGCTGCCCGGCAGCAACCCGGTGTCGCTGTTGGAGGAGACGCTGGCCGCGATCGGGCCGCTGGACAAGGAGGCCGTGGACGCCGCCTTGGCCCGCCAGGAGGTGATGACCAAGCCGGCCGGGTCGCTGGGGGTCCTGGAAGAGGTCTCGGTGCAGCTCACCGGGCTGGCCGGGGTCTTCCCGCCGCCGATCCCGGAGCCGGCGGCGGTCGCGGTGTTCGCCGGCGACCACGGGGTGCACGCCCAGGGCGTCACGCCGTGGCCGCAGGAGGTCACCGCGCAGATGGTGCTCAACTTCCTGGCCGGCGGGGCCGTGGTCAACGCCTTCGCGCACCAGATCGGCGCCGAGGTGTGCGTGGTGGACGTCGGCGTGAACGCCGAGCTGCCGCAGCAGACCGGGCTGGTGCCGCGCAAGATCCGCTACGGCACCGCGGACCTGTCCGAGGGCCCGGCGATGTCGCGCGAGGAGGCGCTGGCCGCGCTGGAGGTCGGCGTGGAGACCGCGCGCGACCTGGTGGCCGCCGGCAACAAGGTGCTGCTGACCGGGGACATGGGCATCGCGAACACCACCGCGAGCGCCGCGCTGATCGCCGCGTTCACCGGCGCCTCGCCGACCCAGGTCACCGGGTACGGCACCGGGATAGACGAGCAGACCTACGCGCACAAGGTCGACGTCGTGCGCCGGGCCCTGGACCTGCACCGGCCGGACCCGGCGGACCCGCTGGGCGTGCTGGCCGCGGTCGGCGGCCTGGAGCACGCGGCGCTGGCCGGCTTCATCCTGGGCGCGGCCAGCCTGCGGATCCCGGTGATCCTGGACGGCGTGATCGCCGGCGCCGCGGCGCTGGTGGCCCAGTCGCTGGCCCCGGACGCCACCGCGGCCATGGTCGCCGGGCACCGCTCGGCGGAGTCCGGGCACCAGCTCGCGCTGGAGGCCCTGGGCGTCATCCCCTTGATCGATCTCGAATTGCGGTTGGGAGAGGGCAGCGGAGCGGTGCTGGCTCTACCGTTGGTGCAGGCGGCCGTGCGGGCGCTGCGGGACGTGGCGACCTTCGAGTCGGCCGGCGTCGCGCAGAGCGCCGAGGACGACGAGAACGCCGCCTGACCGACGTCCCTGCTACCACCCGGGAATCACGACAGATGAGCGCCACCACCGATCCGACTCCCGTCTACCCCGCCGCCCTGCGGCTGGCCGGCCGGCGGGCGGTGGTGGTCGGCGGCGGCGTGGTCGCGCAGCGCCGGGTCCTGGGGCTGCTGGACGCCCGCGCCGACGTGCTGGTGGTCGCCCCCGAGGCGACGCCGGCGGTCGAGGCGCTGGCCGACGGCGGTGAGATCCGCTGGGAGCGGCGGCCCTACCGGGACGGCGACCTGGCCGACGCCTGGTACGCGGTGGCCGCCGCCGACGACCCGGCGGTGAACGCGGCGGTGGCCCGCGCGGCCGAGGCCGGCCGGGTGTTCTGCTCGCGGGCGGACTCCGCCGACGACTCCAGCGCCTGGACCCCGGCCGTGGGCCGGCACGACGGCGTCACCGTCGCGGTGATCGGCGGCGGCGACCCGCGGCGTGCCGTGGACGTCCGGGACGGCGTCCTGGAGGGGCTGCGCGACGGCACCCTGGCCGCCCCGCACCACCGCGGCCGCACCCCGGGCGTGGCGCTGGTCGGCGGCGGGCCCGGCGACCCGGACCTGATCACCGTGCGCGGCCGCCGGCTGCTGGCCGAGGCCGACGTGGTGGTCGCCGACCGGCTCGGGCCGCGCGGGCTGCTCGACGAGCTGGCCCCGGACGTGGAGATCATCGACGCCTCGAAGATCCCCTACGGCCGGGCGCTGGCCCAGGACGCGATCAACGAGGTGCTGATCGAGCGGGCCAAGGCCGGCAAGTTCGTGGTGCGGCTCAAGGGCGGCGACCCGTTCGTCTTCGGGCGCGGCTTCGAGGAGGTGCTGGCCTGCGCCGAGGCCGGCGTCCCGTGCTCGGTGGTCCCCGGCATCACCAGTTCGATCTCGGTGCCGGCGCTGGCCGGCATCCCGGTCACGCACCGCGGCGTGGCCCACGAGTTCACCGTGGTCTCCGGGCACGTAGCCCCGGACAACCCGAAGTCGCTGGTCGACTGGCCGGCCCTGGGCCGGATGACCGGCACGCTGGTGATCCTGATGGGCATCGAGCGGATAGCCGCCATCGCCGCGACCCTGTTGGCCAACGGCCGGTCCCCGGAGACCCCGGTCGCGGTGATCCAGGAGGGCACGATGCCCGGCGAGCGCCGGGTGCAGACCACGCTCGGGCTGATCGCGGAGGCGGTGGCCGAGGCCGGGATCCGGCCGCCGGCGATCGTGGTGGTGGGGCCGGTCGTCGGGCTGACCTGACAGCCTTCCCCCTCGGAACCTTTACAGCGGGCTTATTGACTGCCGGCTTATCCGCACGTCGCTGTACTACCGGTATGAGCCAGGATCAGGACCCGATCGACGCGACCCGGCGCTTCGAGCCGGTTGACCCGTACAACATCCCTCCGGACCAGGGCGCCGCGCCGACGCAGGGGTATGGGGATTACCAGCAGGGGTTCGAGCAGCAGCCTTATGGCGGGCCCCAGCCGGAGCCGCGGAAGCCGGGGTTCAAGCAGCGCCTGACCCGGCTCGGTCCGCTGAAGGTGGCCTTGCTCGGCACCGCGGGGGTGATCGTGCTCGGCGGGGCGGCTTGGGGGACGACGGCGGCGATGCAGTCGTCGGGCTCGTCCTCGTCGAACACCGCCGCGGCCGCGCCGGCCACCGGCCCGACCGACGGCCAGGCGCCGGGCGCCGGCGGGACGACCGGGGGCGCCGGCGGCAAGCACGCCAAGGCCGGCAAGCCCGCGCGCATCAAGATCACCCAGGTCGGTTCCGGATCGTTCACCGGGACCGCGGCCAAGGGCACGACCGTGACGGTCGACTACGACGCCGAGACCAAGTTCGGAACGAAGGCCCACCCCCTGACCTCCGCCCAGCTCAAGGCCGGTATGACCGTCACGGTCAGTGGCGAGCGCAAGGGCGACACGATCACCGCCACCGATGTCGTCGAGCCGGCCAAGACGCCGAAGAAGCCCGGCACGCCGGGTGCCACCTCGAGCCCGACCGACCCGGCCAGCCCGGTGGGCGGCGCCGCCTGAGTCCGGCCGCCGGCCGGGCGGCTGGCGAATGACAAAACTTGAAATCTGTCAGCTGTCAGTCGTATCGTGGAGTCATGACGACGACTGACAGCCCCTCCGCCGCCCGCCAGCTTGGCGCCACCGGCCCTGAAGTGTTCCCGCTCGGTCTTGGCGCCATGGGCATGTCCGCCCTCTACGGCCCGACCGACCGCGACGAGTCCATCGCGACCGTGCACGCCGCCCTGGACGCCGGGATGACCCTGATCGACACCGGCGACTTCTACGGCATGGGTGACAACGAGCTCCTGCTCGCCGACGCGCTGCGCGCCATCCCCCGCGACCGTTACCTGCTGAGCGTGAAGTTCGGCGCCCAGCGCGACCCGGCCGGGGCCTTCATCGGCTTCGACTCCAGCCCGGCCGCGCTGAAGACCTCGCTGGCGTACTCGCTGCGCCGGCTCGACGTGGACCACATCGACATCTACCGCCCGTCCCGGCTGGACCCGCGGGTCCCGATCGAGGAGACCGTCGGTGCCCTGGCCGAGATGGTGCAGGCCGGATACGTCCGGCACATCGGCCTGTCCGAGGTCGGCGCGGACACGCTGCGCCGGGCCGCGGCCGTGCACCCGATCGTGGACCTGCAGATCGAGTACTCGCTGATCTCGCGCGGCATCGAGGACTCGATCCTGCCGGCCGCCCGCGAGCTGGGCATCGGGATCACCGCCTACGGCGTGCTGTCCCGCGGCCTGATCAGCGGCCACTGGAGCAAGGACAGCACGGCCGAGGGCTTCCGTGCCGCCTCGCCGCGGTTCCAGGCCGAGAACCTGGACCACAACCTCGCGCTGGTCGAGACGCTGCGCACGATCGCCGAGCGCAAGGGCGTCACCGTGGCGCAGCTGGCGATCGCCTGGGTCGCGGCGCAGGGCCCGGACATCCTGCCGCTGGTCGGCGCCCGCCGCCGGGACCGGCTCACCGAGTCGCTGGGCTCGCTGGGCGTCACGCTGACCGCCGATGACCTGGCGGAGATCGAGAAGGCCGTGCCCGCCGGCGCGGCGGCCGGCGACCGCTACGAGGCCGGGCAGATGGCCGACCTGGACTCCGAGAAATAGAGTTCAGCGGTGAGCACCAGCAACGCCAGCGGACCCCTGACCCCCGAGCGGATCCTGGAGGCGGCCGAGGAGACCCTGCGCCGCTTCGGCCCGGCAAAGACCACCGTGGTCGATGTCGCGCGGGCGCTCGGCGTCAGCCACGGGTCGGTGTACCGGCACTTCCCGACCAAGGCGGACCTGCGCGATGCCGTAGTCGACCGTTGGCTGCAACGGATGCACCCCTGGCTGTCGGCCGTGGCCCAGGGGGAGGGGGCGGCTGCCGAGCGGGTCCGGCTGGTGCTCTGGACGCTGGCGGAGATGAAGTGGACCCAGTCGCAGAACGACCCGGAGTTCTTCACGGCGTTCGCCGAACTGGCCGAGGAGGCGCGCACGCCGGTGGTGGCGCATGTCGACTTCGTCGTGGCGCAGCTGACGAAGGTGATCGCCGAGGGCGTGGCGCGCGGCGAGATCGCGTCGGCGGACCCGAGGGCGACCGCCCTCGCGGTGTTCGACGCCACCGCCAAGTTCCACAATCCGGCCGCCCGCTCGGAGTGGGTGCGCCCGGCCATCGACGAGGCCTTCGCCAACGTCTGGACGCTGCTGCGCGACGGCCTTCTGCCGCGGCCGCCCGCGGTGTAGGCAAGTCCGGGTGGGCAAGGCCGGATTCCGGTTTGAGCCGCCGGATACGGCAGGATTCGTCGGCGTGGGAGAACTGATCGAAGTCACCGTCCCGTCCGACCCGCGCCTGCACGACTACTCCGGCCTCACCGACGTCGAGCTGCGCAAGGTCCGCGAACCCGCCGAGGGCCTGTTCCTCGCCGAGGGGGAGAAGGTGATCCGCCGCGCCCTGGCCGCCGGCTATCCGATGCGCTCGACGTTGCTGTCGCCGAAGTGGGCGCGGGCGATGCGGCCGCTGATCGATGCCGTCGACGCCCCGGTCTACGTCGGTGACGAGGCGTTGCTGGAGGCGGTGACCGGCTTCCACGTCCACCGCGGCGCCCTGGCCTCGATGCAGCGCACCCCGCTGCCGTCGGCCGGGACCGTGTTGGAGCGCGCGCGCCGCGTCGTGGTCATGGAGGACATCGTCAACCACACCAACCTCGGTGCGATCTTCCGCAGCGCGGCGGCGCTCGGCATGGACGCGGCGCTGCTGACACCGAGTTGTGCGGACCCGCTGTACCGCCGCTCGGTGCGGGTGTCGATGGGGACGGTCTTCGC
Organism: Catenulispora pinisilvae; assembly: GCF_015356865.1. Taxonomy (GTDB): domain Bacteria; phylum Actinomycetota; class Actinomycetes; order Streptomycetales; family Catenulisporaceae; genus Catenulispora; species Catenulispora pinisilvae. The sequence continues at coordinate 24,555 of NZ_JAAFZA010000029.1, forward strand.
TCTGCCTTATGCGCGCCTGGATTCCTGGCCCGGGGGCCTGGCGACGTTGGCCGAGCACGGCTTCCGCACCGTCGCGCTGACTCCCGGTCCGACCGCGATCGACTTGCGGGACCTGCGGTTCGGGCCGCGGGACAAGGTCGCGTTGCTGCTCGGAACCGAGGGGGACGGTCTGTCGGATCCGGCGTTGGCGGCCGCGGATCTGCGGGTGCGGATTCCGATGACGGCCGGCGTGGATTCGCTGAATGTGGCGGCCGCGGCGGCGGTCGCTTGTTACGCGATCGCTGCTGGGAGTTGAGTTCTCGCCCGATAGCCGATTGCGTTTTCTCGGAGGTCGGCTGAAATACGGTCAGGTACAACGCGTTAAGTGTTGTTCGGAGCGGATTTCCCGGTAGCCGACGCGTGATGACCCATCAAGCAGGCGCGGGGGATCGGGCGATGATGACTGGGAAAGCCGTGGATCATGTCCGCTGTTGTTTCCCGCGTGCGCGGCGAAAGACAAGCGCCGGGCGGCCTCCCGGCCCACCCGGCGCTTGTCCGTAACGTGGCTGCGTTGCTGTCTTGCCGTGTTGCCGTAAGTCTTCTGTGCTGGGTAAGGCTTTTTCTGCTCTTGTGCTCTTGTGCTCTTGTGCTCTTGTGATCTCGTGGCGGGTCAGGCCGCCACTTCGGTCCCCTCCCTGGCCGCCTGGGCGTCCGCGAAGCCCCGGTCGCGCTGTGTGCCGATGCGGATCGGCACCACGACCGGTCGGGCCCCGGTCGCCGCGCCCCGGCGCCGCCGGGACTCCTCGCCCCGCTCCAGCTCCGTCAATCCGCCCCAGATGCCGAACTGTTCCGGCAACGCCAGCGCGTGCTCAAGGCACTGCTGGCGGACCGGGCAGTCGTCGCACACCCGCTTGGCCGCCGTCTCGCGCTTCTCCCGTTCCCGGATCCGTTCCGAATCCGGGGCGAAGAACACCGCCGCGTCCCCGGACTGGCACAGTCCGCGCTCCTGCCAGCCGAGCTTGAGCTCGGCGATCGGCGGGATCCGGGCCGCCGTCCGGGCCGACGACGAGCGGACCGGTATCGGCCCGACGGCTCCTCGCACCGTGGTCTGCTGAGCCATGGTCGGCTCACCCCCTCCACTGCCTTTAGTTCTACACAGGTTCTGCGCAGGTTTCCCCGCGCACCTGCCGTGACTCACCCGGACGCAGTCGCACCGCCTCTCAGCTGGATGCCGTCAGCGGCAACGCCGGGTTACGGGTGTAACGGATCACGGGCTTGCCGTGTTCCCGCCGAACGGGGCGAAATCTTCTCAGCTCGTTTCGATGAACGGCCCGGTCCCGACCGGTCACGGCACATGCACGCGCGGTTGCACGAGCATCGGCGGATTCACTCGAGAAGGCGGTATGACGCCCGGATGGGGTTCATCGGCGCGGCGGCGGATAAACCACTGGGGGAGGAGAATTTTTCGCACGATGTTATGGCAACAGTGATAGGCCAACTGGCCGCACCATCGGCTGCGCCGCCTCCGATGTCGGCCCCGATCGGCAATGCCGGGCGCCCGGTGCCCTCCGGCCCGGTAAGAAGGAGATTTTTTGCCGAAACCGCCGTCTGTCACAGGGCCCTGATCAGGCTGATCCCGGCTTTCGCAGGTATTCGCCATAGTCCTTTCGGGTGGTTGTACTACCATTGGAGGCTTGTTCGGGTCTAACGTCTGAACCAGCCCTCTGCGACGACCGGCCCACAGGCCGCCGCCGTGTCGGGCTGCGGTCGGCGCGGGGCCGGTCCGCTCCAGGCGCATGGACCGAAGGGTTCTGCCATGCAGGTGGATTCAGGCTCTTCCCCGGGTAAGAAGCCGGCGGGCAACACCGCGCTGAAGGCCTTGCGGCTGTCCCGGCACTGGACTCAGGCCGAATTCGCCGCCGAGTTCGAGAAAGCCTCCCGTGCGCTTGGTAAGGTGCTGTCACTGTCCGTCCGGCAGGTCCGCCGGTGGGAGAGTGAGGATCCGCCGTGTCCGCTCCCGGCGTACCAGCGGGTCTTGGAAGAAGTTTTCGGCGTCTCCGTCGCGCAGATGGGATTCCAGGTCGGATGGTCGGTGCCGTGGGCACCGCGGCCGGAATCGTCGCAGCCACCGACCGCCGCTACTGGGTGTGCAACGGATGCGGAGCCTGAGCAGGACGGGGTAGCTGGGGGAGCCACGCAACACGGACGGATGGCAGGGCTGTGCCGCACACGGCCCGCCGACCGATCTGGAGGGCACGACCCAGTGAAGCGACGAGAGTTCGTCACCAGCGCCGCAGCGGCGCTGACCGTGGCCGGGGCAGGTGAGTCCGCGTACGCCGCCGAGGCCTCTGAACGGCTCCCGGCCGCCGCCGACCCGGCCGGCCGCGCGGTCCCGTTCGACCGCCAGATGGTGGACGGCTACGAGTTCATCACCAGCCAACAGCGGTCCCTGTACTACACGGTCCCCCCGGCCCGCATGTACTCCCCGGCGGTGGCGCATGCCCAGCTCGGGGCGGCGCTGCTGAGCGGAACCGGACCGCAGACCCAGCGCTCCCGGCTGGCCGGCTCGCTGGCCGAGGCCTCGCTGCTGGCCGCCCGGCTGGCGTTCTTCGACCTGAAGAAGACCGAGCCGGCCCGCATGCACTACCGCAACGCACTGGTCGCCGCCCGCGAGGCCGACGACCACCAGCTGGGCTCGGCGATCCTGGCGCACCTGGCCTTCGTCCCGGCCTGGGACGGCAAGGCCGGGGAGTCCCGGGACCTGATGCGCGCCGCCTACGCGCACGCCGCCCGCGGGGTCAGCGCGGTCCAGCGCTCCTGGCTGCACGCCGTGGACGCCGAGATCGAGGCCCGGCTGGGCGATCACAAGCGCGCGGTCGACCTGATCGGCAGGGCGGAGGAGGCCCTGTCGGACGCCGACCGCTCCAGCGTCCCGGACCCGGAGTGGCTGGACTACTTCGACGCCACCCGCCTCAACGGATTCAAGGGTTTCTGCCACATCAACGGCGGCAGTCCGGAACTGGCCCAGGAAGCGCTGCTGTGCTCGCTGATGGCGCTCAAGCCCAACGAGGCCAAGCAGCGCACCATCGTGCTGGCCGACATGGCGGACATCCACGTGCGCACCAAGGAGATCGAGCAGGCCTGCGTCACGTTGGAGCGGGCCCTGGTGAACCTGGACAAGCACTGGTACGGCATCGGCTGGGACCGGATCTACAACGTGCGCCGCAAGATGGACAACTTCGGGGACACCCGCTCGGTCCGGGAACTGGACATGCGGATGAACTCTTCGTGGGGCGCGACGATGCGCCTGGCGACCTGAGCCGGCGGACCGGGGGTCCAGGACTGGTCAGCAGGGGATCCGCCGCTGATGGTGGCCGGGTGGCCATCGGCGGATCCCCCGGCTTCTCGGCTCCGCGATCGCCGTGAGTGCGCAGGCCGCACCGTTGCCGGTGCTCTGGACTCCAAGCGTTTGCGGGCGCTACGTTCCCAGGCGTGTCAGAGAACCGAGATAAAGACATTGATAGTCGAGGCGTGGTCGTGGTCGGCGCCGGTCCCACCGGACTGTTGCTGGCCGGCGATCTGGCGGCGGCCGGCATCCCGGTGACGCTGCTGGAGCGACGGCATCCGGGCCGCTCCAACCTGAGCCGCGCGCTGGTCGTGCACGCGAGCACCTTGGAAGCCCTGGACTCCCGGGACATCGCCGCCCCGCTGATCGAGCGCGGCGCGCCGGTGCGGTCGCTGCGGTTGTTCGACACCGCGGTCGTGGACGTCTCAGAGCTGCCCACGCCCTATCCGTACCTGCTGGTGGTGCCGCAGTACGAGACCGAGGCCGTGCTGTACGAGCGGCTGGAACGGCTCGGCGTCCGGATCCGGTACGAGACCGAGGTCGTCGGCCTGCGCCAGGACCTGGACGGTGTGACCGTGACGGTCCGCGAGGCGTCCGGCACCCGCGAAGAACGCGCCGCCTACGTCGTCGGCACCGACGGCAGCCGCAGCGCGGTCCGCTCGCTGCTCGGCGTGGAGTTCCCCGGGCACACCGTGGTGGCCTCGGTGATGCTGGTGGACGCGAAGCTGTCCCACCCGCCGCAGACCCGCATCGCGACCAACACCGACGGCGACAAGTTCGCCTTCGTGGCCCCGTTCAAGGACGGCTACCACCGCGTCATCTGCTGGGACCAGAAGCACGCCAAGGCCGAGACCGAGCCGGTGGAACTGGCCGAGGTGCGCGACATCCTGCGCGAGACCCTGGGCTCGGACTTCGGGATGGGCGAACCGCGCTGGTCCAGCCGCTTCCACAGCGACGAGCGGCAGGCCGAGCGCTACCGGGTCGGGCGCGTGTTCCTGGCCGGCGACGCCGCGCACACCCACAGCCCGGCCGGCGGCCAGGGCATGAACACCGGCCTGCTGGACGCCGCCAATCTGTCGTGGAAGCTGATCGCGGTCCTGCGCGGGCGGGCCGGCGAGGGGCTGCTGGACAGCTATGAGCGCGAGCGCCATCCGGTCGGTGCCGCGGTGATCAAGGGATCGGGCCGGCTGCTGCGGGCCGCGCAGATCAAGATGACGCCGGCCCGCAAGGCCCGGAACCTGGCGATGCACTTCGCCCTCGGGCGACCGGCGGTGAACCGACGGATCGGCTTCGCCCTGTCGGGACTGTGGATCACGTATCCGGCTCCCCGCGGCGCCCACGCACTGACCGGGCACCGAGCCGGGGACGTGGCGCTGACCGGCACGCCCGCGCGCCTGCTGGAAGCGTTGCGCAGCGGCGGTTTCGTGCTGCTGGCTCCGCCGGAGCTGCATGCGGTGGCGGCCGCAGCGGGGGTCTCGGCGGCGGTGCCGGCAGACGGCGGTCCGGTGCGGCTGGTCCGGCCGGACGGCTATATCGGGTGGGCGGCCGAGGCGCCGAGTGCCCAGGAGGTCGCGGCGGCGATCGCCGCTTCCGGGGCCTGAGAACCAGTCACAGACCATCACGTTCCTGGAAGATGGCGGCCATGCGTCCCTTTCGTTTCCTCGCGGCGATCGACGACGACGAGGCGTTCTCCGACCTGATCCCGTTCGCCCGCAAGGCCGAGGCGATGGGCTACTCCGCCTTCGTGATCCCCGACCACCTCATGGGCCTGGCCCCGCTGCTCCCGCTGGCGCAGGTCGCGGCGGTGACCGAGCGCCTGCGGGTCGGCACCTTCGTCCTCAACAACAGCCTGCGGCACCCGGCGGTGCTGGCCCAGGAGTTGGCGACCCTCGACCGGTTGTCGAACGGCCGCCTGGACATCGGGATCGGCGCCGGGTGGAACAAGCCCGAATACGACGCGATCGGCATCCCCTTCGAGCCGGTCGGCGTGCGCATCAAGAAGCTGGCCGAGGCGATCGCGGTCATCAAGGGCAGCTTCACCGAGGGGCCGTTCTCCTTCGCCGGCGAGTACTACACGATCACCGATCTGGCCGATATCCCGGCCCCGGTGCAGCGGCCGCATCCGCCGTTCTTCCTCGGCGGGGGCGGCAAGCGGTTCCTGACGCTGGCCGGCCGGCAGGCCCAGATCGTCGGGCTGGCGCCGCGCCTCGTGATCGGCGAGGGTGCTCCCCGCCTGGACGCGCCGAGTATCACCGCGGCGGCGACCGAGGAGAAGATCGGCTGGATCCGGGCCGCCGCGGGCGACCGCTTCGACGAGATCGAGCTGAACACCTATCCGACCGGCGGGCCCATCGTCGTCACCGCCGAGCCCCGGATCGAGGCGCGGCGCCGCGTCGACCGGATCCGCGAGCAGACCGGCGTCGAGCTGAGCGTCGAGGAGGTCCTGGAGTCGCCGCACACCTTCGTCGGCAGCGCCAAGGACCTGACGCGCAAGTTCCTGGAGCTGCGCGAACGCTTCGGGATCAGCTCGTTCCTGATCGACGATCTGGACGCCATGGCGCCGGTCGTGGAACAACTCGCCGGGCAGTAGCGGGCACAAGGCGATGGGGAGGTTCCCGGTCGGGAACCTCCCCATCGCCGTCGCTCAGCTACAGCGGCACCTACACCAGCACGCTGTCATCCGAGGAGCGCGCGGCGGCCAGCGTCCCGCCGTCGGGCTCGTCGGACCGGGACAGCCGCGAGGGCCACCACATCACCTTGCCGATGTCCAGCGTGAGCGCCGTGACCAGCACCGACCGCACGATCATGGTGTCCAGCAGCACCCCGAGCGCGACCGCGAAGCCGATCTCGGCGAACGGCACGATCGGCAGCGTGGCCAGCACCCCGAAGGTGGCGGCCAGCACCAGTCCGGCCCAGGTGATCACGCCGCCGGTGGCCGACAGGCCGACCAGCGCGCCGCGCCGGGTGCCGCGCCGGACCGACTCCTCCCTGATGCGGGTCATCAGGAAGATGTTGTAGTCGATACCCAGTGCCACCAGGAACACGAAGCCGAACAGCGGCATCCCGATGTCCACGCCGTGCCAGCCCAGGCCCTTGAACACCAGGGCGCTGATGCCCAGCGAGGCGCCGAAGGACAGGATGACCGTCAGGATCAGCAACAGCGGTGCCAGGAAGGCGCGCAGCAGCAGGCCCAGGATGATGAACACCGCCAGCAGGATCAGCGGGATGATCAGCTTGCTGTCGTGGCTGGAGGCGCGGGCGATGTCCAGCGTCACCGCCGGGCCGCCGCCGACCACCGCGTTGGCGCCCGGGATCGAGTGCACCGCGGTACGGACCCGGTCGACCGTGTTCTGCGCGGCCTTGGAGTCCGGGGCGTCGGTCAGCGCCGCCTCGACGTAGAAGTGCCCGTTGACGACCGGGTTCTTCAGGGTCTTCGGGACCTCGACGCCGTTCGGGTCGACCCCCGGGACCGTCTTCAGCTTCGCCACGACCGCGTCCGCCTGGGCGGCATCGCCGATGACGGCCAGCGGCTGCCCGGAGTTGTCCGGGAAGTACTGGGCCTGCACCTCGGCGCCGGTCACGGAGGCGGGCTTGGTGACGAACTGCTCGGCCACCGTCTGCTGGTGGGCGTTGAGCTCGGCGATGCCGCCGGCCAGCGCGACCAGGACCACCGCGGTGCCCACCCACACGGCGCGCGGCCGGACCGCGATCCGCTTGCCCATGCGGGCCCAGACACCGTGCTGGGTCGGCTCGTCGGAGCCGAACGTCGGGCGCACCGGCCAGAACACCCAGCGGCCGACGATCACCAGCAGCGCCGGCATCAGGGTCAGCATCGCGCACAGCGCGATGATCACGCCGATGGCCAGGACCGGGCCCATGCCCTTGGTCGAGTTCATCTCGGCGACCAGCAGGATCAGCATGCTGACGGCCACCGTGGCGGAGCTGGCGACCAGAGCGGGCCCGGCTCGGTGCACGGCGTGCGCCATCGCCTCGTGCCGGTCCTCGTACCGCCTGAGCTCTTCTCGATATCTCGCGATGAGCAGTAGTGCGTAGTCGGTGCCCGCTCCGAACACCAAGACGATCAAGATGAACGCGGCTTGCCCGTTCACCGTCAGACCCGCGTGTTTGGCCAGGAGGTAGATCACCGACTCGGCCACGGTCAGGGCGGCGCCGCCGACTGTGATCAGCGGGAGCAGCCACAGGATCGGGCTGCGATAGGCGATCAGCAGGATGATGATCACCGCGAACCCGGTGAAGTAGGTCAGCGAGCCGTTGATCTTCTTGAAGGCGTCGGCTTCGTCGCCGGCTTCACCCATCGGCCCGGTGACGTAGGTCTGGAGGCCGGCGGTGGGCGGGCCGAGCGCGGCCTTCATGGCCGCGACGGTGTCCGGAAACTTGTTCCAGCCGTCGCTGCCGGGGTTCACCGGCACGATGATCTGGATCGCCTTGCCGGCGTTCGGGCCGGTGGTCAGCGCGATGACCTGGACGGCGCTGTGCACCACCAGGTCCAGGTTCTTCGCCGGCGGGTCCTGCTCCATGACCGCCGCGGCGTGCTGGGCCTGGGCCTTGTCGGCGTCGGTCAGCCCGGTCGACCGGGCGTAGAGCAGGATCGCCGGGTACCAGTTCGGGTGGAAGTCACCCTCGATCTTCAGTTCCTTCGTGGATTCGGCACTCTTGGGCAGCCAAGACGTGGTGTCGTTCTTCTGGGCGCCGTTCAGCTTCGTGGCGAAGCTGCCCAGGGCGATGATCACCACCAGCCAGGCGGCGAACACCGCCCACTTGGATCTGCGCCCGGACACGACCCGGGCGAAGACACCCGGTTCCGAATCCGCGTTGGTCAACGCGTTACCACTCACGAAAGAGCCCCCTCAGGCTATCGCGACCTGGAGTCCGCGGACGGTCCCCACCCCTATGTGCGGGTCCGACTCGCGGACTCGTTACCCGCCTATTGTGACACGCGATACAACGCGATTTTGCAACCGCGAGGTTAACGACAGGCACTCGACGGTGAGCAGCGAAGTTCCTGCTAGGAACAGTGGAAACCAGTGGACGGCGCCGGCTTTCGGCGGCTATAGCTGTCCGAGTGGATCAGGACTCGCAGACCTTCACCGACGATGATTCAGCTCTCGTATACGACCTGGAGAACCCCTGGGACCCCGACTGGCCGGCCGACCGCTTCTACTCCGACGCGGTCGCCGCCGCCGAGACGGTCCTCGACGTGGGCTGCGGCACCGGGAGCATGCTGCACGCGGCCCGGGCCGCCGGGCACACCGGCCGGTTCGTCGGCGTCGATCCGGACGAGTCGATGCTGGCCCGGGCCCGGCGCCGGACGGACATCGAGTGGGTCCGGGCGAGCGCCGCAGAGCTGGCCTACGCCGAGGAGTTCGACCTCGCCGTGATGGCCAGCAACGCCTTCCAGTGCTTCGTCACCGACGAGGAGCTGCGGGCCTCGCTGGCCGCGATCCGCCGGGCGCTGGTCGGCGGCGGCACGTTCGTGTTCGGCACCCGCCATCTCCAGGGCCGGGCCTGGGAGGAGTGGAATCCCGCGAACGCCGGGAACCTCACGCTGCCCGACGGCCGCGAGATCCGCGGCTGGTATCAGGTGGAACGGGTCGACGGCCCCCGGGTGACGTTCACCGAGACCACCGCGCTCCCGGACGGCGCCCCGCTGCGCGTCTCCGGCACGACGCTGCGCTTCCACACCCCCGAGACACTGAACCCGTTCCTGGAAGAAGCCGGTTTCCGGATCCAGGAGCAGTACGGCGACTGGCGGCGCGGGCCGCTGACGGCGGACAGCCGCGAAATCATCACCGTCGCGCGCGCCCAATAAGATGCTTACAGAAGTATCGGAAACATCGTCGAAGAGCGAAGGACCACGCATATGACCGACAACGGCGCCCCCGTCGAGCGGACGCTCGTCCTGCTCAAGCCCGACGCCGTGGCGCGCGGCACGATGGGACGGGTCCTGACCCGGTTCGAGGACGCGCTGCTGAAGGTGGTCGGCTCCAAGATGGTCTGGATGGACGCCGATCTGACCCGCAAGCACTACTTCGACCTGGAGGAGCGCTTCGGCGCCGGCGTCTACAACGCCACCGCGGCCTTCATGCAGTCCGGTCCGGTGCTGGCCCTGGTCCTGGAGGGCATCGACGCGGTCAAGACGGTCCGCAAGCTGGTCGGCTCCACCTACCCGAACGAGGCCGCCCCGGGCACCATCCGCGGCGACTTCGCGCACCAGAACAAGGCCTACGCCACCGCCAACGGCATCGCCGTGGCCAACCTGGTGCACGCCTCGGGCAACCTCGACGAGGCCAAGCAGGAAGTCGCGCTGTGGTTCCCCGACGAAGAACTCTTCGAGTACTCGACGGTCGCGGAGAAGTTCGTCCTCTAGTCGCTAGGATCGCTCTCGCGAGATAGCAGGCTTTTCACCTGGCGGGAGTACCACGCGTGGCAGCGACAGCAGCGTCCATCCACCTGCGCATCGCCGAGGAGCTCGGCGTCGTCGACCGGCAAGTCCGGGCGGCCGTCGAGCTCCTGGACGGCGGCGCGACCGTGCCATTCGTCGCGCGGTACCGCAAGGAGGTGACCGAGGGCCTGGACGACGCGCAGTTGCGCACGCTGGAGGAGCGGCTGCGCTATCTGCGCGAGATGGAGGAGCGCCGGGAGGCGATCCTGGAGTCCATCCGCAGTCAGGGCAAGCTCGATGAGGCGCTGGAGGCGCAGATCCTCGCCGCGGACTCCAAGTCCCGGCTGGAGGACATCTACCTCCCGTTCAAGCCCAAGCGGCGGACCAAGGCGATGATCGCCCGGGAGGCCGGGCTGGAGCCGCTGGCCGACGCGCTGCTCGCCGATCCGAACCTCGATCCGACCGGCACCGCCGCAGACTACGTGGATGCCGACAAGGGCGTGGCCGACGCCGCCGCGGCCCTGGACGGCGCCCGCTCGATCCTGGTCGAGCGGTTCGGTGAGGACGCCGACCTGATCGGCGCGCTGCGCGAGCGCATGTGGGAATCCGGCCGGCTGACCTCCAAGGTCCGCGAGGGCAAGGAGGAGGCCGGCGCGAAGTTCTCCGACTACTTCGACTTCGCCGAGCCCTTCACCGCGTTGCCGTCGCACCGCATCCTGGCGCTGCTGCGCGGGGAGAAGGAGGAGGTCCTGGACCTCACCTTCGACCCCGAGCCCGAGGATGCCGAGCCCGGTGCGCCGGTGACGCAGAGCGGCTACGAGGTCCGGATCGCCAAGAACTTCGCCGTGCCCTCGCCGAGCACGGCCGGCGCCGGGGTGAAGTGGCTGAACGACACCGTGCGCTGGGCCTGGCGCACCCGCATCCTGGTCCGGCTGGGCGTGGACGTCCGGATGCAGCTGTGGACGCTGGCCGAGGACGAGGCGGTCCGGGTCTTCGCCGCCAACCTGCGCGACCTGCTGCTGGCCGCCCCGGCCGGCACCCGCGCCACCATGGGCCTGGACCCGGGCTACCGGACCGGCGTGAAGGTCGCCGTGGTCGACGCCACCGGCAAGGTGGTCGCCACCGACGTCATCTACCCGCACGTCCCGCAGAACAAGTGGAGCGAGGCGCTGGCCAAGCTGGCCTCGCTGTGCAAGGTGCACAAAGTCGAGCTGATCGCGTTCGGCAACGGCACCGCCTCGCGCGAGACCGACAAGCTCGCCATGGAATTGGTCGCCGGGCTGCCGGAGCTGAAGCTGACGAAGATCATGGTCTCCGAGGCCGGCGCCTCGGTGTACTCGGCGTCGGCGTTCGCCTCGCAGGAACTGCCGGACATGGACGTCTCGCTGCGCGGCGCGGTGTCCATCGCCCGGCGGCTCCAGGACCCGCTGGCCGAGCTGGTGAAGATCGACCCGAAGTCGATCGGCGTCGGCCAGTACCAGCACGACCTGGCCGAGGGGAAGCTGTCGCGCTCGCTGGACGCGGTGGTCGAGGACTGTGTGAACGCGGTCGGCGTGGACGTCAACACCGCCTCGGCACCGCTGCTGACCAGGGTGTCGGGCATCGGCTCCTCGCTGGCGGACAACATCGTGGCGCACCGCGACGCCAACGGCCCGTTCGCCACCCGCGGCGCCATCAAGAGCGTGCCGCGGCTGGGCGCCAAGGCCTTCGAGCAGTGCGCGGGCTTCCTGCGCATCCCCGGCGGCGACGACCCGCTGGACGCCTCCTCGGTGCACCCGGAGGCCTACCCGGTGGTGCGCCGGATCCTGTCGACGACCGGCGCCGGCATCAAGGAGCTGATCGGCGACACCACGACCCTGCGCGCGCTGAAGCCGGCGCAGTTCGCCGACGACACCTTCGGCGTCCCGACCGTGACGGACATCCTCGCCGAGTTGGAGAAGCCGGGCCGCGACCCGCGCCCGGCGTTCAAGACGGCGACCTTCAAGGAGGGCGTCGAGAAACTCAGCGACCTGGAGCCCGGGATGCTGCTGGAGGGCGTGGTCACCAACGTCGCGGCCTTCGGCGCCTTCGTCGACGTCGGCGTCCACCAGGACGGCCTGGTGCACATCTCGGCGCTGTCCAAGACCTACGTCAAGGACCCGCGCGACGTGGTGAAGCCCGGTGACGTGGTGCGGGTGAAGGTGCTGGACGTGGACGCGGCGCGCAAGCGGATCGCGCTGACGCTGCGGCTGGACGACGAGGCCGGGAGCGGGTCCGGCGGGCCGGGGCGGCAGCGGCAGTCCGCGGAGAACGGCGGTGGTGGCGGCGGTCGCGGGCGCGATGGCCGCGGCGGCGGTGGCGGCGACCGGCGGAGCGGGAACGGCGGCCAGGGCGGCGGCGGTGACCGGCGCGGTGGCGGTGGCGGTGGTGGCAACAGCGGCGGCGGCGGTGGCGGCGGCAACGGCGGTAACAGCGGTGGCAATGGCGGCGGTCGCGGCGGCGATCGGCGCGGCGGGAACAGCGAGCCGCAGGGTGCGCTGGCCGACGCGCTGCGCCGGGCCGGACTGGCGTAGCCGGCCGGACTTCGAGCGCCCGTCGCGGAATCCGCGGCGGGCGCTCACGGTTCGGCGGTGCCTGGTGATGCCTGGTGATGCCTGACCGTGCCTGACGGCGACGCCCGCGTGGGCCGTCAGCTGTGCAGCGTGACGACATACCCGTCGGGATCGGCGAACGCGAAGGTCCGGCCGAACGGGCCGTCGAACGGCTCGGTCACGATCCGCACGCCGTGTTCGACCAGGTCGGCGTGGATCTTGTCGACGTCCTCGGCCTTGAGCCACAGCACCACGCCCCAACCGAGCTTGTCGGCGGCGTCCAGGTCGACCACGGGTTCGCGCACCGCGAACGGGATCGGCCGGGTGTCGAACACCACTCCGTGCGGCGGGGAGACGGGCGCGCGGGTGAGCCCGAGCCGCTCCTCGTAGAAGCGAGCGGACGCTTCCAAGTCGTGTACCTGCAATGCGACGAACGACGGGCCGGTGACAGCCATGACGGCACCACTCCTTTGATGTCAGGGAACCTGATATCCAGCGTAGGCTCGAACCCCGAACTATGCAAGGTAACCTGATATCAATCGATCGGACCGAAGGCGAAGGAGGGGGAGCATGGGTGAGGCGTACCAGCCGCGGGACACCGTCGACCGGCCCGGCTACCTGATCAAGAAGGCCCAGGCCGCGCTCAACGCCCAGATGACCCGGGCGCTCCACGAGTACGGCGTCACCCTCACCCAGTTCGCCGTGCTCACGGCCCTGGCCGAGGAACCGGGCCTGTCCAACGCCGAACTGGCACGACGCGCCTTCATCACCCCGCAGAGCATGAACGAGAACCTGCGCGACCTCGAACAGCGCGGCTGGGTCGTCCGCAGCAGGCATCCCAACCACGGGCGGATCTTGCAGACCGAACTCACCGACGAGGGACGCGAAACCCTTCAGGCCTGCGACGCGGCGGTGACCGTCATCGAACAGCACATGCTGGCCGGGCTCGACACCGGTCAGCGCCGCCAGCTCGGTGCGGCGCTGCGGGCCTGTATCGCCGCATTGACCCCCGTGAATGCAGCGGGGACTCAGTAGCTGATCGTGTCCCAGAACCTGAACAAGTGGTACCCGAAGAATTGGCCGTTGACCGGGGTGCGCCCATTCAGGATGTCCTGAGCCCACTTGGCGATGAAGTTCCGGTCCGGGCCGAGGGCGTAGAGCAGCGCGAAGACGAGGAGGATGCCGTAGGGCGCGATCTGCGCGCCCATGCGGCGCCAGTCGGCGTTGAGGAAGGGCTCGATGATGCCGTAGCCGTCCAGGCCGGGGATCGGGAGCAGGTTCAGTATCGCGCTGGCGACCTGGATGTAAGCCAGGAACGTCAAGGCGGACCAGAGGGCGCCGGCGTGGGCGGGGATGCTGGGGTACAGGATGTAGCCCGGCCCCCACACCTTGAGCACCACGATCAGTACGATCGAGAACACCACGTTCACCGCCGGTCCCGCCGCCGAGACCAGCGAGTCCTTCCACTTCCCGCGCAGCCGGTGCGACTCGATCATCACCGCGCCGCCGGGCAGGGGCAGGCCGCCGATCAGCAGGAAGAACAGCGGCAGCACGAAGGTCAGCACCGGGTGCCCGTAGACGCGCGGGTCCAGGCGCAGGTAGCCCTTGCCGGCCACGGTGTGGTCGCCGCCCCAGTAGGCGGCCGCGGCGTGCATGAACTCGTGCAGGCACAGCGAGACCAGCCAGCCGGAGAGCACGAAGATGAACACCCCGGCGCGGTCGCTGCCGTAGCCCTTGTACAGCGCGATCCCGCTGGCCACGAAGCAGGCGACGAGCGCCAGGAAGATCGGCGAGATCCCGCCGCCGCGCGCGGACTGGGACCAGTCCGGCCGGTACTCGCCGGGCTTGATCAGGCGCAGGTTCTTGCGGGCCATCGGGTCACTCACCTCGGGGGTCGGCTGGGTCGTCGTCTCGTCGCGCACGGCGGTCGGTCGCGCGGGACGGTCGGTCGTGCGCTGCGGTCGGTGTTGCACGGCGATCGGTCTTACACGGCAGTCGGTCGTGCGCGGCGGTCATCGGTGCCGCCGCGCCATCGTAGGTCCTCCAACCGACCAACGCGGCAGGGTCGCGGAACGATCCCGGGGTGCTACAGCTGGTTCACGGCGGTGACGGTCACCACGGCCGTGCCCGCCTCGTCGCTGGCCGCCAGGTCCACCTCGGCGCTGATGCCCCAGTCGTGGTAGCTCTCGGGGTCGTCGAAGATCTGCCGGACCAGCCAGGTGCCCGGCCGGTCCTCCGGCTTCTCGTCGATGACCAGCAGCTTCGGGCCGCGGGCGTCCGGACCGGTGCCGAGCTCGTCGTGGGTGTCGAAGTAGTCTTCGATCGCGTAGTACCACTTCTCGGAGTCCCAGCCGGAAGCCGCGTCCAACTCGCCGAGGTCGTCGTACTTCCTCAACGCGAAGAGCTCGACGCGGTGGAACAGCTCGTTGCGGACCATGACCCGGAACGCGCGGGCGTTCGCGGTGACCGGGGGCGGGCGCTCGTCGAAGTTGTGCGGAGAGACGGCCGGGGCTTCCTCGCCCGGGTTGACCAGTTCCTCCCACTCGTCGAGCAGCGAGGAGTCGACCTGCCGGACCATCTCACCGAGCCACTCGATGAGGTCGTTGGCCTCGTCGTCGCGCATCTCCTCGGGCACCGTGTGCTTGAGCGCCTTGTAGGCGTCCGCGAGGTAGCGCAGGAGGAGTCCTTCGGAGCGCGGCAGCGTATAGAAGCTCACGTACTCCGCGAAGGTCATGGCGCGCTCGAACATGTCCCGCGCCACGGACTTCGGGGCGACCTCGTAGTCCGCGACCCACGGGGAGCTGCGCTTGTAGACGTCGTAGGCCGCCTCTAGGAGTTCCTGTAGCGGCTTGGGATACCCGACGTTCTCAAGGAGCTCCATCCGCTCCTCGTACTCGATCCCGTCCGCCTTCATCTGCGCGACGGCCTCGCCGCGCGCCTTGTTCTGCTGTGCGGACAGCACCTGCCGCGGGTTGTCCAGCGTCGACTCGATGACCGACAGGACGTCCAGCGCGTACGTAGGCGACTCCGGCTCCAGCAGCTCCAGCGTGGCCAGCGCGAACGGCGACAGCGGCTGGTTCAGGGCGAAGTCGAACTGGAGGTCCTTGGTCAGGCGCACGGTCCGGCCCTGCTCGTCCGGCTCGTCCAGGCGCTCGACGATCCCGGCGGCCAGCAGGCCGCGGTAGATGGCGATGGCCTTGCGGATCAACTTCAGCTGGGACTTGCGGTCCTCGTGGTTGTCCTGCAGCAGGTGCCGCATCGCCTCGAAGGCGTTGCCGGGCCGGCTGATGACGTTCAGCAGCATCGCGTGGCTGACCTGGAAGCTGGAGGTCAGCGGCTCCGGTTCGGCGCCGACCATGCGCTCGAAGCTCGGCTTGCCCCAGGAGACGAAGCCCTCCGGCGCCTTGACCCGGACCACCCGCGAGAGCTTCTTCTTGTCGCCGCCGGCTTTCGTGACGCGCTTGGCGTTCTCCACTTCGTGCTCGGGTGCCTGCGCCACCACGTAGCCGGCGCTGTCGTAGCCGGCCCGGCCCGCGCGCCCGGCGATCTGGTGGAACTCGCGGGCCTTGAGCTGCCGGGTCCGCACGCCGTCGTACTTGGTCAGCCCGGTGAACAGCACGGTGCGGATCGGCACGTTGATGCCGACGCCCAGGGTGTCGGTGCCGCAGATCACCTTCAGCAGCCCGGCCTGCGCCAGCAGCTCCACCAGGCGCCGGTACTTCGGCAGCATGCCCGCGTGGTGCACGCCGATCCCGTGCCGGACCAGCCGCGAGAGCGTCTTGCCGAAGCCGGCGGTGAACCGGAAGTTGCCGATCATGTCGGCGATCTTGGCCTTCTCCTCCTTGGTGCACACGTTGACGCTCATCAGCGCCTGCGCGCGCTCGATGGCCGCGGCCTGGGTGAAGTGCACGACGTAGATCGGCGCCTGGTTGGTCTGCAGGAGGTCTTCCAGCGTCTCGTGCAGCGGCGTCTCTGAATAGGAGTAGTACAGAGGCACCGGACGCTGCCCGGAGGAGACCACCGCGGTCGGGCGGCCGGTGCGCCGGGTGAGGTCCTCCTCGAACCGGGCGACGTCGCCCAGCGTCGCCGACATCAGCACGAACTGCGCGTTCGGCAGTTCCAGGATCGGTACCTGCCAGGCCCAGCCGCGGTCCGGTTCGGCGTAGAAGTGGAACTCGTCCATCACCACCTGGCCGATGTCTGCCTCGGCGCCGTCGCGCAGCGCGTGGTTGGCCAGCACCTCGGCGGTGCAGCAGATGATCGGCGCGTTCGGGTTCACACTGGCGTCGCCGGTGAGCATCCCGACCTTGTCCGCGCCGAACATGGCGCACAGCGAGAAGAACTTCTCGCTCACCAGCGCCTTGATCGGCGCGGTGTAGTAGGTGCGCTGCCGGGGGTCGTCACGGTAGCGGGCCAGCGCGGCGAAGTGCGCGCCGGCGGCGACCAGCGACTTGCCGGAGCCGGTGGGGGTGGACAGGATCAGGTTGGCCCCGGTGACCACCTCCAGCAGCGCCTCCTCCTGGGCTGGATACAGCGTGATCCCCTGCTCGCCGGCCCACTCGCTGAAGGCGTCGAAGAGCGCGTCGGGGTCGTCGGTGGCGGGCAGGCGATCGGTGAGGGTCATAGTGCGTTCAACAATATGCGCTCGCCGGGGCATCCCGGGGTGTCCCCGGGCACGTGAATGATCCTCAGACCGGTATTCCGTCTCGAAAGCCGTACCGCCTAAGCTTCGTTTCATGACCATGCCGCATTCGCCCGAAGACCCGAACCCGGAGGCCGACCTTCAGGTGCAGGACGGCGTCGGGGAGCCGGACGGCTTCCGGCGGCTGTGGACGCCGCACCGCATGGCCTACATCAAGGGCGAGAACAAGCCCACCGGCCCGGCCGCCGGCGAGGACCCCTTCTGCCGCATCCCGTCGCTGAGCGACGAGGACGGGCTGATCATCGCCCGCGGGGAACTGGTCTACGCGGTGCTGAACCTGTACCCGTACAACGGCGGGCACCTGATGGTGGTCCCGTACCGGCATGTGGCGGACTACACAGACCTGACCCTGCCGGAGACCGCCGAACTCGCCGACTTCACCAAGCGCGCGATGACCGCGGTCCGCGCCGCTTCCGGCGCGCAGGGCTTCAACATCGGCATGAACCAGGGCGACGTCGCAGGTGCGGGCATCGCGGCACATCTACACCAACACGTGGTCCCACGCTGGGGCGGGGACACGAACTTCATGCCCGTGGTGGGCCACACCAAGGTCCTTCCGCAGCTGCTAGGGGAAACCCGCAAGCTGTTGGCGGACGAATGGCCCGTAGACTGAGGGGTATGGACGAGGGCAGCTTCCCCAAGCCGGTTCTGATCTATGACGGTGACTGCGCCTTCTGCACGCGCTCGGTCAGCGTCCTCAAGCGCCTCCCGATCGATGCGGAGGTGACGGCTTACCAGTTCACAGACCTCGAGTTGTACGGAACAACCGAGGATCGGGCGACACACGAAGTGTTGTGGGTGGACCCGACAGGCCGAATCCACGGAGGCGCGCAGGCAGTTGCGCGCCTTTTGATTTCAGCGGGCGGAATCTACGCCGCGGCCGGATGGATGCTCCGCACCCCGCCGGTCCGCTGGATCGCGGCGGGCGTGTATCGCCTGATCGCCAACAACCGGCAGCGGATGCCTGGCGGCACCGCTGCTTGCGCGCTGCCGCCGGCGGCGCGTGGGAGTGTTTCGGGCTGAGCTGAGGCCTGACGAGTTCGGCCCCGCTGGAGGTTTCCAGCGGGGCCGAGGTTTGTCTGGCCGGCTAGAAGGAACCGAAGTAGCGATCCCACCAGGTTGGTGGGAATGAGGGGCTCATCTTGCGGAGGTGGCTCGGCCCGTAGTAACGACTCGTGAGCAATTCCTCGGGAACGACGACATACCCCGAGTCGGCGAGGGCTTGTTCTACTTTTGCCAGGTCGCCCGCGTCCAGCTCGCCTTCGGCTTGTGCGTGGGCGGTACCGAGGAAAGCCCCCGGATTCTCCGCGGCTACAAAGGCCAGAGATCCGAATTTGCTGATCGACACAATGATCCGTGTTTCGCGAACCGTCGCTTCGGCGGGCACCTCGACGCGGGCGTATTCGCTGGAGTCCTGTATCTCCGTGTCGGTAGCGCAGCGCGTTTCAAAGCTGACATCCAGGCCGTGAACCAGTGCGGCGAAAGACTCGACCATCGCCGTGGGGTTGTAACCCCGGGGGGATACGAGCCAATCCGGGTCGTCCAGCCGCTTCAGCAGATCGTTGAGGTCCACGTCGCTTCCCGTCATGCGATATCAGGGCCGTTGTAGAGTTCCGATAGGAAATGCCGTGAGCACTTTATCGGTGAGCGGTTCGAAGCGCACGTCGATCTTCACTGGGACGCCCTTCACGGTCACGGTCCCGATCACGTCTTGTACAGCGGGATCTCCCCTATGGGTCAGTCCGGTTTTCGGTGCCCATTTAGCAGACCCCGTCTTCCATGTTCGGGCGCTGTTGGGGTCTGTGAGGACGTCTGCTACCGCATTCAGGATATCGTCATCCGTCCAACTCTGGGGAAAGGGGTCCTGCGGGTTTCCCTGACTGTTGATGCCTCCTGGATAGCGATGGCCGGCCAGAATGTGATTCGACACCCCATCTCCGAGTACCTGACGCCCGAGGCCTTGGCCGCCACAGTTGTGGACGAGGACCGGCGTATCGCCCGCCACGACGTAGTACGTGTGCAGCCCGTCAATCGTCAGGTCGTAGGTGACGATCGGCCCGACGTGTGAGCGGACGCCCCGGACCGTCGCCTGCGTACCCGCGCTGCTCTGCAGCCGGTCGCCGCTTCTCAGCGCACCGGCGTCGACGAACCCGCCGGTGCCGGCGTCGTAGTACGGATGGTTCGCGGTCCCGGTGACGGTGCCCCCGCCGCCCGGCGTGTTCGAGCCCACGAGCACGTCGACGAAATCGGTGTCCGTCGTGGTGACGTGCACCTGGTCGACGCGGTGGACTTCGGTCCCGCCGCCGGGCCGGGCGTTCTCGATCAGGTCCCCGGCGTGAACGTCGGCGATCGGCTCGGTGCCGCCGTCGGCCATCAGGACCCTGGTGGATCCCGAGAAGCTGTGTTCCGGGCAGGGCGAATAGGCGCTGCTGCCGATCAGGGCCGCATTGGCGAAGGCGCTCGCCGCCTGGGTGGCATTCTGTAGCGCCAAATTCGAGAGCCGGATGATCGGTTTCCCGGTCGCCCCGAGCGCGGGGTTGCCCTGCGCGTCTACCGGGGCGACGGCATACGTGGGGTTGCCGTTGGCGTCCACGAGGACCGGCGCGTATTCGAGGTCGAACTGGTTCGCCAGCTTGCCCAGGCCGCGCTGGGCGAGCAGCTTGGGCAGCGCGGTGATACCGACCGGCGGCCCGACCACCGCTCCGGGCTGAGCCAGCGCCGGTGCCCAGGGCGACGCCGCAGCCAGCGGTGAGGCCAGCGCCGGCCGCGCGGTGTCGGCACCCTGGTTCGCCGTGGGCATCGGGCTCGCCTGCACGACATGGTCGACCACGACCGGCTTGCCGGCGATGTAGGTGGTGGCCTTGGCTCCCTTGTTGATGGCGTTGGTGTAGGCCTGTTGGCCCGGGGGTGCCGTGGTGCCCGCGGGTGGCAGGAGTTGGAGTACCGCGTAGTTGCCGCTGGGTTCGGGGATCAGGGCGCCGTAGGTCTGGACCGGGTTCACGTTGGCGGCCTGGTCCGCGGACATTCCGGCGATTGCGGCCGGGGGCAGGTACGTCGCCACCGTGGTCTGGGTGACGGTGAGCGGGGGTGCCGTGCCGGTCTGGGCCGGTCCTGCCTGGGCGCCCGCGGTGCCCGTCGCCCCGGTGGCGACCGCGTACGTGCCGACCTGTGCCGGGGCCGCCTGGTCGCCGCCGCCGCTGGGCAGTGCCCGGGCCTGCGGGGTCGGGGCGAGGACGGATGCTGGGGCGGACTGGTCGCCGCCGGCGGTGGCCAGGGGGCTGGCGCCGCCGGTCTGGGTGCCCGGGAGCGTGTTCTGGAGGAGTGCGGCGATCTTCGCGACGCACGCTTGGCGCTCGGCCTTCAGGTTCGTGATCTGGGTCTGGAGCGCCGCCACGGCGGCGTTGTGCTTCTGGATGTCGGCGTTGACCTTTGCCTGGTCGGCGCCGGCCTGGGCTTGTGCGCTCTGTAGTTGGGTGGTCTGTGCGGTGAGGGCGTTGAACTGGCTTTGCAGGTTCGCCTGTTGTGCTTCGAGGTTCGCCTTCTCCTGGTTGTACGCGGCCAGTTGGCTTGCTTGGGCCGGGAGCCGGAACTGGTGCGGTTCGCCGTTGTGGGTGGCGATGGCGGTGTTGAGGGCGTCGGCTTGGCCGTTGAGGGTGTTGGTCCGCGCTTGGGTGCTCGCGAACTGCGCGTCCAGGTTGGCCTCGCGTGTCTGTACGTCGGCCGCGCGTGTCTCAAGCGGGCCTTCTTCGGCCTTGGCCGCGCTTGCCTCCGCTGTGACGGCCTGCGCGTCGGCCTGGTACTTCGCCGCGATCGCCTGAGCCTCGGGCTCGGCCGTGGCGATCAGTGGCGCCGGCATATCAGGGGTCGGGGTCGGGGTCAGCCCGGAGTTGTCGTCGGTGGCCAGCCCGGCCGCGGTCGCGGTGGCCGAGACCGGCTGCGCGAGCGGAACAGTCGGGCCGGACGTGGCCTGCGCGGGTCCGGCGAAGGTCACCAGGCCCAGTGCGGCGGTGGCGAGCACCGCGACGGAGCGGCGCCGCAGCGAACCGCGGTCGGTAGCGGTGGAAACAGCCACGGCTACCCGCCCAACCGAGCCGTGAACTGCCCGGCGACCTGCGCCGCCGCCGACCCGCCGGCCCCGCCCTCACACACCGCGACCTGCACCACGTCCTTGCCCTTGAGCCGGGCCTGCCGGTAGCACGCCCACCCGCCGCCGGACTCCTGCGTGGCGGTCCAGACTAGGGTGTCCGAGGTAGCCGTGCCGACGCTGTAGTCCCACTTCACCGGGCTCTGATTCGGGTCGGTCCGGGTGGCCGACGGGCAGCCCTTCACGCCGTCGCCGAGCTTGCCGAACACGCTCGTGGCCTGGTCCGCGCTGCCGTAGACGCCGACGGTCTGGGTCACGGTGTAGTCCCCGGACCCGGCAGAGTCCTCATACGTCGTGGACAGGAAGACAGTCCAGCCCGACGTATAGCCGGACGCGGTCGCCGGTCCCACGGCCACCGCGCACAACGCCGGATCGGCGGTCAGCGCGGCCGGCGGCTGGTCGGTCTGGGGGCCGGCGATCACCGTCGTCCCGATCGCCTTGCTGACCTCGTCCGGCGTCAACACCGCGGCCTGAACCGTGCCCGGGACGACGTGCAGGGGGCTGGCCGCGGGCGGCGCCGCCTTGCTCGTCGGCCACATCGCCCAGGTCACGCCGCCGGCGGCGACCAGCAGGACGGCGAGTGCGATGACCAGGACCGCCCGGCGAGACGGCCTCGGCGCGGATTGCCCTGGAAGCTGAGGCTGCCCCGGCGGCTGCATCGGAGGCTGCGGCAAGGGCCGCACCAGAGTCGACCCGGCCTGCGACTGCAACCCCGGCTGCGACTGCAACCCCGGCTGCGACTGTGGCGGCGCCGTACCCACCGACGCCGGCCCCGGGACTCTCAATTGCATGGTCGGCTGATTCGCCGAGGACTTGCGCGGCACCGTCGTTCCCACCCTCACCCGTCGAGGTTCACCAGCGACTCACGGTGTTGAGTCTGAACACTGGTGTACATGACGGGCGGGAGGAGGGGTCCTGCGTCGGGACCCCTCCTGCCGTGTTAGGACCTTGCGTTCTTCGGTGCCCTCACGCCTCCTGCTCGACCTCGGCCTTCACCTTCGTCGCCAGCTGCGGCGGCATCGGCTCGTGCCCCAGGTAGCTCCGGGTGAACGTCCCGGTGCCGTGCGACAGCGAGCGCAGCTCGATCGCGTAGCGGCCGATCTCCACCTCCGGGGCGTCGGCCCGGATCACCGTGCGGCCGTTCTCGCCGGGCTCCGAGCCCGACACCCGGCCGCGCCGCGAGGACAGGTCGCCCATGACCGCGCCCACGTACTCGTCGGCGACCTGGATCTCCAGGCTGTCGACCGGCTCCAGCAGCAGGACGCTGGTCTTGGCCGCGGCGTCGCGCAGGGCCAGGGCGCCGGCGGTCTGGAAGGCCATGTCGCTGGAGTCCACCGAGTGCGCCTTGCCGTCGTAGAGGGTGACGCGCAGGTCGATCATCGGGTAGCCGGCCGCGACGCCGCGCTCCATCTGTGCCCGCACGCCCTTCTCCACCGAGGGGATGTAGTTGCGGGGCACCGCGCCGCCGACCACCTTGTCGACGAACTCGAAGCCGCTGCCGGACGGGAGCGGCTCGACCTCGATGTCGCAGATCGCGTACTGGCCGTGGCCGCCGGACTGTTTGACGTGCCGGCCGTGGCCCTTGGCGGCGCCGCCGAAGGTCTCGCGCAGCGAGATCCGGTGCGAGACGGTGTCCACGGCCACGCCGAACTTGTTCTTCAGCCGGTCCAGGACCAGGTCCATGTGCGCCTCGCCCATGCACCACAGCACCAGCTGCCGGGTCTCCGGGTTCATCTCCAGGCGCAGCGTGGCGTCCTCGGCGACCAGCCGGGACAGCGACTGCGACAGCTTGTCCTCGTCGCTCTTGGCGTGTGCGCGGATCGCGACCGGCAGCAGCGGGTCCGGCATCAGCCACTGCTCGATCAGCATCGGATCGTCCTTGCTGGACAGCGTGTCGCCGCTCTCGGCGTGCAGCAGCTTGGCCACCGCGACGATGTCGCCGGCGATCCCGGCGTCGATGCCGCGCTGCACCTTGCCCAGCGGGCAGGACAGCGCGCCGACCCGCTCGTCGATGTCGTGGTCGGCGTGGCCGCGGGCCTCCTGGCCATGGCCGGAGACGTGGACCGGCAGGTCCGGGCGCAGCGTGCCGGAGAACACCCGGACCAGGCTGATCCGCCCGACGTAGGGGTCGGTGGAGGTCTTCACCACCTCGGCCACCAGCGGCCCGTCGGGGTCGCAGGTCAGCGGGCCCTTCGGCTTGCCCTCCGGCGAGCTGGCCGGCGGCACCTCGTGCTCCAGCGGCGAGGGGAAGGCCTTGGTCATCAGCTCCAGCAGCTCGATCGAGCCCAGTGCCGGCGGAGCGGCGACCGCCCCCGAGGCGATCGCCGAGTAGGGCAGCACCGGATAGAAGGACCCGCGCGCGACCGCCTTCTCCAGGTCGTCGATCAGCACCTCGGTGTCCAGTTCCTCACCGCCGAGGTAGCGGTCCATGAGGGTCTCGTCCTCGCTCTCGGCGATGATCCCCTCGATCAGGGCGTTGCGGGCGTTCTCCACGCCCTCGCGGTGCGCCTCCTCGGCGTCGCGCTCGGTGCGCTCGCCCTCGGAGTAGTCGTAGATCCTCTGGGTCAGCAGCCCGATGACCCCGCCGACGTGTTCCTCGTCGTCCAGCAGCGGCAGGTACAGCGGCTGCACCCCGTCGCCGAAGATGCGCTGGCAGATCAGCACCATCTCGTCGAAGTCGGCGCGGGCCGAGTCCAGCTTGGTGACGACCACGGCGCGCGGCATCCCGACCGCCGCGCACTCCTCCCACAGCAGCCGCGTCGAGCCGTCGACTCCGTCAGCGGCCGACACGACGAACAGCGCGGCGTCCGCCGCCCGCAGTCCGGCGCGCAGGTCGCCCACGAAGTCGGCGTAGCCCGGGGCGTCCAGCAGGTTGACCTTCACACCCTGGAACTCCACCGGGGCCAGGGCCAGCGCCACCGAGCGCTGCTGCCGCTGTTCGACCTCGTCGAAGTCGGTGACGGTGGTGCCCTCCTCGACCCGGCCGGGCCGGCTCACCGCGCCCGTGGCCGCCAGCAGGGACTCGGCCAGTGTGGTCTTGCCGGCTCCGGTGTGCCCGACGAGCACCACGTTCCGGATCTGCTCGGGCCCGGAGGGCGTCGGCACCCTGCCGGCGGCCCCGGCGTGGCCGCCCTGTCCGCCTGATTTGTCTGCCATCGAGCGTGCTCCTTTTCCTGGGTCAGGGCGGCTCGTCACCGAGCCGGAGCCGATCTTGTCATGACACGGGGGCAACGGTTGTACCAGCTGTACATACTTCGTTACCCGGCTGTTCCTTGCAGCCAACTCCTATATCGGACAGGCCACAAGGGGGCGAGGCCCGAGTGGTTCACACGGTGTTCACGAGGTCGCGGCGCATCGGGTCGCAGCTCACGAGGTCTGGGCTCACAAGGTCTGGGCTCACGAGGTCTGGGCTCACGAGGTCTGGGCTCACGAGGTCGCGCGGGCCCCTCACGGAATCCGGCGCAGCGTGGTCGCGCCGATCTCCTCGGACACCACGGTCTCGGCCCGGTCCGGGTTCCCCTCCGCGACCGCCGCGATCAGGGCCGCGTGCGCACGGTGCCCCAGGTTCTCGTCGGCCCGGCCCAGCCGCTTGACCATCTCCACCAGGCCCTCCCGCAGGGTCGGGACGAACTGCTCGAACAAGGCGGTCAGCACCGGGTTCCCGGCCGCGGCCACGAGCGCCGTGTGCAGGGCGACGTCGGCGTCGACGAACTCCTCGTGGGACCTGCGCGCGGCGCGGGTCCGGCGCTCCAGCGCGGCTTCGAGCGTGGCGACGTCGGCCTCGGTGCGGCGCTCGGCGGCCAGCCGCGCGGCCCGGGTCTCGATCATCATCCGGACCTCGTAGAGGTCGGCGACCGAGGCTTTGCGCAGGTGGTCGGCCAGATCGGTCCGGGACTCCACGGCCAGCACGAACACCCCGGCCCCCTGTCGCGGCTGGAGCAGCCCCTCGCCGGCCAGGGCCCGGATCGCCTCGCGGACCGTGGAGCGGCCGACGCCCAGCGAGGCGGCCAGCGTGGTCTCGCCGGGCAGTTTGGTGCCGACCGGCCAGGCCCCGCCGGTGATCTGCTCGCGCAGCTGTTCGGCGGCCTGCTCCACGAGCGGGCTGGGCTGGATCGATCGCAGGCTCACGGCCCCAGTTGTACCACCGGCGCGGCGGTGCTCAGCAACTCAGGTGCTCAGCTTGTCTGAGGAGTGCTACCGTTCGGGGGCATGACGACCCGAGCCCTGACCCCGCCGTGGAATCCCCAGCAGCCCAGCCAGATGCCCTCGCATCGCTACCGGAGCGTCTTCGACCGGGTGGACGTCCCGCTCGCCGCGAAGACACAGCCCGCGCGCACCTGGCCCGACAACCGCTTCACCGCCGCGCCGCTGTGGGTCCCGGTGGACCTGCGGGACGGCAACCAGGCGCTGGCCGAGCCGATGGACACCGAGCGCAAGGCCCGGATGTTCGGCCTGTTCCTGCTGATGGGCTACAAGGAGATCGAGGTCGCGTATCCCTCGGCCAGCCAGACGGATTTCGACTTCGTCCGTTCGCTGGCGGCCCGCGACGACCTCCCGGAGGACGTCACCATCTCCGTCTTCACCCCGGCCAAGCCCGAGCTGATCGAGCGGACCTTCGCTTCGGTGCGCGGCCTGCCGAACGTGCTGGTCCACCTCTACACCGCGACCGCGCCGGCCTGGCGCGACCTGGTGTTGCGGGGCAGCCGGGCCGAGGTCAAGGCCTTGATCGAGGACGCCGCGGAACTGGTCGCCAAGCTCGCCGACCAGCGCTCGGGGGCGGGAAACGGTTCGGGTGCCGGCCGGATGCGCTTCCAGTTCTCCCCTGAGGTGTTCAACCTGACCGAGCCGGACTACGTGCTCGAGGTCTGCGACCGCGTCACCGAGATCTGGGACGCCTGTGCCGACCGCCCCGTGGTGCACAATCTGCCGGCCACGGTCGAGGTGGCGACGCCGAACATCTACGCCGACCAGATCGAGTACATGAGCCGGAACCTGGCCCGCCGCGAGGACGTGATCCTGTCCGTGCACCCGCACAACGACCGCGGTACCGGCGTGGCCTGTGCCGAGCTCGCGGTGCTGGCCGGGGCGCAGCGCGTCGAGGGCTGCCTGTTCGGCAACGGCGAGCGCACCGGCAACGTGGACCTGGTGACGCTGGGGCTCAACCTGCACGCGCAGGGCGTGGACCCGATGATCGACTTCTCCGACATCGACGCGATCAAGGCCGTGGTCGAGGAGTGCAACCGGATCCCGGTCCACGTGCGGCACCCTTACGGCGGCGACCTCGTCTACACCGCGTTCTCCGGCACGCACCAGGACGCCATCAACAAGGGCATGGCGCACCACGCCGCCTTGGCCGCCAAGCTGGGAGTGCCGCCGGACCAGGCGCCGTGGGATGTGCCGTACCTGCCGATCGATCCGGCGGACGTCGGGCGCGGCTACGTGGGCGTGATCCGGGTCAACAGCCAGTCCGGCAAGGGCGGGATGGCCTATCTGCTGCGCACGCACTACGGCGTCGACCTGCCGCGCGAGTTCCAGCCGGTGTTCTCGAAGGTCGTGCAGCGGGCCACCGACCAGCACGGTCAGGAGATGGCGCCGAAGGATCTGTGGGAGCTGTTCCGGGCGACGTATGTGGTGCCGGGGGAGGACGGCCCGTGGCAGCTGACCGAGCCGGCGTTCCAGGAGCTCCCGGAGGGCGGCCACCGGGTCGGGGCGAGCGTGATCCGCGCCGACGGCAGTGTTATCCCGGTATCCGGCTCAGGGAACGGGCCGCTGTCGGCGCTGATCGTCGCTCTGGCGAAGGCCGGGATCCGGTTCGAAGTACTCGACTATTCCGAGCACGCGGTGGCTCAGGGCGCCGACGCCGTGGCCGCCTGCTACATCCGGTCCCGGGTGGATGGTCATGAGGTCTGGGGGGTGGGCCTGAGCACCTCAGTGCTGACGGCGATGGTCCGGGCCGCGGTCTCCGCCCTGAACCAGGCGCTCGACCAGGCCTGACGACGGGTGCGAGGGGGTCGGGCCGGGACGGTCCCGCCCGGCCACCGAGGGTAGCCGGAGGCGGCCGGACCCCTATGATGGCCTCGCGGTCGGCTGGCCGCGGGACAGACGCCCCACTGACCCCACGTACCCGATTTCAGGACGGTCATGCTCAACCGTTACGCGCGTGCCTTCTTCACCGCCATCTTCACCCCGACCGCCCGGTTCTTCCTGAAGATCGGGATCAGTCCGGACGCGGTGACTCTGGTCGGCACGCTCGGCGTGATCGCCGGGGCGCTGTGCTTCTACCCGCGCGGGTCGTTCTTCGTCGGGACGGTGGTCATCACCGCGTTTGTGTTCTCCGATCTGATCGACGGCACGATGGCGCGGATTCTGGAGCGCACCGACAAGTTCGGGGCGTTCTGGGACTCCACGCTGGACCGGCTCGGGGACGCGGCGATCTTCGGCGGGCTGGCGTACTGGTTCGCCCGGGGCGGGAACCAGCCGGTGATGTTCGGGCTCTGTCTGGCGATCATGGCGCTGGGCGCGGTGGTGTCCTACGCCCGGGCCCGCGCCGAGGGGCTCGGGGTGAACGCCAACGTCGGCTACGTCGAACGCAGCGAGCGGCTGGTCGGGTCGCTGGTGGCGACCGGCCTGTCCGGGCTGGGCGTGCCCTACATCCAGGCGGTCACGCTGTGGGCCATCGCCATCGGGTCCTTCGTCACGCTGGTGCAGCGGGTGATGCTGGTCCGCAAGCAACTGCTCAAGGGGGAGGCGGTCGCGTGAGCGAGGGGACCGTGCGTACGGAAAGCGCCAAGGAGCGGCTGGTCAGCTGGGGGTACGGGGCGGCGTGGGGGGCGGTGAAGCTGCTGCCGGAGCGCGCGGCCTACCGGGTGTTCGACCTCATCGCCGACCGGCTGTGGGCCCGGCGCGGCGGCCAGGTGCGGCAGCTGGAGAAGAACCTGCTGCGGGTGCTGGGCAAGGACACGTCGGAGGCGGCGCTGCGCGCGGTCTCGCACCAGGCCATGCGGTCGGCGCTGCGGCAGTACTGCGAGCAGTTCCGCGTGCCGACGTGGAGCCGCGAGCGCATCATGAGCGGCGTCGACTTCCCCGCCGAGGACATAGGGCGGCTGAAGGCGGCGATGTCCTCCGGCCGCGGGGCGATCCTGGCCCTGGGCCACACCGGCAACTACGACCACGCCGGGGTGTGGCTGGTGCACTTCACCGGCGAGGGCTTCACCACGGTCGCCGAGCACCTGAAGCCGGAGTCGGTGGCCGAGAAGTTCCTGGACTACCGGCGCGGCCTGGGCATGGAAGTGCTGCCGCACGACGGGGGCCCGTCGGTGTTCGGCACGCTGGCCCGGCGGCTGCGGGCCGGCAAGACGGTCGCCCTGGTCGCCGACCGGGACCTGAGCGCCAGCGGCGCGCAGGTGACGATGTTCGGCGAGGCCACGCGGATCGCGGCCGGGCCGGCGGCGCTGGCGGTGCAGACCGGGGCGGCGCTGCTGCCGGTGCAGCTGTGGTACCCGTCGTATGGGCAGATGAGCATAAGGGTGGGGCTGGAGATTCCGGTTCCGGAGGACGGGAAGCGGCCGGAGAAGGTGGCCGTGATGTGCCAGCAGCTCGCCGACGCTTATGCCGAGGGGATCGCGGCGCATCCGGCGGACTGGCACATGATGCAGAAGTTCTTCCTCGCGGACTTGGATCCGGCGAAGGCACCCAAGGCGAAGCCGGCGGAGCCGGACTCCGCAGAGGCGAAGCCCGCAGAGACTGAGCCCGCAGAGTCAGAGCCCGCGGAGCCGAAGCCCGAAGAGGCGGAGTCGTCGCCGTCCCAGGGGGCGTCGTGAAAATCGGCGTGGTCTGCCCCTACGCGTGGGACATCCCAGGCGGCGTGCAGAACCACGTCCGGGACCTGGCCGAGCACCTGATCCGGCTGGGCCACGAGGTCTCGGTGCTGGCCCCGGCCGACGACGAGGCCTCGCTGCCGGCGTACGTCACCCACGCCGGGCGTGCGGTCCCGGTGCCGTACAACGGCTCGGTGGCGCGCGTGAACTTCGGCTTCCTGTCCGCCGCGCGGGTGCGGCGCTGGCTGCACGACGGCGCGTTCGACGTGCTGCACGTGCACGAGCCGTCCTCGCCGAGCCTGTCGATGCTGGCCTGCTGGGCCGGCTCTGGGCCGATCGTGGCCACCTTCCACACCGCCAACCCGCGCTCGCGGGCGATGACGGTCGCGTACCCGATCCTCCAGCCCACGCTGGAGAAGATCAGCGCCCGTATCGCCGTGTCCGAATACGCGCGCCGCACCCTGGTCGAGCACCTGGGCGGCGACGCGGTGGTGATCCCGAACGGCGTGGACGTCGGCTTCTACGAACGCGCCGAGCCCAAGGCGGAGTGGCAGACGCAGCCCGGGCAGGGCGGCACGCTGGCGTTCATCGGCCGCATCAACGAATCCCGCAAGGGCCTGGCCACGCTGCTGGAGGCGTTCCCGGAGATCGCCGCGGCCCGCCCGGGCGTGCGCCTGCTGGTCCTCGGCGGCGGCGACACCGAGGAGGCCGCGGCGTTCCTGCCGGACGCGGTGCGCGGCCAGGTGGAGTTCCTGGGCCGGCTCTCCGACACGGACAAGGCACGCCTGCTCTCCAGCGTGGACGTCTACGTGGCGCCCAACCTCGGCGGCGAGAGCTTCGGCATCATCCTGGTCGAGGCCATGTCCGCCGGAGCGCCGGTGCTGGCCAGCG
This sequence comes from Catenulispora pinisilvae, assembly GCF_015356865.1. Taxonomy (GTDB): domain Bacteria; phylum Actinomycetota; class Actinomycetes; order Streptomycetales; family Catenulisporaceae; genus Catenulispora; species Catenulispora pinisilvae. Next base: position 54,407 of record NZ_JAAFZA010000029.1, read on the forward strand.
ACCTGGACGCCTTCGAGCTGGTCCTGGAGGGCGGCACGGTCGGCCGCACGTTCCCGGTCGGCGACGCCCACGCCCTGGCCGAGGACGCGATCGAGCTGCTGGGCGACGCCAAGGAGCGCGCGCGGCTGTCGGAGGCGGCCTCGCTCGCGGTGCGCCGCTACGACTGGTCGGTGGTGGCCGCGGACCTGCTCGCGGTGTACGAGATGGTGACGACGGATCCGGCTTCGGTGGCGCGGGCCGCCGAGGTGGAGGCGCTGAGCGCGGCCGAGTTGCTGGAGCCCTGAGGTTCCACGGCTGTCGCGCGGCCCGGGTGGTCCACCCGGGCCGTTTTCGCTGCCTGATTCAGCCCTCGAAATCCTCGAAGTCCTCGAAGCTCTCAGTGCTGCCGGTCGCACCGCCGAGCAGCCAGGGGATCCGCAGCTCCTCGGCGCTGACGCTGTAGGTCTGGACCAGGTCGGCGCGCTCGGGATCGTCCTCGGGCAGCGCGGAGGCCAGCGCGGCCTGTGCCGCGAGGGTCAGCGCCCGGGCGCCGAGCGCCGCGCGCAGGTGGAGCGAGCGTCGCAGCATCTGGACGCCCTCCGCGGGCTCGCGGTGTGCGGACAGGTGGCGGACGCAGATGGACTCCAAGCGCGCGTCCCGCTCCTTCACCCCGACTTCGAGCGCCGCCTCGAAGCGCGGGACCGCGCCGCCGGCGTCCCCGTCGACGTTGTCGAGCAGGCATCCCCAGTGGAACTCGGCCCAGCCGCGGGTGGCCCGGTCGCCGTCCCGCACCGCGTTCCGGAATCCGGCCTCGGCGTCGGCGCGGTCGTCCGGACGCGGGTCGCGGCGGAACAACAGGCGGCTGTAGGCCAGGCGCGCCCGCAGCACCTGGGCCGCCGGCGAGGCCGGGTCGAGGGCTGCGACGGCCTGCTCGGCCTCGTCGTGCCCGGCCAACTGGAAGAACCAGCGTTCCACGGCTATCTCGGCGCGCAGCTCGGGTTCGGTGTCGGGGGCCAGCGCGGCCAGCGCCGCGTCCCACTCTCCGAGCAGCCACAAACGCCGAGCTATGTAGGTGGTGTCAGCTATCATGGAGCCTACAGTAGGAATCGGCGATGTAGGCGGTCAAGTGCAATACGGTGACTACATAGGAAACGTGACCCGACTCGCGGTCGAGCTGGCCAACACCGCCACGCTGGACCTGGACGGCGAACTGGTCGCGGCGTTCTTCGACGAACACGAGGTCGTCCCGCCGCCCGACGGCACCTACGGCGGCCTCGCCGACCTGGTGTGCACCGCGCTGGCTCAGCTCGTCGACGGCGACGCCCCCGACGCGGTCCACCGGCTCCTGCGCGACTACCCGCCGGAGATGCACTTGTCCGACCACGACGGCGTCCTCCACATCCACTTCAGCCGCGACGGCGCCCCCGCCGAGCGCTGGCTGGGCCAGCTGATCGCGGCGAAGCTCGCCCTGGTGGCGGCCGGCGATCCGGCGGTGACGCTGGGCCGCTGCGCCGCGGCGGGTTGTGGAAACTACTTCGTGGACCAGTCCCGGAACCGCACGCGGCGCTTCTGCGGCAACGCCTGCGCGAGCCGCACGACCGTCGCGGCCTACCGAGCGCGCGCTACGCAGGGTTGAGAGCCACCGCTGCGCTCAGCCGGGGTTGCGCTGTGCGCGGTACTTTCCCGCCCCCTCATCGACCGAGGGGCCCAGACCACCCCCGGCCCACTAGGCTGACCAACCGTGTCCGTCCTCGTCTACGCCGCAGCGGTCGTCCTGCTCATCGGCCTCTACCTCAGCTGGACCGCCAACCGGCTGGACCGTCTGCACACCCGGCGCGACGCGGCCTGGGCCGCGCTGGACGCGCAGCTCGTGCGGCGGGCCTCGGTGTCGCTGGACCTGGCGGCCTCTCGGCTGCTGGACCCGGCCGCCTCGATCCTGCTCGACGACGCCGCGCACACCGCGCGCGACGCCGCCGCGGACAGCCGCGACCTCGCGGAGACGAACCTGACCCGGGTGCTGCGCGACGTCTTCGACGACCCCAAGGAGAGCCTGGCGCTCAAGGAGCGGCCGGGCGGGGGCGCGCTGCTGGTCGAACTGGACTCGGCCTGCCGGCGGGTGCAGTTGTCACGGCATTTCTACAACGACGCCGTGCGCGTCACGTGGGTGCTGCGGCGGCAGCGGCTGGTGCGGTGGTTCCGGTTGGCCGGACACGCGCCGTTCCCGGACCAGTTCGAGATGGACGACGAGGAACCGGTCGGCTTGCGCGGGATGGCCGCCGGGTAGTCTCGGGCGTGCGGGGCGCGGTAAGAGGCGCGTAAGGGGCACGGTGTGTGTAAGGACCATCACGGACCTGCGGTTCTGACGAGTCCCAGCCGACGCAAGTCGCCTCACCGTCCACTCCCGCATCCTGACCTGGCCAGATTGTCAGGTGGATCACACTTGCGCGCCCTCTAGGATGGTGCTCCGGAGGCAGTCCGCTCATCCGGCAGTTATTTAATCTACCTTCCCTTGTGAGGTCCACCGTGTCCGTGAACGAGACCAGCTCGCAGGCCCCCGAACTCGGTACCGCCCGCGTCAAGCGCGGCATGGCCGAGATGCTCAAGGGCGGCGTGATCATGGACGTCGTCACCCCCGACCAGGCCAGGATCGCCGAGGACGCCGGCGCGGTCGCGGTGATGGCGCTGGAGCGGGTGCCCGCGGACATCCGCAAGGACGGCGGCGTGGCCCGGATGAGCGACCCGGACATGGTCGACGGCATCATCGAGGCGGTCTCCATCCCGGTCATGGCCAAGGCCCGGATCGGCCACTTCGTCGAGGCCCAGGTGCTCCAGGCGCTCGGTGTGGACTACATCGACGAGTCCGAGGTGCTGACCCCGGCCGATGAGACCCACCACATCGACAAGTGGGAGTTCACCGTCCCCTTCGTCTGCGGCGCCACCAACCTCGGCGAGGCCCTGCGCCGGATCGCCGAGGGCGCGGCGATGATCCGCTCCAAGGGCGAGGCCGGCACCGGCAACGTGGTCGAGGCCACCCGGCACATGCGCCAGCTGCGCGCCGACATCAAGAGGCTGACGACGCTGGACTCCTCCGAGCTGTTCCTGGCGGCCAAGAACCACCAGGCGCCGTACGAGCTGGTCAAGGAGGTCGCGGGCACCGGCAAGCTGCCGGTCGTGCTGTTCACCGCCGGCGGCATCGCCACCCCGGCCGACGCCGCGATGATGATGCAGCTCGGCGCCGAGGGCGTCTTCGTCGGCTCCGGCATCTTCAAGTCCGGTGACCCCGAGAAGCGCGCCAAGGCGATCGTCGAGGCCACCACGCACTACGACGACGCGGACCTGATCGCCAAGGTCTCCCGCAACCTCGGCGAGGCCATCGTCGGCATCAACCTGGACACGCTGCCGGCCGAGCAGCGCTACGCCTCGCGCGGCTGGTAGTGCATGGCGACCACAGCTGACCCGGTGATCGGCGTGCTCGCGCTGCAAGGCGACTTCCGCGAGCACGTCGCGGCCCTGAAGGCGATCGGCGCCCGCAGCGCTCTGGTGCGCCGCCCCGACGATTTGCAGTCGGTCGACGCGCTGATCGTGCCGGGCGGGGAATCCACCACGATGTGGAAGCTCGCCACCACGGCCGAGATGTTCGAGCCGGTCCGCAAGCGGATCGCCGACGGGATGCCGGCCTTCGGCACCTGCGCCGGGATGATCATGCTGGCCGACCGGATCACCGACGCCGCCGCCGGTCAGCAGACCTTCGGCGGGCTGCCGATCACCGTGCGGCGCAACGCTTTCGGGCGACAGACCGAGTCGTTCGAGGAGCCGATCGCCTTCGACGGCATCGGCGAATTGGCTGGTGTCTTCATCCGCGCGCCGTGGGTGGAGAGCGTCGAAGACGGTGTCGAGGTGCTGGCTCGCGTCACGAGTGGCCCGGCAATCGGTAGGATCGTCGCGGTCCGGCAGGGAAACCTGCTGGCGACGTCCTTCCATCCGGAGCTGACCGCGGACCGCCGGATCCACGAGTTCTTCGTGGCGATGGTGCACGACCGCGGCTCGGCCTGAATGAATTCGTAGTTAGGGAGCAGGGGTAATGTCCGGCCACTCCAAATGGGCGACCACCAAGCACAAGAAGGCGGTCATCGACGCCAAGCGCGGCAAGCTGTTCGCCCGGCTGATCAAGAACATCGAAGTCGCCGCCAAGACCGGCGGCGGAGATGTGACGGGTAACCCCACGCTCTTCGACGCGGTCCAGAAGGCCAAGAAGAACTCGGTCCCGGCCGACAACATCGACCGCGCGGTCAAGCGCGGGTCCGGCGCGGAGGCCGGCGGCGCCGACTGGCAGACCATCATGTACGAGGGCTACGCCCCGAACGGCGTGGCGGTCCTGATCGAGTGCCTGACCGACAACCGCAACCGCGCCGCCTCCGAGGTGCGGGTGGCCATGACCCGCAACGGCGGCTCGATGGCCGACCCGGGCTCGGTGTCGTACATGTTCACCCGCAAGGGTGTGGTGATCGTCCCCAAGTCCGGCAGCCTGACCGAGGACGACGTCCTGCTGGCGGTCCTGGAGGCCGGCGCCGAGGAGGTCAACGACCTCGGCGAGGCCTTCGAGGTGGTCAGCGAGGCCGCCGACCTGATCCCGGTGCGCACCGCGCTGCAAGGCGCCGACATCGACTACGAGTCGGCCGAGTCCTCCTTCCTGCCGTCGGTGCAGGTGGAGCTGGACGAGGACGGCGCGCGCAAGGTGTTCCGCCTCATCGAGGCCCTGGAGGACAGCGACGACGTGCAGAACGTCTACGCCAACTTCGACGTCTCCGACGACGTCATGGAGAAGATCGACGCCTGATAGGCGCAGCTCTCCCTCGGAGCCGGGCACGCTGATGGCGGCCCGGCTCCGTCGCTGTGTCCGTCCGCGCCGCTAGACGATTGATTCCTGGGGGTACCGGCGCGAAACGACACGCAGCCTCTGGCTGCCAAGGGCACAGTAGCGGCGCCTGGCCGCCCCGGCCGGCCACCCGAAGCCAACCAGGGCTGAGGGCGGCCGTCCGGGTCGCCCATGCTTGCTGCTGAGCCGTTTCGCAAAACTGCTTGTCGGCTGGCGGTCCTGCTTGCCGGAACCCCCAGGAATCAATCGTCTAGGCTTCCCTGCACAAGAGAACTGCTGTTTGTCGCAACGGAGGTCGGTCGCGCGTGCGGGTGCTGGGGGTCGATCCGGGACTGACGCGGTGCGGCGTGGGGGTGGTCGAGGGCACGCCCGGGCGGCCGCTGACGCTGGTCGGGGTCGGCGTGATCCGCACCCCGGCGGACATGGACCTCTCGCGCCGGCTGCTGGCCATCGAGACCGGGCTGGAGGAGTGGTTCGCCGAGCACCGGCCGGAGGCGGTCGCGGTCGAGCGGGTCTTCAGCCAGCACAACGTGCGGACCGTGATGGGCACCGCGCAGGCCAGCGCGGTGGCGATGCTGGTGGCCGCCCGGCACGGACTGCCGGTCGCGCTGCACACGCCGAGCGAGGTCAAGGCGGCGATCAGCGGATCCGGGCGGGCCGACAAGGACCAGGTGGCGGCCATGGTGGCGCGGGTGCTGCGGCTGCCCGAGCCGCCCAAGCCGGCCGACGCCGCCGACGCCGCGGCCCTGGCCATCTGCCACATCTGGCGCGGGACCGCGCAGAACCGGCTGGCCGCGGCGATCGCGAAGCAGCGGTGAGCGCTTTCATGAATTCAGCACAGTGATCAGCACAGTGAGGAGTGGCGCGTGATCGCCTTCGTATCCGGCCCGGTGGCCTCGGTGACCCCGACCAGCGCGGTGGTCGAGGTCGGCGGCGTGGGCATGCTCGTGCACTGCGGCCCCGGCACGCTGGCCGCCCTCACCGTCGGGGAGAAGGCGAAACTCTTCACCGCCCTGGTGGTCCGCGAGGACTCGCTGACCCTCTACGGCTTCACCACCGACGACGAGCGCGCCACCTTCGAACTCGTGCAGACCGCCAGCGGCATCGGCCCGAAGGTGGCCCAGGCCATGCTCTCGGTGCACTCCCCGGACACCCTGCGCACCATCTTCATGACCGGCGACGAAGCCGCCCTGACCCAGGTCCCGGGCATCGGCAAGAAGGGCGCTCAGCGCCTGCTCCTGGAGCTCAAGGAACGCCTCGGCCCGCCCACCGGCGCCGTCCCGGGCCAGACGCACAACGGCTGGAGCCGCGCCGGCCTGGGCTCCTGGCGCGTTCAACTGCTCGAGGCGCTGACCGGCCTGGGCTGGACGGCGCGGGAGGCGGACGACGCGGTCACGGCGGTCGGCCCGCTGGCCGCCGAGCAGGAGGCGGCTGGGCAGACGGTGCAGCTCGGGCCGTTGTTGAAGGCTGCTTTGCGGACGATGAAGAAGTAGCCGGGGCTGGCCATCGCTTCAGTCGGAGCGCCCTGACACGATGGACCCCGAGTCCGTCCCGAGCACACCCCCCAGGAGAACCGCCGCCGTGGAACAGGAAACCGAACGCCTCGTCTCCGGCGCCGCCGTCAGCGGCGACGCCGAGGAGCAGGCGGCCGAGGCGGCGCTGCGGCCCAAGCGGCTGGCCGAGTTCGTCGGGCAGCCCAAGGTGCGCGATCAGTTGTCGCTGGTGCTGGACGCGGCGCGGCTGCGGGCGGCGGCGCCTGATCACATCCTGCTGTCCGGGCCGCCCGGGCTGGGGAAGACGACGCTGTCGATGATCATCGCCAATGAGATGGCGGCGCCGATCCGGATCACGTCCGGGCCGGCCATCCAGCACGCCGGCGACCTGGCCGCGATCCTGTCCTCACTGGCCGAGGGCGAGGTGTTGTTCCTCGACGAGATCCACCGGATGTCGCGGCCCGCCGAGGAGATGCTGTACATGGCGATGGAGGACTTCCGGGTCGACGTCATCGTCGGCAAGGGGCCCGGGGCCACCGCGATCCCGTTGGAGCTGCCGCCGTTCACGCTGGTCGGCGCCACCACGCGCTCGGGCCTGTTGCCCGCGCCGCTGCGCGACCGGTTCGGGTTCACCGCGCATCTGGAGTTCTACTCCGCCGAGGATCTGGAGTACGTCGTCAACCGCTCCGCGCGCCTGCTCAACGTGCGCATCGACGCCGAGGGCGCGAAGGAGATCGCCGGGCGTTCGCGTGGCACCCCGCGGATCGCGAACCGGCTGCTGCGGCGGGTGCGCGACTACGCCGAGGTGAAAGCCGACGGCGCCGTGAACCTGGAGATCGCGCGGGCCGCGCTGGCCGTCTACGAGGTGGACGAGCGCGGCCTGGACCGGCTGGACCGCGCCGTGCTGCACGCGCTGCTCAAGCTGTTCGGCGGCGGCCCGGTCGGGCTGTCCACCCTGGCCGTGGCGGTGGGGGAGGAGTCCGAGACGGTCGAGGAAGTGGCCGAGCCGTTCCTGGTGCGGGAGGGCCTGCTCGCGCGGACGCCGCGGGGCCGTATCGCGACCGCCGCGGCGTGGGCGCATTTCGGCCTCAGCGCCCCGTGATCAGGTGAAGCGCGCCGATTACCGCTTGATATCGGGCATATCACGCCAGGCGGCGCGACAACATCGTTCTCGGGAGTCCCACCAGGGGACTTGCGGCGCTCGGGACCCTATGCGGTTCACAAGTTCCGGATGATTTCGACTACGTTGGGTCACGGGAACCGGCCGAAGGCCCCGGACCGTTGTTCGGGGCGTATCGGCTCGCATAAACTCCCGCGAGTCGGGCGGTGCCCCCCACCGCCCATCAGCGACCTCCCGGCCCGGCGCCGGCGGTCTTCAACAAGGACCAGCGACACCTATGGGATCTCCTGTTTTCCTGATCTGGATCGTCCTGATCGGGGCGATGTTCTACTTCATGATGATCCGGCCGCAGAAGCGGGCGCGCTCGCAGCAGTCCGACATGCAGCAGCACCTTCAGCCCGGTGCGTACGTGCGGACCACGGCCCAGATCATGGGCACCATCGTCGAGGTCGGTGACGACTGGGCCATCGTGGAGACCACCCCGGGTACGCGGATCAAGTTCGGCAAGCCCGCGATCGTCGGCGTCATCCTCGAGGACGAGGACACCGCCGACGACAGCGCCGAGGACGCCGAGTCGGCTGAGGACGCGCCGACCCCCGGCGGCATCGGCGACGCCCCGGCGGCTGAGAAGCGCTCCGTCCAGGACGCGGTGCCGGCCCAGGCCCAGGACTCCGTCCCGGCCGAGTCCGACGAGTCCGACGAGTCCGCTGACCAGAGCGCCGAGGAGACCGCGGACGCGGCCACCGACCTCAAGCCGGCTGGGGAGGTCAAGGACGCCGAGCCGGCGAAGTCGTGACCGCTGTCGCGAAAAGGCTCGGCAACGGAAAAGGCTTCCTCACCGAAAACCTGTAAGGTCGCACCGCCGCCACGGACCGTGTACTACCGGTCCCGGCGGCGGGGCGGCGTGGGGTGTGACCGACGCGCCGGCGCCGGACACGACACGACACGAAGAGACGGACGAATCCCTTGGCCGGATCGAAGGCTCCGCGGTCCCGGAACCGCAAGACGAGCCCATGGACACCCCTGACGGTGCTAGCCGCCGTCATCATGGCGCTGGTCGGCACCATGATCGGCACCGGGCACAAGACCCCCCAGCTCGGCATCGACCTGGCCGGCGGCACCACGATGACGATGACCGCCCAGGGCAACAAGGCCCCGGCGACCGGCGACATGGACACCGCGCTGCAGATCATGCGGAACCGGGTCAACGGCCAGGGTGTGTCCGAGGCCGAGGTGACCAAGCAGGGCAACAACGCGATCGAGGTCGACCTGCCCGGCAAGAACTCCTCGGAGCTGCTCAAGCAGCTCGGCCAGACCGCGAAGCTGTACTTCCGCGTCGTGGTCGCCGACCCGACGCAGTACGGGGTCCCGGCCCGGAGCACCGTGGCGCCGCCCACGGCCGCGCCGTCCTCGCCGACGCCGAGCCCGTCCGGGGCCACCACGCCGTCCGGCTCGTCCAGCTCCAAGGCGTCCAGCACGCCGTCGTCCAAGAGCAGCGGCTCCTCGGCGACGACGTCCTCCTCATCGAAGGCGAGCACCCCGAGCACCCCCTCGGGCACCTCCTCCTCCACCCAGCACCGGGTGGCCGACCAGGGTCTGAAGGACTCCGACGTCGCCAGCTCCGACACCCCGTCGGGCTCCTCGACCGCGTCGACCGCCAGCTCCAAGAGCTCGGCCAGCGGCTCCAAGAGCGCGGCGTCGACGCCTTCGACCCCGCCCTCGACCCCGGCGGCGAACCCGTCGTCCCCGGCCGCCTCGCCGAGCGCGGCGCCGAGCGCCCCGGCCACCGCGCCGGACGGCACGGTGAAGGAGACCACGCCGAACGCCACGGCGCTGAACCTGTACGAGACCATCGACTGCACCAAGCCGCCGACGACCCTGGGCAGCATGTTCGCCGCCAACCAGTTCTCGGTCGGCTGTGACTTCACCAGCCACGAGCCCTACCTGCTGGAGCCGGCCGACGTGGACGGCAAGGACCTGTCCAGCGCCTCGGCCAACGCGGTCACCGCCGGCGGTTCGAACGCGTTCCTGACCGGCCAGTGGGAAGTCGACCTGTCCTTCAACAGCAAGGGCGCCGCGGACTTCGGCCGGGTCACCACCGAGCTGAACGGCAACGGCGGCCAGTTCGCCGTGGACCTGGACGGCACCGTCTACAGCGCGGCCACCGTGCAGCAGCCGATCACCGACGGCAACGCCCGGATCACCGGCACCTTCACCCAGAAGCAGGCCCAGGACCTGGCCAACGTGCTGAAGTACGGCTCGCTGCCGATCACCTTCGACCAGGGCAACGTCTCGCAGATCTCGGCCTCGCTGGCCGGTAACCAGCTGACCGCGGGCCTGGTCGCCGGCGGCATCGGCATGGTGCTGGTGATCTTGTACCTGATCGCGTACTACCGCGGTCTGTCGATCGTCGCCGTGTCCTCGCTGGTGATCTCCGCCATCTTGACCTACTCCCTGGTCAGCCTGCTGGGCTCGGCGATCAGCTTCCGGCTCTCGCTGGCCGGTGTCGCAGGTCTGGTGGTCGCGATCGGCATCACCGCGGACTCGTTCGTCATCTTCTTCGAACGGCTCCGCGACGAGGTGCGGGAAGGCAGAACCCTGCGAACCGCCGTGGACCACGGCTGGGTCCGGGCCCGCCGCACGATCATCTCCTCGGACTTCGTGTCCTTCCTGGCCGCCTTCGTCCTGTACGAGGTCTCGGTCGGCACCGTGAAGGGCTTCGCGTTCACCCTCGGCCTGACCACGCTGCTGGACATCGTGGTGGTGTTCACCTTCACCAAGCCGATCGTCACGCTGCTGGCCCGCCGAAAGTTCTTCAACGACGGACACCCGTGGTCCGGCCTGGACCCCAACCGCCTGGGCGTCAAGAAGTCGCCGGGCATCCGCCAGACGATCGTCGACCGCCGTGCCGCCGCTCGCGGGGGCTCTGCGGAAGGGATGGAAGCCTGATGTCCGCCCACAACAGCTGGGGCAACCGCCTGTACCGCGGCGAGGTCTCCTATGACTTCATCGGCAAGCAGAAGCGCTGGTACGGCCTGTCCGGGGCGCTTCTGCTCATCTCGATCGTGTCCCTGCTCACGCTCGGGCTGAACTTCACCCTGGACTTCCGGGGCGGGTCGCAGTTCGACATCGTGGCGCCGAACTCCAACAGCCAGACCGTCAGCAAGATCCAGGACGGCGTCGGCGCGATCGTGAAGGACCCGACGGTCCAGACCTCGACCGACTCCGCCGGCAAGCACATCATCGTCAAGACCACCCCGCTGAGCTCCGACCAACTGGCCCAGGTGCGCCAGGTGATCGCCACCGACAGCGGGGCGAAGGACCCGAACGCGGTGGGCGTCACCCTGGTCTCCGGCTCCTGGGGCCACGAGATCACCCAGAAGGCGATCGAGGGTCTGATCATCTTCGTCGCGCTGGTGATGCTGTACCTGGCGGTCTTCTACGAGTGGAAGATGGCGCTGTCCGGCATCATCGCCCTGATCCACGACCTGGTGATCACCGCCGGTATCTACGCCCTGATCGGCTTCGAGGTCTCCCCGGCCACGGTCATCGGCTTCCTGACCATCCTGGGCTACTCGCTCTACGACACGGTCGTGGTGTTCGACAAGGTCCGGGAGAACACCAAGGGCCTGGGCTCGGCCAAGACCGACCAGAGCTACACCCAGGCCGCGAACCTGGCCGTCAACCAGACCCTGATCCGCTCGCTGAACACCTCGCTGATCGCGCTGATCCCGGTGGCCTCGCTGCTGTTCGCCGGCACCGTGGTCAGCGGCGGCGCCGGTGTGCTGCAGGACCTGGCGCTGGCCCTGCTGGTCGGTATCGCGGTCGGCACCTACTCCTCGATCTTCATCGCGACGCCGCTGCTGGCCGACCTGAAGGAGCGCGAGCCGGAGATGCGCACGCTGAAGCGCAAGGCGCTGGGCGCGCAGAACAAGGCGGCGGCCAGGGCCGAGCGCAGCGGGGTGCCGACGCAGGACCGGCTCGCTCCCGGGCTCGCCGGCGCGGGGGGCGAGGGCGACCTGGAGGCGGCCGGCGCGGCCGAGAGTTCCGGGCGCGAGGTGCCGCGTGGGCCGCGGAACCAGCCGGTGCGCGGGGACCGCGGGCGGAACCGGCCTAGCGGCAAGCGGCGGTGAGGCCCCGCGCGGGGCGGTGAGGCTTCGCACGGAGCTGAGGCTTCGTACGCGGCTGAGGCTTCGTACGCGGCGCTGAGCGCGGGAAGCCGCGCTGACGCGCTTCGCGGCACCGCCGACGGCCCCCTTCGGGCGGCCGGAAGCGGTGATCGCGCAGGGTAAGCTCACCGGAGTGAGCTTCCCCGAAAACCCCGGTGGCGGGGACCTGTCCAAGGTCCTCGCCACTCGCATTCTCGACGTCCCGGACTACCCGCAGCCGGGCGTCGTCTTCAAGGACATCACCCCGTTGCTCGGCGACCCGTCGGCGTTCGCCCCGGTGGTCGAGGCGATGGCCGAGCAGGTGCGCGCGGCCGGGGCCACCCGCGTCGCGGGGCTGGAAGCACGCGGCTTCATTCTGGCGGCGCCGGTGGCGCTGGCGGCCGGCGTCGGCTTCGTCCCGGTCCGCAAGGCCGGCAAGCTCCCGCGCGACACCTACCGCGAGGACTACCACCTGGAGTACGGCACCGCGACGATAGAGGTCCACCGCGACGCCTTCGAACCGGGCGAACGCGTGATGATCGTCGACGACATCCTGGCCACCGGCGGCACCGCCGTCGCGGCGGCCAACCTGGTCCGCGACGCCGGCGCCGAACCGGTGGGACTGGCGGTGCTGATGGAACTGGGCTTCCTACACGGACGCGAGCGCTTCGAAGCGGCGGTCCCGGAGGCCGCGATCCACACGCTTCTGGTGGTCTGAGCTGGGTCTTGCTCCGACTGGGAAACAATGTCTACTGAGCGGTCGTTACACTGGGCGAACCCACTGGAGTGAGAGGGACCCCGCTTGGCGACGAAGGAGCAGGTCGGATCGACGGCCGGGACCGGTGCGAACGGCGGCGACGACGCCGCGGCGAACGGGACGGCCGCCACAGGGCACGACGCTGCTGCGAAGTCGGGTAAGACGGGGCGAGGCAAGGGCTCCGGGGCTGGTGGCCGGACGGCCGGGAAGGCTGCCGGCGGCACTAGTGGCGCGGCTGGGGATGCTTTGACCGGGACTTCTGCCGCGCAGGCCAGTGGCACGCCTGATGCAAACGGCACTGCTGCTGAGGCTTCTGCGCCAGCCGGCACTGCTCCCGCCGTCCCCGGCTCTGCTGCCGATGCCCCTGCTCCTGCTGTCACCGGTACTGCTGCTGTGCCCGCCAGCGCTGCTCCTGCTGCCGGTGGCGTCGCTGCCACAGCGGGCGCCGGCTCCGCGCCCGCTGCCACAGTCCCTGCGGCCAAGGCCGCCGCTGCTCCGGCCTCGACAGGCGCCGCTTCAGCTTCCGCCCCGGCCAGCTCCACCGCGGCCGCCAAGAAGCCCTCTGCCTCTGGCGCCGCCGCAATAGCGGCCCAGAGCGCCGGCACGCCGCCTCCCGCCAAGCCTCAGCCTCGCTCGCACTCGCACTCGCAGTCGCCGAAGCCGACCTCGCAGGCTCCGAAGGCCGCCGCCCCGTCTCCGTCGGCTACCGCTGCGCCCGCTACCCCCGCGGCGTCCGGCCCCACGCCGTCCGCTGCCGCGCCCTCCGCGCCCGCACGGCCGTCGTCCGCCTCCTCGGCCACCCC
>NZ_JAAFZA010000290.1 GCF_015356865.1 Catenulispora pinisilvae
ACCGCTAAGCTGCGTCTACGGGCCCTTCGATTGCTATTCTTCCGGTCGGTTTTCGGTTCGTTCCCCTCGGTCGCGTCGGCAGGGCTTTGCCTACAGTGCCGGTGGCCGGGAGTCAAGTTCGCGCTATCAAAACCGCAGCTTGCAGGTTCGACCGCAGCGGCGCGGACTTTACTCCCGGACGCCGGTGCTGTACCCCTTGGGGCTGACGACGCGACCGTGGGGAACGGACCGTAGCCACCTCACAAACCGCCAGCGCAGGGCCCTGAGGCGACCACCCTATGGAGCAGCGCCAGTTCCCCGAGGGAGCCGAGAGCCCCCGCCGGAGGCGCCGGGCTCTTCATCACAGTTTTTGACCTTGATCTTGCAGTTGATCTTGCTTGTGATCTTGCTCTTGCCCCTGCCCCTGCCTCTGATCTTGCTCTTGACCTGGCTCTTGCCTGTGCTCGTGCTCCGACTTGCCGGAGTCGAAGAGGCCTGAGGTGCGCCGGGTTCGTGAACGCGAAAACCGGCAGCCGACAAACACACCCGCCAACCCGAACCCCGAACCGGCACAACCATGACCGAAGGCCGTAAAAATCGCCTTTCAACCCACAATCCAACCGCAGCCCGGCCCGCAAACTCCAGCCCCAAAGAAGAACCCGAACCCCAAACAGCTCCTAGCCCTGAAACAACCCCTAATCCCGAAACAACCCCTAATCCTGCGCAGCAATCAGCACCTTGGCAAGAGGTTCGAGCGCTGCGATGAGCTCATCAAGCTCGCCCGCCGACAGCGCCTCGTAGGGCGTCGCCGCCAGGTCGTCGGTGAGCGCCTCGATCCGCTGCTTAGCCGCGCGTCCCTGCTCGCTCAGCCAACCGTCGTCGCCGATCAGGCCCCGATCGCGCAGTCCGTCGATCACGGCGGCGAGTTGTGCCGTCGGAAGGTGGTGGATCCGGCCGAACTTCTCCGCCGGCATGTCCATGTCCAGGGCGGCGAGGACGTGCGCCTCGGTGCGGCCGATGCCCTCGCTCATCAGGGCCGCGATGTGCCCGTCGCCGCGGTGCTCGCGTAGCAGGGAACCGGCGTGGAAGAAGCGGGTCGCCACGTCGTCGGGGGTTGGGAGGGCGCGTAGTGCGGCGTACATGGGTCGGCCTTCGCATGGGACGCTGGTCGCCGCCTTGAGCAACAGCTCGGTGGTGCGGGCGAAGGTGGGGTCCTCGACGCGGTTGGCGAGGATCCGGCGGAGGGCGTTCGTGCAGCCCTGGCGGCGTGCGGCGATCGCTGCTTCGGGGGTGGTGGTGCGCCACACCTTCGGGATGTGGCGGGCCACCTCGCCGGGGGCGAAGTTGTAGAACAGCGCGTCGACCACCTCGGCGGGGGCTTGGCCCAGGGGGGCGGCGCGGCCGGCGAAGTAGGTGTCCCAGTAGTCGGTGAAGCCCAGGGCGAACATTGTCTCGTTGGGTTCGTCGGCTGTGTACGGGATGAGGCCGATCGGCTCGACGAGCTCGTACATCCGGCGTGCGACGCTGTTCATCGTCGACTCCTCCTGCGGCAGGTCCGGCGCCCTTTGCGGGCGCGTTCAATGACTTGGACGACGGTGCGCCGCGAAACTCATCGCGCAAGGCCGAGCGCAAGGCCGAACTCGGCGCGCCCCGACGCCCGACCGCCTAGGAAACCGCTTCCAGCCCCACCTCAGCGCCATGCCAGGTGGCAGCCAGTTCCTCCACCGGCACGTCCAGCGCCGCGCCGAGGCACACGATGGTGCCGAAGCCGGGCGAGGGCAGGCGGCCGGTCTCGATCTTGCGGAGGGTCTCGGGGGAGATGCCCGCCGCGGTGGCGACCTCGACGAGGTCGCGGTCCGCCCGGGCCCGGCGTAGGCGGGCGCCCAGGCGGCGGCCGGCTTCGAGCTGCTGGGGGGTGAGTGGTTGGCGGACCATGGGCTCAGGATACGGCTGGTATTTCTATACCGGAAGGCGCTACGGTGGTTGGTATAGAAATACCGCAGGCGTCCGTCGGCGCCGAGTCCCCCCCGCGAGGTAGCCGTGATCGAGCTCAAGACCCCTGCCGAAATCGAGCGTATGCATGTCACCGGCCGGTTCGTCGGCGAGGTGCTGACCGAGGTCGGGCGGCGCGCCGACGTGGGCGTCAACCTGCTGGACCTGGAGCGGCACGTGCGCGGGATGATCAAGGAGCGGGGTGCGGTGTCCTGCTACTGGGACTACTCGCCCTCGTTCGGGCGCGGCCCGTTCCGCAACGTCATCTGCCTGTCGGTGAACGACGCCGTCCTGCACGGCCTGCCGCACGACTACGTCCTGCGCGACGGCGACGTGCTCAAGGCCGATATCGCGGTCACCATCGACGGCTGGGCCGCCGACTCGGCGCGCACGGTCATCGTCGGCACCCCGGCCGCGGACGATCTGCGCGTCATCCGGGCCGCCGAGGAGGCGTTGGAGGCGGCGATCGAGGAGGCGCATCCGGGTCGGCGGGTAGGGGATATCTCTGAAGCGATCTCGTCCGTGGCCCGCGGTTACGGGTACCCGGTCAACGGCGAGTTCGGCGGCCACGGGATCGGCCGCACCATGCACGAGGGCCCGCACATCTCGAACACCGGCCGATCGGGCCGTGGCCTGGTGCTTCGGCCGGGGCTGGTCCTGGCTCTGGAGCCCTGGTTCGCCAAGACCACCGACCGGATCGTCTATGACCCCGACGGCTGGACCATCCGCTCGGCGGACGGTTCGCGCGCCGCGCACGCCGAACACACCGTTGCCATCACCGAGGACGGGCCGATGGTGCTCACGCGTCGGGAATCAGAGAACTGATTCTGATTGCCGCGGTCCGGTCGCCGCGCCCGCCGATCGGCTGCCGATGACGCCCTGACCTGGCGCCCAGAGGTATCCGGCAGCCGGGGATATCCCGGTGTGGTGCGGCATTCCGGCCGCGTTCGTGAATTCACCCGTTGACACAATAAACAGGATATCTGTTCGGTGCGGCGGCAATGTGCCGAGCGCACCGAGAATGCGCACATCTCGTGGAAGATCGGCGGCAATGTCCGCCTCGGGGCCGAGCCCGGCGGACGGTGATCGCCGCCGGAGTGCGGCCGTGCGCTCGGCCGCACGCCCTGCCGCGCGCCCGGACCGGTCCGCGTAACCTGTCCGGCCATCGGACGTAACCTGTCCGGCCGTTGGACCCGGCCCGGCGCCTCACCACAGCGGCCGCAAAGGCGGCAGATCCTCACCGGCCATCGTCCGGATGACCGCCGCCAGGCCGGCCCGGGGCATGGTCAGCCCGCGCTCGCCCAGCTTCTCGTTCAGCTCCTCCTCCAGCTCGCGCAGCACCGTGCCGGCCACCGTGAGATGCCGTAAGGCCTTGTCGGTCAGCACCACCAGCTTGCGGCGGCCGCCGGCCGGGTGCGGCAGGCGGCGCACGTACTGGCGTTCCTCGAGATCGTCCACGATCTGCCCGGCGGCCTGTTTGGTGACGCTCAGCTTCTCGGCGAGTTCGGTGCTCGTCGAGCCGGTCGTGCCCAGGGCCTGGAAGACCAGACCGTGCATCGGCCGGAGGTCGGAGTACCCCGCGACGTCCAGCCGGCGGACGAATTCGGAGAGAACGAGCTGGAACGCCATACCCAACAGGAAGGTCAGTTCGGAGCCCTCAAGTGGATCGATCGGCTTCTCGGGCGGGTCTGTCGGGTCGGTGGCGTCCACCCACCCATGTTGACATACACCAATCCCTGTTGCTTTGCTTAGGGTGCAAGTAAAGCAGCTTTATACGAGGAGCGCTGAAGCGATGTACGTGGTTACCGAGACTGAAGAGCGCACCACCCGGACCCCGGCCGGTGCGATGTTCGGCCTGGCCGCACCGAGCCAGGGCGGTACCGAGGTCAGCACGTGGCGGGTGGAGATCGCGGACGGCCTGGCCACCCCGGTCCACCAGATCGACAAGGAGCAGGTCTGGATGCCCATCGCCGGGGCCTTCGAGGTCGAGATCGACGGCGCGAGCGAGCAGGTCAAGGCCGGTCAGGCGGTGGTCATCCCGGCCGGCGCCACCCGGCAGCTCACGGCGGTCGGCGACACCCAGGCGCTGGTCGCGATGGCGGTCGGCGGCAAGGCCGTCATTCCCGGCAAGGAGGACAAGATCCCGCTGCCCTGGGCCGAGTGAGCCGCGCCGGATCCGTGTGACGCAGCCTGGCCAGGGGTGGCCCCAGCCCCCCGGCGGCCAGGCTGCGGTGCCGTCTCGGATCCGGATCCGGATCCGGCGCCGGAACTGGGGGTAGGACCGCGCCGGACTCGCACCCGCACCCGCACCCGCGCAGACGCCAAATCCGCGCCGCACCCGCACCTGCACCCGCGCCCGCGCCGCATCGCACCCGCGCCGAAAGCACCTCTCGCCGGGTTACCCGCCTGGCACCCATCCCCAGCAACCAGCAACCAGCAACCAGCAATCAGCCACAAGTCTCGAGGACGCAATGAATCCTGATCTCAGCACCGGGCGCCGCCGGGCGATTCTGGCGCTGCTCGCGGTCACCGTACTGATCGTGGTCATGGACCTCACGATCTTGAACGTCGCCATGAACCAGATCCAGGCCGGGCTCGGCGCCTCCAACGCCGACCTGCAGTGGGCGCTGGACTCCTACCTGATCACCTTCGCGGCGTTCCTGTTCACCGGGGGCGTCACCGCCGACCGCTTCGGCCGCAAGAAGGTCCTGATCGGCGGTCTGCTGATCTTCGGCACCACCTCCGGGCTGGCCGCGTTCTCCACCAGTATCGGGGCCCTGATCCTGTGGCGCGCGGTGATGGGGGTGGGCGCCGCCGTGGTGCCGACCGTCACGCTGGCGCTGATCATCGTGATCTTCCCGCCGATGGAGCGGGCCAAGGCGATCGCGGCCTGGGCGGCGGCGGCCGGGGTGGCCTTCGCGGTCGGCCCGGTCCTGGGCGGCCTGCTGCTCGACAAGTTCTGGTGGGGCTCGGTCTTCCTGGTCAACGTGCCGCTGATCGTGGTCGCGGTGGCGCTGATGATCTGGCTGGTGCCGGAGTTCAAGAACCCGAACCCGGCCAAGTTCGACCCGCTCGGCGTGGTGCTGTCCATCGTCGCGGTGGCGTCCCTGGTCTACGGCATCGTGATCGGCGGGGACAAGAACGACTGGACCCGCGCCGACGTCCTGGGCCCGATCGCGGCCGGCCTGGTGCTCGCCGTGGTCCTGGTGGTCGTCGAGCGCCGGATGGCCTCCCCGGCCCTGGATGTCAGCCTGCTGCGGAACTCGCGGTTCTCGGCCGGCACCGTGGTGATCGCGCTGTGCTTCTTCGCGCTGATCGGCGCGATCTTCATCACGCAGTTCTACTACCAGACGGTGCTCGGCTACTCGCCGCTGAAGGCCGGTCTGCTGGTGCTGCCGATGGGCATCGGCTCGATGGTGGTCTCGGCGCGCTGCCCGAAACTGGTCGCCAAGTTCGGGCCGCGCATGGTGGTGACGGCCGGTTCGCTGGCGATGGCGATCTCCTTCGCGCTCACCAGTTCCTTCGACGCCGGCACCGCGCTGGTGGTGCTGATCGTCGCGCAGCTGCTGTTCGGTCTGGGCTGGGGCTGCATCATGGCCCCGGCGACGGCCTCGCTGATGTCCGTGGTGCCGCCGATGAAGGCGGCGGCCGGGCAGGCGGTGTCGCAGACCGGCCGGCAGGTGGCCGGGGCGCTGGGCATCGCGGTGATCGGCAGCATCCTGGGGGTGGAGTACCGGGACTCGATCGGCAGCGCGGTGAACGTGCTGCCGGCCCATCTGCGCGGTGACGCCGCCGGCTCGATCGGCGGGACGCTGGAGGCGGTGAAGTCGGCCGGGCTGACCACGCAGGCCCCGGCCCTGATCCACAAGGCGATGGACGCCTACCTGTCCGGCATGCGGGTCACGATGCTGGTGATCGCCGGCGTCGCGGTGCTGGCCGCGCTGGTCTCGTTGCGCTGGCTGCCGAACCAGCCGCCGGCGCCGCCGATGCCGCCGCCCGCGCCGCCGGTTCCGGCCGCCGCCAAGCCGGAGGGTGCCGCGTCGGCCGCGTCCGAGCCCGCCGCCGCACAGTCGGCCCCTGCACAGTCCGCGACCGCACAGTCGAGCGCCGGTGCCGCGCCGGTCACTGGCGCGAATCCGTCGGGCGCGCCGGCCTGATCGCCGACCGTCCGCACCGCGGCCCGCGCTGAGTGCTCGCAAACCCTTAAGGGTTTGCGAGCACTCGGCTATCTGCTCGAAACATGCAGCTCTTAGGGGTTGTTCTGAGTGTAACCCGACCGTAAGACAAGTAGCTTGACTCGGCGTTCCGGGCTCCCGTAGGCTCTCGATTCGAACCCTGATATGAAGTTTCTTTTTCGGGTTGGGGGATCGTGTCTAACAGTGAAATGCTGAGTGAACTCACCGTGCTGTCAACAGGAGAACTCGCCGAATGGTTGCGTTCGGCGATTTCCCGGCGAGTGGGCTGTGCCCCGGAGGAGATCCGCGACGACGAACCGTTCTCCGCGTACGGACTGGATTCAATGCGGGCGACTGATCTTGCCGTCGCCCTTTCGGAATTGCGCGGCGAACATATATCGCCCACTGTGCTCTGGGCCTATCCCACCGTCGGCGCCCTCGCCGGGCACCTGGTGGAAGGTGTCACGGCCGCGGCCCCACCGCGACCGCGCACCCGCCGGGACGGCCCGCCCGAGCCGATCGCCGTGGTCGGCCTGGCCTGCCGGTTCCCCGGTGGGGCGGACGTCAGGCAGTTCTGGCGGCTGCTGAGCCAGGGCCGTGACGCGGTCCGCGAGGTGCCCGCCGAGCGCTGGGAGATCAGCGGTCTGGTCGACGCCGATCCCATGGCCGCGGGCACGATGGTCACCGCCCGGGCCGGCTTCCTGGAGCAGCCGCTGGACGGCTTCGACCCGCTGTTCTTCGGGATCTCGCCGCGCGAGGCCCAGGAGATGGACCCGCAGCAGCGGTTGTTCCTGGAGGTCGCCTGGGAGGCGTTGGAGGACGCCGGGCTGGCCGAGGAACACCTGCACGGCACCCGGACCGGCGTCTTCGCCGGCAGCATCTGGCACGACTACGCCGACCTGGCGGCCGGCCGCCGGGACACCCTGTCCACGCACTCCGCGACCGGCCGCGCCGCCAACATGGTCGCCAACCGGCTCTCCTACGCGCTGGACCTGCGCGGCCCCAGCGTCACGCTGGACTCGGCCTGCTCCTCCTCGCTGCTGGCGATCCACCTGGCCTGTCAGAGCCTGTGGACCGGGGAGTCGGTGCTGGCTCTGGCCGGCGGGGTGAACCTGCTGCTCAACCCGGACACCATGGTGTCGCTGACCAAGTTCGGCGGCCTGGCCCCGGACGGGCTGTGCAAGGCCTTCGACGCCCGCGCCGACGGCTTCGGGCGCGGCGAGGGCTGCGGCGTGGTCGTGCTCAAGCCGCTGTCCCGGGCCCTGGCCGACGGCGACGACGTCTGGTGCCTGATCCGCGGCTCGGCGACCAACAACGACGGCCTGAGCAACGGCCTGACCGCGCCCAACCCGATCGCCCAGCAGGAGGTGCTGCGCGAGGCCTACCGGGTCGCCGACATCGCCCCGGAGAAGGTCGGCTACGTCGAGGCGCACGGCACCGGCACCATGCTCGGCGACCCCATCGAGGTCGCGGCGCTGGGCGCGGTGCTCAGCCCGGGCCGGACCGAGCCGCTGGTGCTGGGCTCGGTCAAGACCAACATCGGCCACCTGGAGGCCGCCGCCGGCGTCGCCGGGTTCATCAAGACCGCGCTGATCCTGCGGCACCGCCGAATACCGGCGAGCCTGCATTTCGAGCAGCCGAATCCGCATATACCGTTCCAGCGGCTCGGCGTTCGTGTGCCGGTCGAGTGCGAGGATTGGCCGGAAGGCGTGGAACCCCTCGCCGGGGTCAGTGCCTTCGGCTGGGGCGGCACCAATGTCCATGTGATTCTTGAGAGATTCGAGGAGCCTCCTAAGCAGACTCCTCCCGACCTTTCCCCGGCGTCCACCGAGGCGCGCCCCAAGCTCGGCTTCATCTGTTCACCCTATGGCCAGCAGTGGTTCGGCATGGGGCGTCAGATGTATCGCACCGAACCGGTGTTTCGGGCCGTACTCGAAGAATGCGATAGAGAGCTTTCCCGCTATGTCGGGTGGTCCCTGGTAGAGGAATTCCTGCGGGAGGAAACCTATGAGGGAACCGGCGACGTCGGCGTCGTGCAGCCGATCCTGTTCGCCCTCCAGGTGGCGCTGGCCCGGTGGCTGGAAGCCGCCGGTGCGCGTCCGGACGTCGTGGTCGGACACAGCCTCGGCGAGATAGCCGCGAGCGTCATCGCCGGAGTGCTCGATCTGCCCGACGCGGTACGCCTGGTCCACCACTACAGCGACCAGCAACGCCGGGTCGCGGGTCTGGGCGGCGGCATGGCGGTCGCCGAGATGGCCGCCGACGAACTGCGGGCCTATCTGGCCGAGCGTGGGGCCACGGCCGAAGTGGCGACCATGAACGGCCCCCGCACCACCGCCCTGGCCGGCGAGCAGGCCGAGCTGTCGGCGATCGTCGCGGATCTGAAGAGCCGGGGCGTGCTCAGCTCCCTGATCCGGGTCGACCTGGCCGCGCACAGCCCGGCGATCGACGCGGTCACCGCGGACCTCACCGCCGCCATCGGCACCCTGACGCCGCACCCGCCGCGGCTCCCGATGATCTCCACGGTCACCGCCGAGCCGCTGAACTGGCGGGCCGCCTCGGCCGAGTACTTCGTGGAGAACCTGCGTCGGCCGGTCCGGCTGGCCGAGGCCACCGGCCTGGCCCTGGCCGAGCACTGCGATCTGCTGGTCGAGATCAGCGCGCATCCGGTGCTGCTGGCCGCCCTGAAGCAGAGCGCCGAGGACAGGGCCGCCGAGACCGGGCGCGAGGTGCCGGTGCTCGGCGCGATGCGCCGGGACGACGACGACCGGTCCGGGCCGTTCGAGTTGCTGGCCGAGCTCGCCGGTCACGGCGTGGACGTCCGGCTGCCCGGTCGGGCCGACTCGCGCGGGGAGTTGTTCGTGCTGTCCGCCAAAGCCCCGGAGGCGTTGCGGGCGCTCGCCGAAGCAGTCGCGGACACCGTGCCGGATCAACAGGGCCATGAACAGGGCCATGAACAGGGCCATGAACAAGACGACGAACAGGACCCTGACATCTGCCTGCCGGATCTGGTCGAGGCCGCGAACCGGCGGGGTTTGCAGCCCTATCGGCTGGCCCTGCCCGCGCACGACATCGAGGGCCTGGTCCGGGACCTGAAGGACTTCGCACTCGGCGGTGCGCCGGCCGGGTTGTCAGTATCCGAACAACCCGTCGGGACGTCGCCGAAGGTCGCGTTCGTCTTCCCCGGGCAGGGCGCGCAGTGGCTGGGGATGGCCCGGGCACTGCTGCGCACCGAGCCGGTCTTCCACACCGCGATCCGCGAATGCGACGCCGCGGCCGCCGAGTTCGTCGACTGGTCCATCGAGGACGAACTCGGGCGCGACGAGGCCGACTCGCGGCTGGAGCGCATCGACGTCGTGCAGCCGGTGCTGTTCGCGATCGAGGTCGCGCTGGCCGCGCTGTGGCGCTCGTGGGGCGTGGAGCCGTTCGCCGTCGTCGGGCACAGCATGGGCGAGGTCGCCGCCTCCTACGTGGCCGGCGCGATCTCGCTGCGGGACGCCGCCCGCGTCATCTGCCGGCGCAGCCTGATCATGCGGCGGCTCAGCGGCACCGGCGCGATGCTGGCCGTGGAGCTCACCGTCGACGAGGCCCGCGAGACCATCGCGGGGCACGAGGACGTCGTGTCGCTGGCGGTGAACAACAGCCCGCGCTCGACGGTGCTCTCCGGCGACCGGGACGTCCTGAGCGGGATCGCCGAGCAGCTGACCGCCCGGGAAGTGTTCCACCGCTGGGTCAAGGTGGACGTGGCCTCACACAGCCCGCAGATGGACCTGCTCCGCCCCGACCTGCTGACGGAACTGGCGGACGTGAGCCCGCAGGCGGGCACCGTGCCGATCTACTCCACGGTCACCGGCGAGGTTCTGGACGGCTCCCAGTTGCAGGCTCCCTACTGGGTCGCGAACCTGCGGGACCCGGTGCTGTTCGGCGACCAGATCGCCGCGCTGATCGGTGCCGGCGTCGAGGTCTTCGTCGAGATGAGCCCGCACCCGATCCTGCTCCCGGCCGTCGAGCAGGTGGCCGTCGAGCACGGGGCCGAAGTCGCCGCGCTGCCCTCGATGCGCCGCAACGAGACCGAACACGACACGCTGCTGGAATCCGCCGGACGGCTGCTCGTCCGCGGCGGCCGGCTGGACCGCGCGAAGCTTGCCACCCCCGGCCGGCGCGGCGTACGGCTGCCGGCCTATCCGTGGCAGCGGGAAAGGCACTGGCTGCCGGACCTCGACGGCCCGGTCGAGTCGGCCGGCGCCCGCGGCACCGCCCGTGACACCGTCCGCGACGCCCTGCTCGGCCAGCGGTTCGATTCGCCGATCGAGCCCGGCACCTCCTACTGGCAGATGTCCTACGGCCGCGACGTCGCCGCGGTCCGGGACCACCGCATCGGCCGGGCCGCGGTGCTGCCCGGCGCCGGATACGTGGAGATGGCGCTCGCCGCGTGCGCCGAAGTCCGCCCGGATCGCAAGCACGTCATATCAGAGCTCTCCTTCCGAGAGCCGCTGGTGATCCCCCAGCGGGGGACCCGCCGGGTTCAGGCGGTCCTGGAGGGCGGCGCAGACCAGACCGCACGGCTGCGGGTCTTCGCACCGGGGCCGGAAGGCGCGGCCTGCGTCGCGGAGATGCAGGTCTCTTATACCGAGGACGAGCCGCCGGCCGAGCGCGGCGACCTGACGACCCTGGAGAAGCAACTCGACGAACGCGTATCAGGCCCCGACTACTACCGGATCCTGAGCGCGCACGGCCTCGACTACGGTCCGGCCTACCAGGGCGTCACCCGGATCTGGCGACAAGGCGCCGAAGCCTTGGCGCTCGTCGAGCCCACGGCCGAGGTGGTCCGCTCCGGTCGAGCGCACCAGCTGCATCCGGCGCTGCTGGACGCGGCGTTGCAGGCCGCGGTGGCGCCGATGCTCGGGCCGGATTGGGGCGGCGGGGACACCGAGGCCTTCCTCAGCCAGGGGCTGGCCCGGCTGGTCCTGCACCGATGTCCGACCGGTCCGTTCTGGGCCCACGCCGTCTGCCGGGCCGACGAGGACGGCCGGCACTGGGCCGCCGACGTCCGGCTCTACGACCCGGACGGCACCGTGCTGGCCGAGGCCTCCGGGTTGCGCGGAGTCCGGCTGGCGCAGATGCCGCAGCTGGCCGACCCCGCTGACGTCGATCCGGACGGCGCCGATCTCGTCGCGACCGGCGAAGGAGCCGAGCAGAGTGGCAGAGAGCTGATAGCGGCGCTGCCCTCCGGCCCCGAGCGCCGGGCGGCGCTGGAGGAGGCGGTCCGCGACGCCATCGCCAAGGTGGTCAGGATCGCCCCGGACCGGGTGGAGGCCAACCGGCCGCTGCGCACCCTGGGCCTGGACTCGTTGCTGGCCCTGGAACTGAGCAACCGCCTGGGCCGCGTCTACGGGATCCGGCTGTCGGCCACGCTCGCCTACAACTACCCGACCGTCCAGGAGATGGCGCCGTTCCTCGCCGAGCGCCTGGACATCCCCTTGGACGACCCGGCCC
>NZ_JAAFZA010000291.1 GCF_015356865.1 Catenulispora pinisilvae
GGGTGAAGCGGGGTGAGGTCGGGTGAAGCGGGGTGTTGCGGGGTGAATCGAGGGGGGAAGTGGGTGAGAAGCGGGAACAGGAGTCGGATCAAGTCAGGGGACTGTCAGGGCTGTCAGGGCTGTCAGAACTGTCAAAAGCGGCGCGCCGGGATGCCGCGCCACCGGCTCTGTCCCGGCAGGTGCTCGCCCTTCATCACCAGCGACAGGGCGTCCAGCGTGGTGTCCTCGCCGACCTCGGCGTCGTAGAGCACGACACTGCGCGCCCCCACCGAACCGCCCCGGCCGACGACGACCTTCGACATCTTCATGACCCGGTCCTCGAACAGGTGGGTCTGCAACGAGGTGAGTTCCCCGACCGCCGCGTCGTCACCGACGGCCACCAGGTCGAACTCGGTCATGTAGGTCGTGTTGAGCCACACCCGCCGCCCGAAGCGGGCGCCGAACAGCCGCATCACCCAAGGCGCCAGCGGAGTGCCGGTGAGGAAGTTCAGCAGACCGGGCACCACCAGGTTCTCGAACAGCCCGGTGACCAACTCGGTACGCCGCACCCACACGCCCCACAGCGGTTCCACCCGCTGCCGGTAGCGGCCGATGACCAGCCACTTGATCAGCACGACCAGCAGCGTGGCGAAGAACCCGGCGCCGAGCACCAGGGCCGGCGCCAGCAGGAAGACCGGCAGCGGCGAACTGCTCTGGGCGATCTTGATGCTGGCGTACAGGGCACCGAGCGCGCTGAGCGCACCGATCGTGGACGGCAGGGTGACGCGCGCGTACTCGATGGCCAGGCGGGCGGCGATCAGTCCGGGGCTGGGGTCGTAGGTGTACTTCGCCGGGAAGTTCTGGCTCTCCTCGCGCCGCGGCAGGAAGATCGCCGGTGAGCCGAGCCAGGTCGTCTCCGGGTCGATCGGCCGGGCCGGCGCCACCGAGTGCACGCCGAGCAGGGCGTTGTCACCCATCCGGGCCGAGCCCGGCAACAGCGCGCCGTTGCCGACGAAGCTGCGCGCGCCGACCTCGGCCTGCGCGATCGCGATCCGGCCGCGGTGGAAGACCGCGGGCGCGACCACCGCGACGTCGGCGACGAAGCTGCGCTCGCCGATGACCAGCATGTCCGGGTCGACGAAGCTCACCGTCGCCACCTCCGACCAGCGCCCGGTGCGGGCCCCGAGCCGGCGCAGGAACGGCACCAGATAGAGCGTGGAGTACAGCGAGTGGGTCAGGGTCAGGCTGGTGGTCATCAGACCGTCGCCGATCCACTTGCGCACCCCGAACCCGCTGCGCTCGGCGTAGATGCCGGGCCGGACCCGGGGCAGCACCGCGCGCTTGACCGCGATGATCAGCAGGCAGGTCGCCAGCACGAACACCGGCCCGGCGACCAGGGTGGCCGGCAGCGACCAGTCGAAGCCGTCCTGCCAGGCCACCAGGCCGATCATGGTCCCGCCGGCGGCGGCGATCAGCAGCGGCACCAAGATGAGCACCAACGCGCCGAGGGCGTAGCCGGCGAGCAGGCGCACCGGCCAGCGGCGCTCGTCGGGCCGCTCGGCCAGCACCTGCAGGATGGCCGGGGCCGCTTCCTGCGCCGAGGCCGGGGAGCCGGCCCAGTGCTCACCGGCCGGGACCGTGTGGTCGGCCGGGAGCAGCGACTGCTCGCCGAGCGTGGCGTGCGCGCCGAGCACCGAACCGGGAAGCAGAACACTGTTGGTCCCCAGGTTGCTGCCCTCCTCCAGCCGGACCGGCGCCAGCCGCAGCCAGCCGCCCTGGACCGCGTAGGACTGCACGCGTGCGCCGTAACCCACGCTCACGTTGTCGCCGAGCTCGACGAACTTCGGCAGACCGAAGGGCCCTGCGATGTGGCAGCCCCGCCCGACCTTGGCCCCCATCGCCCGCAGCAGCGGCGGCAGCAGCGGGGAACCCGCCAGCAGCGCGGCCGCCGAACCGGTCATGACCTTGGTGGCGAACCAGAACCGGAAGTAGGTCGGGCCCCACAACGGATACCAGCCCGGCTTCACCCCGGCCAACAGCAGCCGGCAGCCGACCGCCGGGATGAGCAGCACGTCCACCAGCGTCCAGGCGATCTCCAACGGGACGAACTCGGCGTAGCTCATGCGGGCCAAGTAGTCCAGCGGATCACCCGAGGTCCCGAGCCCCGGCATCGGCTGGTGCCAGGACGCCAACAGCCGGTAGAGCAGAACCAGGGCCGGCAGCCCGAACACCATGAGCCACGCGTACAGTGCGGCGACCTGAGCGAATCCACATACCGCGACCCGCAGCGAGGAGTGCCGACGAGGCTGCGGGCCTTGCTGCTGCTGCGGATCCGGTGCTACGCCGGCGGTGGCGCTCGCGGCGTCGACCAGCGCGGCCAGGGCGCCGACCGTGGGGTGGCTGTAGAGGTCTGCCATAGCCAGCCCCGCCGTCTCGGGCTGCTTGCGCAACCTCGACATCAGCCGGGCCGCGGCCATCGAATGGCCGCCGAGGTCCAGGAAGAAGTCATCCTCGACGGACAGTTCCTGAACCCCGAGGATGTCCTGCCAAGCCGCGACGAGGACCCGCTCGGTCGGCGTGCCCGCGGCGACGTGCGGCCGGGAACGCTTGGCGAGCGGCGGCGAGGTCGGGGCCGGGAGCGCGGCCCGGTCGACCTTGTCCGCCGCCAACATCGGCAGGGCGGGCAAGACCTCGACGAACGAGGGGATCATGTAGTCGGGCAGGCGGCTGCGGAGCTTGGTGTGCAGGCGCTCGCGGAGGTCGGCGTGGTCGGCGTGGTTGGTGGGGTCAGTATCGGCGTTGGCGCTGTCGCGCCCGGAGTCGGTGTTGGTGTCGGGGTTGCCGCGGGTGATGCGGAGCGCGCCGTTGTGGTCGGCGGGCCTGGCGTTGTCGCGGTCGCGGTCGCCGTCGCGGTCGTGCTCGTCGGCGTGCCCGTCGCCGCGGTGCGGGTCGCCCTCGGCCTCCAGCGTCGACCGGCTGGCCAGCGTGAGGTAGCCGACCAGGTCCTGCACCACACCGTCGTGTTCGCGCGGCACCACCACCGCGTTCTCGACCGCCGGGTCCTCACGCAGCACCTGCTCGATCTCGGCCAGCTCGATCCGGTACCCGCGGATCTTGACCTGGGTGTCTATCCGGCCGAGGAACTCGATCTCGCCGGACGGCGTGAAGCGGCCCAGGTCGCCGGTCCGATAGACCCGCGGGCTGTGTTCGCGGTCGGCCGGCACCGGGTTGGCGATGAACTTCTGCGCGGTCAGCTCGGGCCGGTTGAGGTAGCCGATGGCCACCCCGGGGCCGCCGATGCAGATCTCCCCGCTGTCCCCGGCGGGCACCGGGACCAGGTTCTCGTCCAGCAGGTAGACCCGGTAGCTGGGCAGCGGTTTGCCGATGGTGACCGGACGGCGCGCGGACAGCTCGGTCCAGGTCGCGCTGACCGTCCCCTCGGTGGGCCCGTAGACGTTCAGCAGCCGCCGCCCCGGGCGGGACCAGCGCTTGACCAGGTCCGGCGGGCACGCCTCGCCGCTGACCAGCAGGCTGCGCAGCGAGGAGATCTCGGCCTCGACGGCGGTGAGCAGCGTCGGCACGCAGCACAGGACCGTGATCGCCTGCTCGATCAGGAAGGCGGCCAGCCCGTCGCCGACCCGCCGGTCGTCGGTCGGCCCGGCCACCAGCGTCGCGCCGACGACCCAGGCCGGCCAGACCTCCTCGACCGAGAAGTCGAAGGCCAACGAAAGGCCCTGATATACCCGGTCTTGTTCGCAGACCTGGTAGATCGGCGCGACCGCTTGCAGGAAGTTGACCAGGCTGGCGTGCGAGACCGCCACGCCCTTGGGCCGCCCGGTGGTGCCCGAGGTGTAGATGATGTAGCAGGCCTGGGCCGGATCGGCGTCGATCGCCAGCCGGTCCGGCGAGTGGGCCGCCACTTGCTCGGCCTGCTCGTCGAGTTCGAGAACCTGGCAGGGCAGGCCGTGGGTCCGGTGTCGCAGGGTCGAGGTGGTCACCAGGTCGCAGAGCTCTGCGTCCTCGGCGATGAAGGCCACCCGGTCGGCGGGGAAGGAGGAGTCCAGCGGCACGTACGCGGCCCCGGACTTCATCACGGCGAGCAGTGCGACGTAGCTGTCCAGGGACCGCTCCAGCAGGATCCCGACATGCCGGCCGGGACCGGCGCCGCGTTCGCGCAGCAGGGCGGCCAGCCGGTTGGCCCGGCGGTCGAGTTCGGCATAGCTCAGCGCGGCGGTGCCGCAGATGACGGCGGCGTTGTCCGGCACCCGGTCACAGGTCCGCTCGAAGTACTGCGAGAGCCACCGCACTATCGGCAGATTCCAGTGGCCGTCGGGGTCTAAGGGGTCGGGACTGCTTTTCGGCACGCCGGAATGGGAAAGCGATTCGACGCTCGACATGATTCCTTCTGTTCGCTCAGAACGGATGGTGATGGCCGCGGCGGTCGGTCGGCGCATTGACGACCGCGGCTCATGTTATAAGGCCGGAATGTAGGACGGTCATAAAGGCGCACCGTACGGCCGCGCCGAAAGCAGGGAACACTTCCGGTACGGCGCGGTGGGCCGTTGCTTCGGTCCTTCGATTACTTCGGTGTCTCGATCCTTTCCGGCGCGGGGGCGGATCTCCGGCGCCGGGCGGAGCGGACGTGCGGAGCCGCGTCGTCGCCGGCCGACCTGCGACGGCGCTACGGCAAGGCTGTGAGCTGCGGCGTTGACTACCGCCGCGCGGCTAACAACTGGTACATGCGACAGGGCTCCTGGTTCTTATCCGGGCCGTTCTACTACATCGGACAGTAGGCCGGGCCGCGCAAGCCCGGCAAGGCTCTTAATGCTTTTCTCAGGCTGCTTTCATATCTCATGTGGCTGTTCGTTAAGGCGGTTTCTACGACCCGTCGAAAGGGTTCTGAAGGCGTGCCGGAGATCGAGTCGGCGTGAATTCACGGGGACCGCAAGGGAAAGGCGAGCGGGAATCTCTGTTTTTCCGGCAGCTCAGGGCCGCCGGCCGGCCGGGCACCGCGGCGGGGCAGGGGTCGGTAAGGGCCGTCGGCGGTCGGCGAGGGTTGCTGAAGGGTCGCGCGGGTGTGCGCGGCGTGTGCGGGCCGGCAGTGGGAGTCGCGCGCGGATGAGGGGGCGCGCACGGCGCCGGGCGTGGCGCGCGGCACCGCGCACGCCGGCTGCCGGGCCGGTCAGGGGCTGTACCGCTCCAGCGCCGAGCCGGCGATCGTCGCCAGCCAGGCATGCTCGTCGGGCTGGTCGGCGGCGGTCTGGTAGAGCCGCCGCCACAACCCGGTCCGGCTCCACGTCACGAACCGGCGGTGCGCGGTGGCCGGCGACACGCCGAACGCCGGCGGCACCTTCCGCCAGGCGCAGCCGCTGGTGAGCACGTAGACCACGGCGGTGAAGACCGCACGGTCGTCGAGCGGCGCGCTGCCACCTCCTTGCGGCCGGGCCGAGAACGCGGGAAGTAAGGGTTCTACCTGCTGCCATAGCCGATCCGGAACCAGCCGATGCGACAGGACATCAACCATGGTGTCCATCATGGGGGAGGATGCTGTCGTTTGTGTTACGAGTGCGTCACCAATCGTAGTGGGTCTATACCACGTGAGACGCCGTCCGGGTGTTCCAGGGCTGCGATACGCCCGGTCTGGTTAAGGTCCTGACCTGCTTTCCCCCTGCGCCGGCCGGATCGCGGGCGGTACACCGCCGTCGGGCCGGGTCGAGCTTCCCATCAGGGGCTTGTCATGATCCATCGCCGATGGGGCGCTGACTGCTCGGACCGCTTTATCAAAGGATGCTGAGATAAGGGTCCGGCGATCCGTCTTCGGCGTTGCGTGCGCACGATCCTTGTTTCCGGCCTGTTTCGGAAGGATGTGGCCGAGCACCGGGCCCTGGGTCCGAGTCGGGAACGCTGACGTACCGCTTCGAAGAAGTGGCCGGGGCCGTACCGGAAGGGCATGGTGTAGTTCGTGAATTCGGGATGCGCCGCCCAGTCCCGGATGAACTCCGCATTCCCGAACACCCGGGGCGGTTCTTCCTCGGAGATGGCGACCACTCCGGGCAGCTGTCGTACTTCAGCGGTTCGAGCTCGGGGTCGTCGGCGTGCTCGGCCCGGAAGATCCCCTCGTCGCCGAACCCGGGTCCGGTGATGCTGACGGTGAACAGGCGCGATTCCCCGTCCCCGTGCTCCGGGGCCACCACGTTGAGCCGCCCCGGCTCGATCTCCACGTCATAAGAGCCGGCCCTCGGCTCCTCGAAGCGCCGAGCCAGCCCCCTGAGTATCCCGCCGAGCTCCGCCGTCTGCGTCGCGGCTACCGGGCCCGGCAGATCGATGATGATTATCGACCCCGTCATCCGGCCAGAATATCGCGGGCTGAGACGAGCGACGCGGCTCGGCGCCTCAGCGCTGCTTCAGGACGATCCACCGTCCCGGCAGCACCGCGGCCATCACCATCAGCGGCCAGACCGGCTGGGAGTGGCACCGGAACCGGACCACGGACCCGTCCGCCGCGGCGAACGTCCGCACCGGACTGCGATGGCTGCCGTCCGAGGTCAGCTGCAGGGTGTGCGTCCCGGGCGACACCTGCGTCTGGAAACTCTCATCCGACGCGATCCGCCCCACCTCCTGCCCGTCGAGCAGGACCGACCAGCTGGCATGCCGGTCCTGGACGGCGATCGTCGGACCGGGCATCGCGCGTTCGAGGTGCAGTGTGGTGGTCACCGGTTCCGCCTCTTTCCTTGCTCGATGTCCGGGCGGGGCCAGTCTACGAGCCGTACCGTCACATTCGCTCTCAATCATGCTCCCCGCAGCAATGCGTGCCCTGACTTGCTGCGCCGACGTCCAGCGCCGGGTTCCGCACGAAGAAGTCCACCGGCTTCAGGGTGAAGCCCGCGTAGTCGACCGGCATGACCGGCCAGTCCTCGGTGCGGGGGAAGTGGGTCAGGCCGAAGGTGTGCCACAGGACGATGTCCTGGCCGTCGAGGTCGCGGTCGGCGGCGGTGTAGGCGGGTAGGCCTGCGGCGCCGGGGTTCTGGTTGACCAGGTCGCCGGCCGGGTAGCGCTCGGCGGGGTGGTAGCGGGTGACCCATAGGTGGCGGGTGGCGAAGGCGGCTCGGCGGTGGATCGAGGAGCTCGGGTCGGCCAGCAGGACAGGTTGGCCTTCGGGGTAGAGGGCGTAGCCGACTGGGCGGCCCAGGCGGTTCGGGCGGTCGGGGTTGATGATGTGCCAGGCGCGGGCGCGTCCTGGGTCGGCGAGGCGCTGGGCTTGGGATTCGCGGGTCAGGCGGGTGCGGTCGAGGGTGAAGGCGTTGCCGTGTGGGTTGGCCGGGCCGGGTGGTAGGGCGCGGGCTTGGACTTCGTCGACGGCGTTGCCGGGGCCGTCGACGGTCATGTCGAGGCGGGCGCAGAACAGGTGTTGGTGGAACGGGGCGCCCAGGCCCGGGGCGAGTTCGGAAGCAAAGGCCTGATTCGCGCCGGACGGCGGCATGGCTGAGGTGAAGGGGATGCCGGTGGCCTTGGCCTCCAGCTGAATGGTCCCGTCCAGGTAGAGGTACCAGTAGAAGCCGTAGTCGTAGTTGCCGACCGTGGTGAAGAACGAGATGACCATCCGACGTTGGCGCCGGGTCTCGGAGGCGCCGGTCCAGCCGTCGGTGTGCTTCCACAGGACGCCGTAGTCCTCCTCATGCAGGCACACCGCGTTGCTGACGCGGCGCGGTTCGCCCCGCTCGTCGGCGAGGACGGCGTCGAGGTAGGTGATGTCGCCCAGGCAGTCGCAGCCCAGCGCGAGGGAGTTCGTGTAGCGGCCGAACAGGTATTCGCCGGCGTCGAAGTAGTTCTGCCAGAAGCGGACCGGTGATGGGTCGGCGTAGGGGACCACCATCTCGGCGATCGATGCGCGGTAGAGGATGGGCCGGTCTTGGCCGGTTCCGGTTCCGGTGTCGGTGCTGGCGTTGGTGTCGGCGTTGGTTCCGATGTTGGTGTTCGTGGTGGTATCGGTGTCACGGTAGGAAAGCTGGTGCAGCACCAGACCCTCCCGGGCGTCGAAACCGAGGCGCACACTCCAGTTCTGCCAGTGCAGCACGTCCCCGGCCAGGTGGAAGCTCGGCCCCTCGGGCTGGGTGATCTCGATCGGTCGCAGGCCCCGGCGGGCGGGGCCGACGTAGGCCGGATCGTCGAAGTCGGCGCACTCGGCGGGGATCGGCTGCGGGCCGGTGTCGATGACGCTGACCACTTCGCGGGCGATCGGGTCCACGTAGGCGACCAGGCCGTCGACGGGATGCGCCCACGGGTTGTCGCGCCGGTGGTCTTGGCGGAACCCGAGGGAGCGGATGATGCGGCGGCCGGTCTCGGCGGGGTGGTCGTAGGCTCCGGCGGACAGGGGCGCGACTCGTACCCGGTCCGGCGTGAGTCCTCGTGCGGCCAGGGCGGTTCGCCAGTTCGGGTCGGCGCCGACGATCTGTTCGACGAGTTCGAACTCCGCGTCGAGGATCGGCAGGCGGCCGTCGTGATCTGGATCGGGTTCGCGTACGGATTCCACTTCTCCGGCGGTCACGGAGACGATCACGTCGCGGGAGCGGCCGTCGGCGAGGTCGAGGAGCAGGACCCTGACGCGTCGCTCGAAGGGTGCGCCGGGGACGTGTTCGAGCACGTCCTGCTTGTCGGGCTCTTCCAGGCCCACGTAGGCGAATCGGGTGCTGTCGTGCAGCAGCCCGGCCTTCTCCAGGATGGCGCGGCCGGTCAGCACGTCCGCCGCGCTGAGCCGGTCGAGGGGGTGAGGCGGGGCGGGGAGTTTGTCTGCGGGCATGTGCGATCTCCTGTCGTTCTCCTGTGCGTCTCCTGTCGCTCCCGGGCTCAGCCCAGGTGCATCCAGACGCCCTTGACCTCGGTGAAGACGTCGAGGGCGTACTTGCCCATCTCCCGTCCCCAGCCGCTGGCCCCGAAACCGCCCCACGGCGCACCGCTGTCGGGGATCGGCAGCATGTTGACGAACACCGCCCCGGCGCGGATATCGGCGGCCAGGCGGTGCGCCGTCGCCAGGTCCTTGGTCCAGACGGCGGCCGCCAGGCCGTATTCGGTGTCGTTGGCGCGCGCGGCCAGCTCCTCCGGGTCGTCGTAGGCCAGCACCGGCAGCACCGGGCCGAAGACCTCGTCTCGGGCGATGGACATCTCGTCCCGCACTCCGGCCAGGACCGTCGGGCGGAAGAAGTTGCCGCGCGCCAGGCTCCCGTCCCCGTCCGCGCGGGTGCCGCCGGTGACCAGCTCGGCGCCTTCCTCGACGGCCCGGCGCACGCAGCCGTCGACCTTGGCCAGGTGCTCGGCGGTGACCAGCGGGCCGAGTTGGGTCTCCGGGTCCAGGCCGTTGCCCAGGCGCAGCCCCGAGGCGGCGTTCGCCAGCTTCTCAGTGAACTCGTCCACGCGGCGGCGGTCGACGTAGAAGCGGGTGTAGGCCGCGCACACCTGGCCGCTGTTGAGCAGGCCGCCTTGCAGGTTGCCCGCGACGGCGGCGTCGATGTCGGCGTCGGCGGCGATGATGCTGGGCGCCTTGCCGCCGAGTTCGAGCGTCACGCGCTTCAGGTTCGCCGCGCTGCCGCGCACGATCTCCTTGCCGACGGCGGTGGAACCGGTGAAGGAGACCTTGTCCACGCCCGGGTGCTCGACCAGCGCGCGGCCCACGTCCGGCCCGCCGGTCAGCAGGTTGACGACGCCGGCCGGGATCCCGGCGCGCTCGATCAGCTCCACGAGCCGCACGGTGGTGGCGGGGGTCTGCTCCGCGGGCTTGACGATGACGGTGTTCCCGCACGCCAGCGCCGGCGCGATCTTCCACGTCGCGATCATCAGCGGAAAGTTCCACGGCGTGATCAGCGCACACACCCCGACCGGCTCGCGCCGCGTGTAGTGCAGCGTGTTCGGGAACGAGACCGGGGCCACCGCGCCTTCGATCTTGGTGCACCACCCTGCGTAGTAGCGGAAGTGCTCCGCCGCGCCGGCCACGCTGACGTCGCGCGCGACGCCCAGCGGCTGCCCCTGGTCGCGGGTCTCGAGCTCGGCGAGCTCGCCGGCGTGCGCCTCGATGAGGTCCGCGACCCGCCACAGCAGGCGCGCTCGCTCGGCGGCGGTGATGCCGACCCACGCGGGATCGGCGAGCGCGCAGCGGGCGGCGTCCACGGCGGCGTCGACGTCGGCGGGGCCGGCCTCGGCGAAGGTGCCGACCAGCGCGCCGGTGGCCGGGTCGAGACTGGGGAAGGACGAGCCGCCGGCGGCGGGTTCGGCCCACTTGCCGTTGATGAACAGCCGGGCCTGTGTCTGCTCCATGCTCTGATGCCCCATTTCGTGTACGGGTCCTCTGGCGTCGCCTTCAGCGTCGCAAGCGGCCGTGCGCGGGGCTTGTCCGTCAGCGAACAGCCGTTGACGGGCGGCGCTCAGTACTCCAAGTCCACGCTCAGTACTCCAAGTCCACGCTCAGTACTCCAAGTCCACGCTCAGTACTCCAAGTCCACGCTCAGTACTCCAAGTCCACGCTCAATACTCCCGGTCCGCCACGCTGAGCGTGATCTCTCCCGTGGGCTCACTCGTCAGCCGATACTCCCGCGGACTGGCCCCGTACGCCGACCGGAAGATCCGGCTGAAGTGCGCCGCGTCGGCGAAGCCCCAGCGCGACGCGATCGCCCCGACCGCGCGGTCCAGTTGCAGCGGGTCGCGCAAGTCGCGGCGGCAGTGTTCCAGGCGGCGGTCGCGGATCCAGCAGGAGACGGTGGTGCCTTCGTCGCGGAACAGTTTGTGCAGGTAGCGCGTCGAGATGAAGTGCGCCGCCGCCACGGTGTCCGGGCCCAGGTCGTGGTCGCCGAGGTGGCTCTCGATGAAGGAGGTGATGCGCATCATCAGTGCCCTGCGTCCGGAGTCGGGGCCGGGGGCCTGGAGTTCCAGGCGGTCGGCGACCAGGGTGACCAGCAGGTCGACGATGTTGTCCGCCAGCCGGACGCTGCCGGGCGTCTCGTACTCGTCCAGGTGGTCGGCCAGCCGCATCAACAGCGGCGACACCAGCGCGCCGACGCCCTGGCGGCCTGAGACGCGCACCGCCGTGATGCGGCCGACGTCCTCGGGTGCGACGCGCAGCAGGCGGCGGGGGAGCATGAGGACCAGCTGCCGGTAGCTGTCGTCGAAGGCGAGGCTGTAGGGGCGGGTGGTGTCGTAGATGGCGAAGTCGCCGGGGGTGAGCGGGGCTTCCCGGCCGTCTTGGGTCAGGACGCAGTAGCCGCGCAGTTGCAGGCCGAGTTTGAAGTAGTCGCGGTCGGAGGCGGCGATGGCGCGGGAGGTGCGGTTGATGGTGTGGGCGTTGGCGTCGATCTCGGTGACCTGGAGCTCGCCGAGGTGGATGCTGCGCAGCCGGCCGCGGAAGTCGTCGGTGCCGGGCTCGGCGCGCAGCGGCACGAAGGCGTCGCACACGACGCTGCGCCAGAACTCGAAGCGCTCGGTGGCGGGCAGGTCGGCGGTGCGCAGTGCCAGGGTCATGGGCGTTCCCGGGGTCAGTGCTGCTGGAGGGTCCACGCTGCTCCAGCCGGGGCCGGTAGTCAATGAAGATCGGCGATCAGGCGGGGGATTCGGTGCCGGCCGGCTCCCCGGGGG
>NZ_JAAFZA010000292.1 GCF_015356865.1 Catenulispora pinisilvae
CTCGAAGTCACCCGCTGACCGCGGCAGACGATCTAGACCGCAGACACCCGCCTACGAACAGGATGAACACCCGCAAACCCGATCACACCAGTACCCTGACCAGCGACGTCATGTTGGCATTCGCTCATTGCATGCCGAGGAAGTGCGTCGAGGACTGTCCGGCACGTCGGTTGTTCCAGCAGCCGTGCGCCTGGGACTGTCGCGACAATCGCGGCCGTCTCGGCGGTCATCCCAGGCAGGTCGGAGTCCGGAACGATCAGCAGGCCTGGGTCTTCGGCGGCGGGCTGACTGCTGCGGGCATGCTCTAAAGCACGTACGGTCGTGACGTAGGACGAAACAACACGATCGAGGACTCCGTCATCGGTCGAGCGACCTGCGGCGTGCAGTGGAAGGAAAGCGAGAACGCCGACTGGGCACCACCAGATGCGTGGCCATTCCTCCCCCTCTCCGGGAGGGCCCGTATGGCCGAGGTGGCGCAGCACGGGCTCGCACACAACGTCCCACACCCAGACCAACGTTTCGCCGACTTCTCGTTGAGCAGCCATCCGCCGCTTCGGGTCATGAGCGGGATTGGTGGCCCGATTGCAGGAGACCACGAAGTCTTGGGCGTGTTGCAAAGCCTCCTTTTGGTTCAGGGACGGCAGCGACACGGCCTGCACCGGCTCGGTCGCCGAACCAGTGAGGATCAATGCGTCGCTTCGAGAAGTGCTGGACGAGACATAGATCAACGGTCCGTCCTGTGCCTGCGGGACCAACTGTTCGATTCGGGGCGCGCGTAGGAAGTTCTCGAACCCGCAGATTGCGCGTACGCGCTCGACCAGACGCCGCCACTCCGCGTATGCTTCGCGACGCTCTTTGGCGACCCGCAGATCCGGATCCCGCGTCGGTTGCAGCATGTCGGAGTCCGACGTGGCGGCGGCTGCTTCCACGTCGCCACGGTCCAGCAGGTCAAGGCGCTCGCGGATCCGGTCTAGTTGGTCAGCCAGCGTGTGGTCGTAGTCGCGCAGCCGCTTCTGGTCGTGGCCGCGCAAACCCAATACGTCTGCGACGAGGACGCCTCGCACGCGCTCCAGGAGTTCCACCGCGCGATCCGGCCGGCCGGCATTCAGCGCTGCGGCCGCGGCTTCGCCCGGCAGGCCGGAGATACGGCTGACCTGGTGCTCCCGGTCGGGCAGCGCCAAGCTGCCCGGTGCCAGGACGTCCACTAAATCGATCGCGTCCTCGATCGCGGCCAGGCCTGCATCGGCGTGTTGAGCGTCCGTACACAGCAGGGCGAAACTCCGGTACGCGCGAATGCGGACGAAGGTTGCCGCGGCCTGGTCATCCGCTGCTTCGCGATATGCATCGCGTGCCTGACCGAGCGCGTCTTCACGAGCCGATTCCTGATGCTCGGCCAAGGTTTCAAGGACGACAGCGAGATTATAGAGATACATGGCGCGGTTGGGATGGCCGGCGGGAATAAGGGAGACGGCCTTCCGTGCCAGAGCTACGGCTTCTGTCAGCACGTCAGGATTGAGCATCTCGATGCTGCCCATCAGCCGCCTCAAGGCGAATACGAGGGGGCTCTCGGTGGTATCGGAGAATGCGAGTTCTCGCACCGTGACCGTGCCCGCGTTCTTGAACGCGGTCAGCAGCGCTCCAGCCAGAGTGCTCGCGCGCTGCGCGTAGTCGGGATGATCTTCGGGAGTGTGTTCCAACGCGTTTCGCGCAAATTTTACTGCTTTCATGACGGCACTCACCTGCTTGGTGTCATCGTGCGACATGTCCAGCAGTGTCGCGAGGTTGGCGAGCCTGCCAGCGCGGTCGGGGTGATTGGGGGGCGTGAGGTCGACAGCCTGCTGCATGTAGTCAATGGCTTGCTTCAGTATCTCCCGTCGCCGGGTGCGACCGTAAAGCGCCTCGTACGCGGTTGCGAGATTGTTCAGATACATCGCACGTCGAGGATCGCGGTCGGATGTGATTGCCACTGCCTCCCGCTCGGCTTGAATCGCCTCGTCGAGGTGTGCCACCTCACCGTCGCTGTCGTAGCAGAGCCGGGCAGCCCCACCGAGCAATGTCAGATACAGCGCGCGATTCGGATCGCCTGTACGCGGCGTCAGAGACACCGACTCCCGCGCAAGGCGAAGCGCCTCCTTGAGTAGGTCTGGGTGGCTCCTTTGTTGAAACAGCCGGATGAGGGCGCTTCCGAGATTGTGGAGATAGAGTGGGCGTTCCGGTCCCGAAGGCGTTAGCGCCACGGCCTTTCTATCCGCTTCGATCGCCTCGTGGATCAGCTCCAAATCGCCGGTCTGTGAATGCAGGCTGAAAAGCGCTGCCGCGAGTGTCGCGCACCGCTTCGCCAGACTCGGATCCGACGTTGCGGTTGCAGCCACGGCTTTGCGCCCGTAAATCACCGCATCCTGTAGAAGTTGCGAGTCCCCGGTAACGGCGAAGCGGTCCTGCAGTGAGCCGCTGAGGACATGCAGGACTTCGACCCCGCGTACGTCATCCGACGGATTTCGGTTCACAGTCTCGTGCGCGGCACGGACCGCCTCCGTTTCCCGCATGCTCTCGTCGGAATCAACCTCTCCAGCCTGCTTTTCGAGGAGGAAGTTCAGGCTGTTAATCTCGCGCGCGCGATTCGGATGGTGTTCCGGGGTGAACTCGACGCAAAGTCGCGCGATCCGGACAGCTTCGTCCAAGGTCTGAGGATCCTTGGTGGTCAGATACAGATTGCGCAGCGACACACCCAGGTTGCTGGCGCAGTGGCGCAGCGACGAATCCAGCGTCGAGAGCGCGAGCGCGACGGCTTCCCGCCCTGCCTTCACCGCGGCACGCAGGACGGCGACATCCCCGCTGTGGTCGAACAGCATTCCCAGCGCGATGGCCACGTCGGTCAGCCGCCGAGCGCGATCGGGGTGCCCAGGCGGTGTGGCGGCGAGCGCCTCGTTGAACAAGCGGGTCGCCAATTCCAGCAGCGGCAGGAGGCCGGTGTGCTGGTACTCGTCGACAAGATACTGCGCCTGCTCCAACGCCGTTGGTCGGTTCCGGTCCGGCATGGCACCCCCGTTTTGCTGCTATGTGCTCCCCATATTCTCAGGGATCTTACTCACTGACAGTCAGCTTCAGGTACCATCTCGTTTCGAGACGGGCTTAGGGGAAGGACGCGCTGTCGGTGGATACCGCGATGCGGAAGCGGACGGGTCTGCTGTGCGACCAGCTCAGCCGATGGCCGTCACTGTGGGACATCGTACGCGACGGCGGCGGGGAGCAGCACCTCACGGACTTGTTGACTCTTCTCGGCACCCCGGATCCCGACCCGACAGCGGTCGGCTTGTTGATCGACGCTGTGGAGCAGGCCTGCGCCCGGCAGGGACTGGCGGGATTCTCGACGCGTAGTGAGAGCGGTGACAAATTCCCCAGCATGACAGGCTTGCCGCCGATGCCGATCCCACCTACTGACGTTGTAGCGTGGACCTGCCCGATGGATCAGTGCGTCCGGGTTGTCGCGCCCGACGAGACCGACGGGCTGCCGTCCTGCGCTGTCGCCTCTGGTACAGCCGGAGGCAAGGCGACGCCTATGAGACCTTACAAATTCCCGGCACTGTGAGCGCGTTCCTGGCCGGGGTCGGCGCCAAACTCGCCGACCGTTGGGTGCAATTCCTCATGCTGCCCGGCCTGCTGTGGACTGGGGCGTTGGCCGCGGGAAGCCACCTAGGCCAGAGCCATCCCTTCGCCGTTATGAACCTCAGCCACTGGATCGATGCGCTGGCCAGCAAGCCCGCCGCGCATGCTCCGGGCACAGTCGTGCTCACCGCCGCCGGGGTACTGCTAGCAGGTTTCGGCATCGGGTTGCTGGCCGTTGGTCTCGGCGGTCTGGTTGAGCGTATATGGGCAATGCCTGGGGAACGTCCGCCCGGGACCTGGCTGGTGCGCTTACGTCACCACCGTTGGCAGAACACGAAGGATCAGTTCAAGAACGCGATCCTCGCTGCCGTGGCAGCGGAATCCCCTGCCACGGCTCCCGCTGCCGCCAATGCGGTGATCCCGCCAGACCTGGCTCGCACTCAAACGCAGGTCCGGATACTTGTGCGCCGCCGACATCGGCTCGGTGCCGAACCGTGGCGCCCGACGCGAGTCGCGGAGCGTTTCGAACGCACCATCGCCCGTGCCAGGGCGGTCAACGGCCTGGACGATCTGCCCTCCGTGTGGCCACGGCTTTGGACCGTGCTGCCAACCGAGCTGCGCAGCGACATCACCGCCGCACGCGGGGCCTATGACGCATCTGCCAGGCTGACCGCCTGGGGTCTGCTCTACGCCTTGATCGGCCTCGTATGGTGGCCCGCCATCCTGATCAGCACCGCAGTGCTAGTCACCGCTGGCTCCCGCGCCCGTGACGCTGCCTCAGCCCTAGCCGACCTGATCGAGAGCGCGGTAGACCTGCGCATCAAGGATCTCGCTGAACAGCTGGGAACACCAGTGTCGGGTGATCCTGTCGAGATCGGACGCGCGTTGAGCGCCCGGCTGTGCGCTGGTGAGTTGCTCCCAGCTCGGCCTCGGCGCGTATAGACCAGGACCGATAGCCGCCTATCAATCCGGCAGGTCTGCCGTTGGGCCACGCTCAGGAATCGAAGGCACGCCACCGACAGAGCCTCAAGACAGGCGGCGTCGCGGTCGACGACTACTCTGACCAGTGCTGGACGCTGCAAGAGATCGAGAGCGATCTCAAGGTCGACGGGCTCGGCTTCTTCGACTTCCGTGGCCACTACGAGCAGCACTACCAGACGTGATCTCGCCCCGGCCAGGCAGCGCGTTCGCATCAGCGTCACAGTGACGGCTATACGAACGTTCGCTATACCGTTATGCGACATCTGAGCTGGTCAGAACTTTGAAAGCTCTGAAGCATTGAGTGCGGACGCTCGTGGTTGTATCAGTGCATCCATTCAGCGAAGCGTTCGGTCGTGCGCTGTGATCGGCAGAGGGCTCATCCGCTCGTCGCTATCGACAGGCCCAGCGGGTAGGCGCCAGTGTCGGACTCGGCGTGAACAGGCAGTCCGGTGCGGGTCTTGGTGGCGGCGATGCTGTTCACCACGGCCTCGTGGCTGGTGAGCGGCCGGCCCCGCCAGTTCATGGTGTCATGGTGGTGCTGGACCGTAGTAAGTAGCTTTGAACTAAGCTATCAGCCCAGGTCATCCGGGGGATAGCTGGTCCGGTGATGCGGGAAATAGATCTCCTGCCCGCGGAGTCGTATGCGAGGTCGACATGGACTGCGATCTCAATGAGGCGCGTGGTGTTCAGGTCAGGACTTTTTGGCAGGACGTCGTTGCTGTACCCGCCTGGCGCCGGCTAGCTCGATGATCGCGTCGTCCTTGCGGAGCTGTGGGGCTCGCCGCCCCAGGCGACCTCGCGGGCTTGTGCCCGCGCCGCCCGGATCCGTTCCAGCGCCGCGGCGTCGATCCCGTCCAACACCCGCCACGCTGTGGCTGGCGAGGCTACGGCACCAAACAGTTCAGGCTTGTCCCGCGGCACGGCCAAGTCTGATATCGCCTCGCCGCCGTCGGCCAACATCACCGCTACATCCACGGCAACCCAGCCGGGATCGTGTCCGCCGTCCCGCCGCCGCATCGGCGCCAACGCCGTGGATAACACCTGCTCCAGCCCGATGGCGTTTGCCAGATCGGCCACCAGCCGCGCTCCGGCGTGGCTCACCACCCCGCTCCCGCCGGCCGTGACGACGAGCTTCGGACGCGGAGATGTAGGGTTCACCAGGAAAGTGCTTCGGTTCTGGGCCGTTCTCTATCTCGACAATCAAGA
The DNA here is from genome assembly GCF_015356865.1 of Catenulispora pinisilvae. GTDB lineage: Bacteria > Actinomycetota > Actinomycetes > Streptomycetales > Catenulisporaceae > Catenulispora > Catenulispora pinisilvae. The sequence continues at coordinate 5,794 of NZ_JAAFZA010000292.1, forward strand.
TCATCCCAGGTGCTGGGGCACTTCCTCGTTCCGGGGGTCAGGACACCGATTCACCTGATGAACGCGCCGGGCTTAGGTGGAAGTCCGCCAGGAAGACAGAATAATCCCCACGAGGCATCGATTGACCTCAGAGCGCGTATAGCCTGACCGCATGAAGCATTCCACGGCGGGTGAGTCGGGTGACGGCCCATGCCTGCGCGGAATTCGCGAGGCTGCCGACCTTAACTTGAAAAAGGCGGCGGAACGTGTCGGGTACACCGTCGGTCATTTGAGCAATGTCGAGACGGGAAAGCGCGGAGCCTCGGCGGAACTCATGAGAAGGTATGATGGTCTTCGGTATTTGCCATCACACCCACCGTCGGCCGACCGCCACGGGGGCGTCACGTCCCCTGATTCTCATGGCCAGGGCGATCGAGGCGCCGACGACTTCGGGATCTTGTTGATGCGGCTTCGTCTCGAACCAATGCGGGCGGAACTTGCGGAGGAAGCTTGCGGCATATCGCGGCATTGTGATCCAGCGGAGCTTCTTCACAACGGCTACCAGACGCTCCGGCGGCTGCGTGCGACGGCTCAAGGGGCGGGACCGTACAGCGTCCTGTTCGAGCTGTCCCAGAGTGTGCGGCTGATATCCGCCGCCGCGACGCTACTGTCTTTGAATGTGTGATGTCGTGTGCTGACAGGCCGTGATCCCTGCGGTACGTCGTAGGTGTGAGGTATCCGCAGGGTGGGGGCCTGACCGCCAAGCAGCCCGAGTTCCGCGAGCAAGTCCGGCTGTCGGCTATGGCCTTCTTCGAAGCCGGTGATGACAACAAGGCCGTGGCCAAGGCGCTGCGGGTGTCAGTGCGGTCGATCGAGCGGTGGCGCGCGGCATGGGAAGTCGACGGCGAGCAGGGTTTGTACTCCAAGGGGCCGGCGTCACTGCCGAAGCTGAGTCCGGCGCAGTTCCAGGTCTTGGAGGACGAGCTGCGCAAGGGTCCGGCCGCGCACGGCTGGGACGACCAGCGCTGGACGCTGGCCAGGATCAAGACGGTGATCGGTCGCCGGTTCCACAAGTCGTACACGATCCGCGGTGTGTGGGGGTTGATGCGCCGCAACGGATGGTCTTGGCAGGCCCCGGCACGTCGCTCCGTCGAGCGGGACGAAGCGGCCATCGAGTTGTGGAAGAAGGAGGTGTGGCCGGCCGTGGAAAGGCGGCCGCGGCCTCGGATGCATGGATCGTCTTCGAGGACGAGTCCGGGTGCGTCTTGAGGCCGCCGCATGCCAAGACCTGGGGTAGGCGTGGGCAGACGCCGGTCGTCACGGTCCGTGGGCGCGGCTCGGGCCGGGTCAACATCGCAGGCCTGACCTGCTACCGGCCCGGCCACCGCTCGCGCCTGTTCTACCGCCTGCTGGTCTACCACGGTCGTAAGAACGAGAAGAAGGGCTTCGGCTGGTCCGACTACCGCGACCTGCTGACGGCCGCGCACCAGCAGCTCGTCGCCCCGCTGATCGTGATCTGGGACAACGCACGCACCCATTGGATGCCTGGGATCACTGAATTCGCCGCCGAACACGACTGGCTGACCCTGGTGGCGCTGCCCAAGTACGCCCCGGAGATCAACCCCACCGAGGGCATCTGGTCGCTTATCAAGCGGGGCCCGCTGGCGAACCTGGTCCCGATCGGCCTGGACGAGCTGGCCGGCACCGTCCGTTTCGCGCTCAAACGGATCCAGTACCGGCCCGAGCTCGTCGACGGCTGTCTCGCGGAGACCGGCCTGGTCATCCACCCGCCCTGACCCGCGACGACATCACGCATTCAAAGTCAGTAGCGACGCCCGCACTCCTCAATCAGCTACCAGACCCCAGCCGCGGCCCGAAATGCCTGGCAGTAACGGATGGCAACGGCCGCATAAGCCGAAGTGATGTCAACAACCACGTCGACTCCATAAGGTAAGGAGGCAGGCGAACGGCCACGTGCGCCGGAGTCTGCATGGGCAGATCGCATACCTCAAAACGTCGGTGCGCAAATCAGCAACACGCTATAATAGGTCGATGATAAGGGTGGAGGCGCAAGATCATCTTGGCGCGTTGGGAAGACTTTGAGAATTTAGCCGAGCAGATCTTCGCTGAGCTCCAGCCCAGCGCCGACGTGAAGCGGAACGACTTCATCGATGGCCAGTTCAGCGAGAAGAAGCGTCAGATTGACGTGTCCATCCGATGGAACGACGGAGAAGACGCATATCTGACGATCGTGCAGGCGAAGGACCACGGCAGGCCAGCTGACATCAAGATCGTTGATGAGTTCCTGTCTGTCATCAGGGATATCCAGGCGACTGGCGGCATTCTTGTCTGCCGCTCAGGCTTTACCAAAACCGCTCACACGTATGCCCGCAACTGTGGCGTGTCTCTGCTCAATATTCATGACGCCCAGTCCGCGAACTGGGCGCTCGAACTCAGCATCCCAGTCGTGTGGGTCGAGTTGATGCCGGTGGTGCAGTGTTATGGATCGCCATACTTCGAGGCGGGGAATAGTTTCCCGACTGATGATCCTCTCGGACTGCCTCTCACCACGAGCGATAAGAGGCACCGAGTCAACCCAGTATCGACATTCGAGAAGTTCTGGAACAGCCCAGCGGCGAATCGTGAGGTTGGCGTCGAACACAACATCACATCGAGCGATCCTGTATACGCCATCGTGTACGACGCCAATGAACAGGTTCAGCTACGCCCGGTCGAAGGATTCCGTATCGCCTATACCGTCGAGCAGAAGGCATGGCTTGGGAGGTTCCGGCCTGCCGACTGCCGCGGCCTGATCGACTACCTCGACAACCGGGCGTTTACGGCAAGCTACCTGCCCATGACTGAGATCCCGGCCCAGCGTAACGAGGGATGGGAGCCGATTGACGACCCCCGTGCCGTCGTGATCAGGTCACGCGGCACGCTCGTAGGGACGACCGAAATCAAGTTCGTAAGCGGTGGAGCATTCGGGAAGCTCGACGTCAGTTACCTTGGCCCGGAGCTTCCGGAGGAGCGAAGTGTCTAGCCTCACACGATGGATTCTCGATCTCAAGGCGGCAGTCGAGAACGGCGATCGGCCGTACTTCCCCGTTCGGCGGCTGCTCGTACCCGGTCTTGAGCCGTTGCACGGCGACGGCTTCATGCGTTTCCAGCGGATTGGGCCGGTCTACCGTCCTGGAATGCCCCCAGAGTCGATGTCGGTAGTCCAGTGGTGTGCCGCCGGCCAACCGGGCGACCATCTGAAGGACTCAGAACTCGGCGCGAGCATAGGCACAGTCCTGAGCTTGCTCCTGGACCGTCGCATCGAGGTCTTGGAGGAAGTGCCGCTGAGCATGGAAGGAGCCCAACAAACGACCTTCGTTGGGTTCAACAACGTCTTCGATCGTCGTCTGAGCTCGCCCTTCGAAGCCGCGGGTCTCGATGCCCGGATACGTGATCTGCTCTCTCAGCTCGTCTCTCTCGCCGAGGACGACCAGGCCACCCTGACAGCCGCGATGGATCTGCACTATGGTGCGACGCTTCTGTTTGAGAAAGATCTAGCGGCGGCTTACACGCTCATCGTTGCTGGCCTCGAAGTCATGTCGCGCCAGTACGGCGAACCGCCGACGAACTGGGAAGCCTGGGAACAAGCACGCTCGTGGGACAAATTTGCTCGCGCTCAAGGGCTATCGGATGTGCAAGCCGAGGCACTTCGAGCAAAGCTCATGAAGAGCCAGTACCTCCGGCTCAAAGAGACGTTCGTGAACTACGTAGCCGAGAGTCTTGAGGACGGCTTTTGGGAGCAAGAGTGGAGGGAGTGGATCTATGACGTGCGGATGCCCGAAGGCGTCTACGGCGAGGGTGGATCGTGGGCGGTAGAAAAGCATATCCGAGACTTCGTGACGCAGGATCGAGGCGAGCTTTGCGGCGGGCTGCGAAAGACTTACGATGCCCGGTCTGGCTTTGTGCATAGCGGCAGCAGAGCCATCAGTACTGCGAATGAGATTTACGGGCTAGTCCGGCACGCGTCGGCCGATCGGCCGCTACCGTACTCCGTCCTACGATCGATGCTTGCAGAGCTCATCAAGCAGGAGGTCCGAGACAGGGCAACCGGCTTCGAGTTGCCCGAGATTGTGATGTCTAACGATCCGCCGCCCGCAGCCTGAGTTGCCGCTGTCCCCGCAGCTCCGCGGACAATATTTTGCTTCGTACCGTAGTTACTGTAGGTCCCGCATGACGGCGACGGACCGGTACTCGGGCAGAGTCGCGGGGTTCAGCCTGGCCTCCTTGGCTTGCGTCCACAGCTGGCCGAAATCCCGTGCAGGAGCAGGGCAGGGAGAGGCCTCTTGTGCGTATTCGATCCCATCTTCTGTAGAAAGCCAGACCTTCATGAGCAGCAACCTGTCCCTGACGAATCGCGTCAACCTCACCATCGAAGGGGCGCCGCCGAACGTCACCACACTGACCCGCGCACTTGGTGGGGCCCGCGTCGAGATCCGTGTGACGGCATGGGCCAACGTCACACCGGATCCGGCGCTTGCCGGGATGAGCTTGGCATGGAATCTGTAGTTCCGGGCCGGGAGCGCGCACCAGAACCCGCTCATACTGTGCGCGGAGAGCACGGAAGACCTGTTCTCGCCGGGAACCCACCCCAACATCGTCACGCTGGTGGGGTGGGTCACGGATCAAGCATTGCGGGAGCTGGAGGAGCTACGGGCCAGCGGTGAGTTGTCGCTGAGCCTGGCCAACCCGCAGGTGACATGGATCGAGGGCACACCGCCGGCCTTGAGGCAGGTGACCGGGAGCAGCCTGGACTTCCAGGTGTATTCGGAGCTGTGGGCCGTGGAAGTGGAGAAGGTGGTCGCGTCCTCCTACATCAACATCATGGTCCCGGTCACCGACTACGAGGACCTGGCTGCCGCGGTTCGGCGGCTGCGGACCGCCCGGCAGCACATCGGGGACGGAGACTTCGAGGCCGCTGCGGGGAACTGCGCAAGTCGCTGGAACCGGTGCGCGCGCACTACGGCGTTGTCGCGGCGTTCGACGCCATCTCCAAGAAGCCTGCGAAGGAGCGGTCGAAGGAGGAGCGCTGGGCGCTGCGGGTCCAGCATATGTTCAACTGGCTCAGCGCCTTCGAGCACGATGACTCCGAAGCCATCAAAGATTGCACCATGGACCGCGCGGAGGCGATCGACGCTCTGGTCGACGTAGCCGGAAAGCTCCACCGGTTGGCTACCGACCGCCGCGCCGGTCGGTAGGTGTCCCTATTCGGTCAGGTCTTCACACCAACTTGGTCGTTGCTGTCGGGTCAGCGCACTAGTAGCTTGTCGCTGCTTAGCTCTGGCATGTTCCGCTGGGTAGGTGGAAGGTGGTGGTGGGTCTTCCTTCCCTTCGTCGGTCAGGATTGTGATGTCTTCGGTGAAGAAGCGGCCGGTCGTGCTGGACCCGGCTGATCGCCAGGAGTTGGTTCGGATCACCACGACAGGGGTGCATCCGGCCTCGATGATCCGGCGGGCACGGGTCCTGCTGGCGTTGGACACCTCGATGGGCCCAGAGGATCTCAAGGAGGTGATCGCGGCCCGGCTGGAGGTCTCGGGTGAGACGCTGCGGCTGGTGGCCAAGCGGTTCGCCGACACCGGCGGCGACGTGTGGGCCACGGTCGGCCGCAAACAGCGGGCGTTCCCGCCGGTGGCCTCGCCGGTGACCGGAGAAGTCGAGGCCAGGC
>NZ_JAAFZA010000293.1 GCF_015356865.1 Catenulispora pinisilvae
GCGTATGCGGTGGCGGCGGCCGGGGCGGTCGGCGTGTTGTCGAGCGCGATGGGGGTGCCGGCGACCGTCGTGATGCAGACCGAGTGCGACGACGCGTTCCGGGGCCGCGTGGGCAGCGTCACGACCCTGATCTCGTTGGGCATCGTGCCGCTGACGATGGGGCTGATGGGCGTGGCGGTGGGGCTGGTCGGCGTGTCGACGGCGTTCGTGCTCAGCGGATCGGTCGAGGCGCTGGCGTTGGTGTGCCTGGTGTCGCGGAGCTTCCGGACGGTGCGCGCGCCTCAGTGAGACTCGGCGGCGGGTCCCGCGGGACGAGCCGCTGTCAGAGCGTCGACGAGGTCGCCGGCGATGAGTTGGCGTCCGGGGTGGGCACGGAGGACGTCGAGCGCGGCTTGGCCGTGGAGGTAGGCGGCAGCGCTCGCGGCGTCGAGCGGATGCAGGCCGGCCGCCAGGAGGCCGCCTGCCAGGCCCGCCAGGACGTCACCGGAACCGGCGGTGGCCAGGGCCGGGACGCCGGTCCGGTTGACGCGGATGGCGGCGCGGCCGGTGGCGCCGTCGGTAGCACCGCCGGTAGCGCGGCCGGGATCGGCGATGAGGGTGGTCGAGCCCTTCAGCAGGACGGTGCAGCCGAAGCGGTCGGCGAGTTCGCGGACGGCGGCCAGGCGATGGGCCTCGATCTCCTCGACCGTCCAGGGCTCGCCGAGAAGCCGGGACGCCTCGCCGGCGTGCGGGGTGAGCAGCGTCGGATGCGAGCGGTCCAGGGGCTTGACCGCGGCCAGACCGTCGGCGTCGACCAGGACCGGGACTTCGGCGGCGAGCGCCGTGGCGACGCGGTCGGCGCGGTCCGGGCCGATGCCGGGGCCGACCACCCAGGCCTGGACGCGACCGTCGCCGATCAGCACCTCGGGGTAGCGGGCCAGGACGCCGTCGCAGACCTCGGGTTCGCCGACGAAGCGGACGGCGCCCACCCCGCTGCGCAGGGCCGAACCGGTCGCCAGGACGGCGGCGCCGGGGTAGCGCGGGGAGCCGGCGGCGATGCCGACGACGCCGCGCCGGTACTTGTTGCTCTCGGCGGAGGGCATGGGCAGGAGCGCTTCGACGTCGGCGGGCTCGAATGCTTCCAGGACCGGGGCGCCTTCGAGGTAGGGCGCCAGGCCGATGTCGACGAAGCGGAGGTCGCCGACGTGTTCGGCACCCGGGGAGATGAGCAGGCCGGGCTTGTAAGTGCCGAAGGTGACGGTGACGTCGGCGTGGACCGCCGGGCCGGAGACCTCGCCGGTGTCGGCGTCGACGCCACTGGGGAGGTCGACCGCGACGACGACGGAATCGGAGGGGATCTGCTCGAAGACCGCGGCCGCGGCGGGCCGCAACCCGCCGTGTCCCCCGATCCCGACCACACCGTCCAGCACCAGGTCGGCACCTGCGCCGTTGGCAGCGAAGCGCCCGAGGCGCCACTGGCCGGCCGCGCTCACCCGTCCGCCGGCGGCCCGCAGCGTCGCCAGGCCCCCGGCGTGCGCCCGCGCCTCGTCGAGCAGCACCGCCTCGACCGCGGCGCCGCGCCGGGCCAAGCGCGCGGCGGCGTAGAGCGCGTCGCCTCCGTTGTCTCCGCTTCCGGCGACCACGAGCACCCGCGCCCCGTAAACCCGTCCCAACAGCCGGACGCACTCCGAGGTCAGGCCCGCGACCGCGCGCTGCATCAGCTCGCCCTCGGGCAGGCGCGCCATCAGCGCCGCCTCCGCGTGCCGGACCTGGTCGACCGAGTGCGCCGTCAGCATGCTTCCACCCTGGCGTGTCCCGGGGCGGGGCGCCAACTGTGGTGGGCTCACCGCGACCTGCCCGCTGGACAATCGTCTAGGATCTCCGGCATGTCAGGGGAGGAACTATCGCGGGCCGAGTTGCGCGCGTCACATGAAGACCGCGACCTCGTCGTCGACCAGCTGCGGGTGGCCGCCGGGGACGGGCGCATCGACGGGGACGAGCTCGACCAGCGCATCGAGGCGGCGATGAACGCCCGGACGTTCGGCGAGTTGGACGTGCTGATCAAGGATCTGCCGGCGTCGTCGCGGCCGGCGCACCCGGCGCGCCGGACCGAGGCGGAGGCCTCGCAGAACATCGACATCACGCACGGGAACACGCACAAGCGCGGCGCCTGGCTGGTGCCGCGGCGGCTGAACATCGCGGTGCGGCACGGCAACGTCCTGCTCGACTTCACCGAGGCGGTGTTCAGCGGGGCGCGCGAGGTCGAGGTGGTGCTGGACGTGCGGCACGGCAACCTGCGGTTCGTCGTGCCGTCCGGGACGACGCTGGACACCTCGGGCTTGGCCACCCGGCACGCCAACCTCGGACAGCCCGATCTCGGGCCGGCCACGCCCGACGCGATCCGGCTGATCCTCAGCGGCCGGGCGGAGCACGCGAACCTGCGGGTGCGGCGGCTGCCGCGGTTCATGCAGCGGCGGCGCCAGCGGCGGGCACTGCCACGCGGCTGATTGCCGCGAGACTGGCTGCCGCGGGGCTGATTGCCGCGAGGCCGGCTGCTGCGGGCCTGACCGTCTCGGGGCCGACCGCCGTGCTGACTGCCGCGGGGCCGACTGCCGAAGGGTGAAAATCACCCCTCAGCGATCACCACCGCCGAAGCGATCCCGGCATCGTGCGACAGCGACACATGGAACGCCCGGATCCCCCGCTCCTCGGCGAGCGCCGCGACCGTCCCGGTCACCCGCAGCTCCGGGCGGCCGTCCGGCAGCGTCACGACCTCGCCGTCGTGCCAGCGCAGGCCCCGCGGGGCGCCGAGCGACTTGGCCAGCGCCTCCTTCGCCGCGAACCGCGCGGCCAGCGAGGCCGTGCCGCGCTCCCGTTCCGCGGGCGTGAACAGCTTCTCCCGCAGAGCCGGGGTGCGGGCCAACGACACCGCGAACCGTTCGACGTCCACCACGTCGATACCCACACCCAGGATCATGCGCGTCCTTACTCCACAGTGACCGACTTCGCCAGGTTACGCGGCTGGTCGACGTCGTAGCCCAGGGCGTCCGCCAACTCCGCGGCGAACACCTGGAGCGGGACGGTCGCCACCAGCGGCTGGAGCAGGATCGGCAGCTCCGGGACGTGGAACAGGAAGTCCGCGTAGGGGGCCACCACGTCGTCGCCGTCCTCGGCGATGACGATGGTCTTGGCGCCGCGGGCCCGGATCTCCTGGATGTTGGAGACGATCTTGTCGTGCAGCAGCGGCCGCTTGGGCGAGGGCACCACGACCACCACCGGCAGGTCCTGCTCGATCAGCGCGATCGGCCCGTGCTTGAGCTCGCCGGCGGCGAAGCCCTCGGCGTGGATGTAGGCCAGCTCCTTGAGCTTGAGCGCGCCCTCCAGCGCCATCGGGTAGCCGACGTGCCGGCCCAGGAACAGCACCGTGCGGGCGCCGACCATGGAGCGGGCCAGCTTGCGCACCGGCTCCATCCGGTTCAGGGTCTCGGCGATCGCCGCCGGGGAGTCCGACAGCTGGGTCAGGACCTCGGCGACCTCGTCGTTGAACTTCACCCCGCGCACCTGCGCCAGGTACAGCCCGACCAGGTAGCAGGCGGTGAGCTGGGTCAGGAACGCCTTGGTGGAGGCCACGCCGATCTCCGGGCCGCCGTGGGTGTAGACCACGGCGTCGGACTCGCGCGGGATGGTGGAGCCGTTGGTGTTGCAGATCGCCAGGACCCGGGAGTGCTGCTCGCGGGCGTGCCGGATGGCCATCAGGGTGTCCATGGTCTCGCCGGACTGCGAGATCGCTATCACCAGCGTGTCCTTGGTCAGGATCGGGTCCCGGTAGCGGAACTCGCTGGCCAGCTCGACCTCGACCGGGACCCGGGTCCAGTGCTCGATGGCGTACTTGGCGATCAGGCCGGCGTGGTAGGCGGTACCGCAGGCGACCACGATGATCTTGGTGATGGCGCGCAGCTCGTCCTCGGAGAGCCGCATCTCGTCGAGCTTCAGCCTGCCCTGGCCGTTCACCCGGCCCAGCAGGGTGTCGGCGACCGCCTGCGGCTGCTCGGCGATCTCCTTCTGCATGAACCAGTCGTAGCCGCCCTTCTCGGCGGCCGAGGCGTCCCAGGAGACGTGGAACCGCTTGCCCTCGACGACCTCGCCGTCGAAGGTGGTGATCCGCACCGAGCCGTCCCGGAAGATCTCGGCGACCTGGTCCTGGCCCATCTCGATGGCCTCGCGGGTGTGCGCGATGAAGGCCGAGACGTCGGAGGCCAGGAACGCCTCGCCCTGGCCGACGCCGATCACCAGCGGGGAGTTGCGGCGGGCGCCGACCACCACGTCCGGGGCGTCGGCGTGCACCGCGACCAGGGTGAACGCGCCCTGCAGCCGGTTCACCACCCGGCGCATCGCGGCGCCCAGGTCGCCGTCGCCGGCCTCGTCGAAGTCCCGGGCCAGCAGGTGCGCGACGACCTCGGTGTCGGTCTCGGACAGGAACGTCACGTTCTCGGCGGCCAGCTCGGCCTTGAGCCGGGCGAAGTTCTCGATGATGCCGTTGTGGATGACGGCCACCTTGCCGGTGAGGTCGGTGTAGACCCCGGCGCTGTCGCTGAAGTGCGGGTGGGCGTTGCCGTCGGTGGGCCCGCCGTGCGTGGCCCAGCGGGTGTGGCCCAGGCCCGTGGTCGACGCCGGCAGCGGCCGGACGTCGAGCTCCTTCTCCAGGTTCGCCAGCTTCCCGGCCTTCTTGGCTCCGGCCAGGCGGGCGTCGGCCCCGGACCGGTCGACCACGGCGATGCCCGCCGAGTCGTAGCCCCGGTACTCCATCCGACGCAGACCCTCTATGACGATGCCCAGGGCTTGCTGGGAGCCGACGTAACCCACGATTCCGCACATGGGCCAGAGCATAGTGGTATACCCGGTGACCTGGATTGGTACAGACCAATCGGGCCGCGAATCCGCACCACTACCGGTCGGTAGGCTTGGCCGGGTGACCAATGCCGCCCCGTCTGCTCCCAGCCCCTTCCTGGAGTTCAGCCGCGAGGAGTGGGCCGCCCTGCGCGACCGGACCCCGCTGCTGCTGACCGAGCCCGACATCGACCGGCTCCGCGGTCTGTTGGACGTCACCGATGTCGAAGAGGTGCGCGACGTCTACCTGCCGCTGACGCAGCTGCTGAGCATGTATGTCCGGGCCACCTCGCAACTGCGCGGCACGATCGCCGCCTTCGCCGCCGGCGCCAGGTCCGGCGGCGCGGACCGGCAGGGACAGTGGACGCCGCAGACCGCGCCGCCGTTCGTGATCGGCATCGCCGGCTCGGTGTCGGTCGGCAAGTCCACGTTCTCCCGCACGCTGCGCGAACTGCTGGCGGGCAGCCCGGACCATCCGGAAGTGGGCCTTATCACCACCGACGGGTTCCTGTATCCGAACGCGGAGCTGGAACGGCAAGGACTGATGGGCCGCAAGGGCTTCCCGGAGTCCTATGACCAGCGCGCGTTCCTGCGCTTCCTGTCGGCGGTGAAGTCCGGGCAGGAAGCGGTCCAGGCGCCGGTGTACTCGCACCTGGTCTACGACATCGTCAAAGACGAGGGCGTGGAGGTGAAGCGGCCGGACATCCTGCTGGTGGAGGGCCTGAACCTGTTGCAGCCGGCCCGCACCCGCGCCGACGGCCGGACCTCGCTGGCGGTTTCGGACTTCCTGGACTTCTCCATCTACCTCGACGCCCGGCGCTCGGATCTGAAGCGCTGGTACACCGACCGGTTCCTGGCGCTGCGCTCCACCGCCTTCAGCGACCCGCAGTCGTACTTCCACCGGTTCGCCTCGCTGTCCGACGACGCCGCGCGCGGCCTGGCCGCCGAGATCTGGACGTCGATCAACGAGCGGAATCTGATGGACAACATCCTGCCGACCCGGGGCCGGGCGCGGCTGGTATTGCGTAAGGGTGCTGATCACCGGGTGGAGCGGGTGCGGCTGCGCAAGCCGTGATCGCCGTTGCCGGACAAGGGGAAACGCGGGTCGAAGTCGAGTCTCGGCCCGCGCATCGTGATCACCGCTGATTCCCCCAGATCACCACCTGATCGAGTGCGGCCCGCAGGCCGGGAGCGCTCGCCATCTGGTCGAACTGCTCAGGGCTCAGGACCGGACCGTCCGGGTTGTAGCCCAGACGCGCGTGGTCGTCGGGGAACTCCGACTTGCCGTTCTTCCAGGGCAGCTCCTTGACCAATTCAGACATGCTGATGCCGTAGGTCCGCGTCGATCCCTTGGGGGTGAAGGTGTAGGCCACCTGGTTGTAGACGATCTCCGCCGGGTCGGTCAGATCGTGGGCGGCGGCGGAGGCCATGTTCCGCGCCTCGACGTCATAAGCCGAGATCGCCATGGAACCGTTGGCGAAGGTTCGGGCGCCGGCTCCCACGGGGAGAAGCGCCGTGGCCTTGTGGATGTGCACCGCGTCCACGAGCGTGGTCGGCCCGGCCGGCGGCGGGAGGTCCACGCCCGCGCTCCACTGCATCAAACTCGTGCCGCCGGTCGGGCCGGTGAGCACGAACATCTCGCAGAAGGCGCCCTCGGTGTTCTGGCAGGTGAGGGAATAGCCCGCCGGTAGGAAGGGACGCAGCGTCGTGAGCTCCCGCTGAATGGATGGCGAGGCCTGCGGGGCGGACATCGACGACCCCGGCCCGACCGGTGCCGCGCCGTCAGCGCCGGGCCGCAACGCCACCACCCCGGCGACCGCCACCGCGGCCACCGCACCGGTCACGCCCACGGCGGTCCACCGGTCGCGGCGGCGCCGGCCGTGCCCCCAGGCGACGGCCGGGCCGATCAGGTCCCGGGTGGTGGGCACGTCGTCCAGGTCGGCTTGGTCGAACAGGGCTTTGACCCGCTCGGTGTCCTGCTCCGTCATGGAGTCCTCCTTCGTCAGTCTTGACGGATGTCGTTGAGCGAGTCGCCGATCCGGGTCCGGAGCAGCGCCAGGGCCCGTGCCGTCTGGCTCTTCACAGTCCCCTGCGATATCCCGAGGGCGTCGGCGGTCTGCGCGACCGAGTAGTCGTCCCAGAACCGCAGCACCACCACCGCCCGGGCCCGGTCCGGCAGTCGGGCCAGCGCCTCGGTGAGCACGGCCACGCTGCCGTCGTCGAAACCGGCGCCGAACCCGGCGCCGGGCGCGGCCAGGTCCGGCACCGATTCGATCGGCACCGTCGCGAACCGCTTCTTGCGGTTGGCCGTCAGATGGCAGCGATACAGGACCTGTTTGGCATAGGCGTCCGGATACTCCACGCGCCGCACCCGGCGCCAGGACCGGAACATCTGCCCGAAGGCGGTCTGCACCAGGTCCTCAGCGCTGTGCCAGTTCCCGCACAACAGATACGCGCTGCGCAGCAGCTGTTTCTGGCGGCTCGCGGCGAACTCCCGGAACTCGTCCTCGTCGCTCATCGGCCCTGCCCTCCCGTGTCGTCGACCCCGCTCACCTGTACTCAATGCGGATCGGCGCGGATCGGTTGGAACCGTTGAGCAGGCCGTCTCCGATTTCTACAAGACACGGGCAGCCGCCACCGGTCATCCTGACGACCACGCCGGCCTCCCGGTGCGGGGGGACGGTACCGGGGCCGGCCCGGGCTGGGCGGCCCCGGTACCGCCGCGGCGCGGGTGGCCGGGGCGGTTGGGAAGAGACGGAGGGGTTTTCCGACGGGTTCGGTTCGGACCGAATGTTGCCAAGGCCGCGCCGGTGCCGGCCGGGGTGGACACGGCCGGCGCGCAGCGGCGGCCGTCAGCCCAGCAACACGCTGGTCACCCGTCCGGGAAGCCGGTCGAGCGCGGAGCCCGGTGGGGCGCCGCGCCGCAGCTCCGCCAACCGCCCCGGCGTCAACCCGGTGATCGCTTTGACGTCGTGCGCCAGGTGCGCCTGGTCGTGGTAGCGCGCCAGGATCGCGGCCTGGGCCCAGCTGCGGCCCGCTAGGTGCGCGCGCAGGGCGGTCTGTAATCGCAGCACGCGCGCCATCGCCTTCGGCGACATGCCGACCTGTTCCAGGAACCGCGCGCGCAGATGCCGATCGCCCCAGCCGACGTCTCGCTGGATGTCGCGCAGCGGCCAGCCGGCGGCCACCAGCCGGGTCGCCCGCCGCACCTGCCAGGCCGGCAGGACCGGCGAATCGGCGGCGCGCCGGGTCAGATACGCGTCGAGCCGGGCGAAGCGCGCCTCCCAGGTCGGCAGGCCCGCCAACTGCTCGACCAGCAGATCGCCCTCCCGGCCCAGCACCTCGCCCAGCGTCGGGAAACCGTCGGACAGCTCGGCCATCCGCAGACCGAGGATGTGGTGCGCGCCGGTGTGGTTGAGGGTGACTTCCATGCCGTGGATGCGGCCGCGGTGGCGGCCGACGGCCGCCACGGCCCGGCCGGCCGACAGGAACGAACCCCTTTGGTAGACACGGGATTCGCCTTCGGAGGCCAGGCCGATGCGGATCGGCTCGGCGAAGGCGATGAGGAGCGTGACGGCGCCGGAGGGGATCTCCAGGCGCGCCCGGGCGGCCGCGTCCGGGAGCTGGAAGCCGTGGTAGTGGTGCACCAGGCGACGCAGGACGGGAACAGGCTCGCGACGCACGCTTTCCATGCGCGGAGCCTATTCCCGAATGCGCGTTCTCACTCCGGACCGGTCAGGAGTTTGCAGATTCCTTTGCGATCCCGGGCATCACGCCGCTTCGCCGGATACCCGGAACGACTGCAACCGCCGCGTTCCGTAGCCCAGTGCCACGACGGTGAACACCACCGACATCAGCACCGACGTGCTCACCGTCAGGTTGGAGTTCAGGTTCGGCAGATGCCCGATGCCGTCGGCGATCCCGAGCTCGTACTGGCCGATCGACAGCAGCCGCAGACCGCTGACGAACCGGGTGAGCAGGCTCTCCCAGACCAGGATGTAGATCAGGGTCACGGCCACCGAGCGCTTGGTCACCACCGACAGGAACAGGAAGAACGCGCTGTAGACGACGGCCCCGACCGCGGCGGCGACGATCACGCCGATCGCCTCGGAGGTGTCGCCCTTGATCGGCGTGAACGTCATGTCCAGCGGGCCGGGGTTGTCGACGTAGCTGGAGGTGCCGATGAAGGCGGCGATCGCGATCGGGACGACGGCGAACACCAGGGTCGCTCCGCAGGCCACGATCCACTTGGTGAACATCACCGTGGCCCGGCTGACCGGGGTGGCCAGCAGGTGCAGGATCGAGGAGTCGTCGACCTCGGTGCCCAGCACCGAGGTGCCGATGATCATCGCGGTCAGCGGCAGCAGGGTGACCAGGCCGATCTGCCCGAGCACCACGCCGGGCCAGCCGAAGTCGTGCGAGCTGTTGATGTTGGTGGCCGCGCGCAGCCCGATGGTCAGGGCCAGCAGCAGCACCGAGGGCAGGGCGATCAGCAGCGAGCGGCGCCGGCCCAGCAGGCCGCGCAGCGTGATGGCGGCGATCGTGGGATTGAAGACGGTCGACATGGGTGTCAGCTCCTTACGACGCCACGAGATAGGCGAACACGGACTCCAGCGACTCGTCGGCGGGCAGCACGGTGCGCAGCCGCACGCCGTGCTCGCGCGCCACCGTCGCCAGCTCCCGGCTGAACGCGCCGTAGTCGCCGGCCCGCACCTCCAGGCCGCCGGCGGGATTCAGCTCCACGCCGTTCACCGACTGCCGGCCGATCAGCGCCGAGGCCAGCGTCCGGTCGTCGCTGGAGGCGACCTGGAACACGTGCGGGCGGCTGGTCATCAGCCGGCGGATGGTGCGGTAGTCGCCGGAGGCGGCCAGCCGGCCGGCCACGATCACCTGCACCGTGCCGCTGAGCCGCTCGACCTCCTCCAGGATGTGCGAGGAGAACACGATGGTGTGGCCGGCGTCGCCGAGCCGGTGCAGCAGGTCCATCATGTGCATGCGCTGGCGCGGGTCCATACCGTTGAACGGCTCGTCCAGCAGCAGTACCCGCGGTTCGTGGACGAGCGCGGCGGCCACCTTGATCCGCTGGCGCATGCCCTTGGAGTAGGTGTCGATGCGGCGGTCGGCGGCCTCGGTGTCCAGCTCGACCATGTGCAGCGCGCGGGCCACCGCGGCGGCCACGTCGGGCAGCTTGTGCAGCTTGGCCGTCGCGGTGACGAACTGCCGGCCGGTCAGGAAGGCGTAGACCGAGTCGCGCTCGGGCACCAGGCCGATCACCTGGTAGATGCCCGGGTTGTGCCACGCGGTCCGGCCGGCCACCGAGACCGTGCCGCGCGAGGGCGCCAGGAACCCGGAGACCAGGTGCAGCAGCGTGGACTTGCCGGCCCCGTTCGGGCCGAGCAGTCCGGTCACGCCGGGGCCGATGGTCATCGTGATGTCGTTGACCGCGACCACGTTGCCGTACCAGTGGGTCACGTTGTCCAGCACGATCTCGGCCGGACCGCCGTTCGGCGTCGGCAGCGGCCGCTCGGCCTCGCGCTGCACGGGGATTTCGTCGATGCTCACAGCAGGCTCGCCTTCTGGTAGCGGCGAATCAGGAGGAAGGCGGCCAGCGCGCACAGCACGACGAGCACGGCCAGGTACACGATTCCGAAACTGCCCGGGTAGGGGACGTCGGCGTTCTTCGGAGCGCTGCCGACCACCCACTCCTTGAGGCCCTCCAACAGGTTCGCGGGGTCCAGCAGTCCGGAGATCTTCGGGCCCATGCCCGGCGAGGACGGCTTCACGAAGTAGCCGCTGCCGTCCGGGCCGCCGTCGTGGACGTAGTGCGGACGGTAGCCGGTGAGGCGGACCATCGCCGAGGAGATGACGTAGGTGCCGAAGAAGAACACCGCGACGGCGCCGGTGGCGAAGGCGCGGCGGCCGGTGAAGCAGGACAGGACGGCGGCCAGGATGCTGAACACCACCGAGTAGAGCAGCGCCAGCTCCAGGCCGGGGATGAAGGCCCGGGTCTCGCGCCAGACGGCCGAACCGCCGTGCAGCGAGCCGATGGTGCCGACGTAGAGCATGATCTCCGGGGCCGCGGTGAGCACCAGCATCGCGGTGATCAGGGCACTGACTTTCGCGATCGGATAGTCGGTGCGGCGCAGCGGCCGGGAGAAGTACAGCGGCAGCGTGCGGTTGCGGATGTCGCGGGAGATCAGCTCCGGGGTCACGGCCGCCAGGTAGAGGACCAGGACGAGCTGGAAGCTGTACATGTACTCGTCGTAGCGGATGGCGTGGACGCCGGTCTTGGACACCGAGAAGGCGTTCGCGATGGCCGGCAGGGACATGATGACCAGGGCCATGAAGGGCACGATCTTCGCGCGCGGGCCCCGGCCCAGGCCCCAGGCCGAGCGCAGGCTGTGCCAGTACAGGGCCCGGACGATGCCCAGGCGGCCCACGCGCTCGCCGGAGTAGGTGCGGTAGCCGATGTCGTGGATGACGCCGGACGGCGACGGGCCGGCTGTGGCGGTGTCGCTACTCATGGTCGGTCTCGCTCTCGGCTTCGGCGGCTGCTTCGGCGGCGGGGGCTGGGGG
>NZ_JAAFZA010000294.1 GCF_015356865.1 Catenulispora pinisilvae
GCTGGGGCCGGGCCTGGCCGGGGGCTAGCGGGCGGCCGGTCTGCGGGTCGAAGCGCGGTTCGGGCTGCGCCGGGGTCCACGGCTGCTGGGGAGCGGGCCCGGGGGCCGGAGCGTGACGAGGATCACCACCCTGCGGTCCGCCCGGACCGGGCTGCGGCGCCCGTCGGGGCCGGGAGTCGTCGTCCTCGCGCGGCGGATCCGGATGCCACAGACCACTGCCGTCGCTCGTCATTTCTCCAGCGCTCCCCGCGTCCGTGGGTCGGTCGTCCGATCATTGTCGGTGTTTCAACTTGCCATTGTGTCCTGTGCGGGGGCGTGATGGGCGCGCTTGGCGCGGTAGACGCGCAATCCGATCAGCAGGATCAGCAGCAATCCCGATCCGATGATCAGAGCAAGGGCGATGATGCCGATGCGGCTGACCTTCACGGTGACAGTGGTGAAGCCGCCCTTCAGGGGTGTGAACAAGTTCGACGGATAATACGTGCAGTTCTGGCTGAGGTCTTCACAGGTGTAGAGAGTTGCGCTGAGCGTCACCTGCTGCCCGTTACCCCGTGCCTGTACCGGGATACGGACCGTGGCCGTCTGGCCCGGGTCCACGGTGTGCGGGCCCTGGTCCTCATCGAACTTGAGCTCCATCGTGTGCGCGCCCTCATCGTGTGCGCGCAGATAGATGCGGATGGTCGTGTTGGTGCGGTTGTTGATCGTCACCGGGACTGTTCCGGATTTGCCGGACATCGTCAAGGGTGGGGTCTGCGTACCGAAGGACACCAGACCGTGGTCGGCCACCACCGCGCTGTAAACGGTCTGCGCGTACGTCTGGTCGCCGCCGTGGTTGCGCCACCAGGTCGCCACCGGCCGCAGCGGCACGGCGGTGTCGTACGTGTGCCCCGGCATGATCGAGTGCAGCGCGTGGTAGAGCTGCTGGCTGTCCCAGGCCGTCTGCACCACGGCGGTCGGCGCGTTCGGCGTGGCGGGCTTGGTCAGTGCCGAGATGTGCTCGGGCGTGGCCGGTGCGCTGAGCACCCGGTCCAGGTTGTCCAGCCCGTACCACTGGTAATTGGGGGGTACCGAGTTGATGGCCTTGATGGCGCTGACCAGAGCCGGCGCCGGGTCGAAGTCCCGCGGCGGCACCACGACCAGGGCCCGGTTGGTGTCGTCGCGCGCGGCCAGCGCGGTCTGCGCCAGCCACTGCTGTCCGGCCAGGACGCCGGTGTCGCTCAGCGTCGGGGTGGCCTTGGCGGGGTCGGTGAAGACGGACGATAGGTAGTTGTCGTAGACGATCGTGTTCGGGCTGTTCGGCAGCGCGGCGTGCGCTGACGGCCAGGAGTAGGCCGCGTTCGAGCCGACCAGCGGGACCAGGCTGGGCGTCTTGGTATTGGCGATCGCGTTCAGGGTGGTGGCGTCGGCCTGGCCGTCGGAGGGCCAGGCGATGACCTGGTCGCTCTGCCGGCAGCCGCCGACTCCGGCGTTGGTGCCGGCGGCCACGTTCAGCAGATCCTGGCCGGCCGCGCTGCGGGACAGGGTGTTCAGATCCGGGTCGCCGTACAGGAGGTTCCAGCAGTTCTGCCCGGCCCCGAGCAGGCCGGTGGCCTTGGTGTACCAGTTCGTCGGATCCGTGGCGGGGCCGCCGGTCAGCTTCCCGTTCTTGTCGGGATAGAAGTAGCCGTTCTCCAGCGCGTTCGCGGTGTACAGCACATCCGGATCGACCAGCCAGTTGACCGGGATGCCCGAGGCGTCGTCCAGGATCCGGTCCAGCCGGCCGCCCGGCGCGAACTGTTGCGCCGTCGACTGGTCGGCCACGATCGGGTCCGCCGCCGAGTTCGGCACCTTCTGCCCGGTCAGGCCGGGCTGGCCGACCACCGGCCACAGCAACGCCAGCCGGGCCACATTGGTGCCCTCTGGCTGCTTCGGCTGCCACAGCGTGTACGTTCGCGCACCACTGAGAAAGGTCCCGTCGGAGTCGAAGGCGTCGATATCGACCGCGTAGACCCCGGACGTCGGCTTGTTGGAGCCGAAGAATTCAAGCTCCTTCGGCGTGAACTGCCAGTTCAGGGTGGTGCCCGGGGCGAGTTTGGCGACCGGTACCCTCGCGATGTCCGGCTGCCCTCCGCCGCCGTTGGGGGTGGAGCCCATCGCCGAGCGGTTGTACACCAGCGAGCGGCGGACCTCCAGATGGATGTCCCGCAGCGTGGTCGAGCTGGTGTTGGCCACCTTGCCGGAGAAAGTCATCGGCTCGGAGAGGTTGGCGAAGTTCGGGATCTGGGGCGAGACCCCGGTGATCCCGACCTGGACCGCTGGGGAATCCGCGTGGGCCGTGTCGGCGCGCGCGCTGCCGGGCAGCAGGCTCGCGGCACCCACGAACAGCGTGAAGGCGGAGAGTGCGCGCAAGACTCGGCTGGTCACCTGACGAATCGTAGTCCGGCCCGGCCACCGCGCCCCGACACGTAAACTCGGACACCATGCACACCGACCAGCAGCGACTCCCGGACCCGCAGCTTGACCAGGCACAGCGGGCGGCGGTAACAGAACTGCTACGAGTCGCGCCGGTGCTCGGCGAGCTCGCCGGCCGGTTCGCCGCCGCAGGTCACAGCCTGGCTCTGGTGGGCGGTCCGGTCCGGGACGCGCTGCTGGGCCGACCCGGCGACGATCTGGACTTCACCACCGACGCGCGCCCGGAGCAGGTGCTGAAACTGGTGCAGGGCTGGGCCGAGGCGGTGTGGGATGTCGGCATCGCCTTCGGGACGGTCGGCGCGCAGAAGGCCGGCGCCAAGCTGGAGATCACCACTTTCCGCTCCGAAGCCTACGACCGCGAGTCGCGCAAGCCCTCGGTGGCCTACGGCGATTCGATCGAGGACGACCTGTTCCGCCGGGACTTCACGGTGAACGCCATGGCGGTGCGGCTGACCGCCGATCCCGAGCGGTTCGAGTTCATCGATCCCTATGGCGGTCTGAGCGACCTCGACGCGGGTCTGCTGCGTACTCCCGGCACTCCGGAGATGTCCTTCTCCGACGATCCGCTGCGGATGATGCGCGCGGCCCGGTTCGCCGCGCAGCTCGGGTTCGACGTCGCGCCCCAGGTGCGGCAGGCGATGACCGAGATGGCCGAACGGCTGACCATCGTCAGCGCCGAGCGGGTGCAGGCCGAGCTCTCCAAACTGCTCACCGCCGCGAATCCGCGGGCCGGCCTGACACTGTTGGTGGACACCGGGCTGGCCGAGATCGTGGTGCCGGAGCTGCCCAAACTGCGGCTGGAGATCGACGAGCACCACCGGCACAAGGACGTCTACGAGCACACGCTGACGGTGCTGGAACAGGCCATCGCGCTGGAGACCGACGGCCCGGACCTGATCTTGCGCCTGGCCGCGCTGCTGCACGACATCGGCAAGCCGAAGACCCGCCGGTTCGAACCCGGCGGCGGCGTGTCGTTCCATCACCACGAGGTCGTGGGCGCGCACATGACGGCCTCGCGGCTGCGGAAACTGAAGTACAGCAAGGAGATCATCGACGACACCTCGCAGTTGGTCGAGCTGCATCTGCGGTTCCACGGCTACGGCGAGGCGGAGTGGACGGACAGCGCGGTGCGCCGCTACGTGCGCGACGCCGGGCCGTTGCTGGAGCGGCTGCACAAGCTGACTCGCTCGGACTGCACGACCCGCAACCGCCGCCGGGCCCTGATGCTGGAGCACGCCTACGACGATCTGGAACGCCGGATCGCCGAACTGCGCGAGCAGGAAGAGCTCGACGCGATCCGCCCGGATCTGGACGGCAACGAGATCATGGAGATCCTCGGCATCAGGCCTGGACCGGAAGTCGGGGCCGCGTACAAGTTCCTGCTGGAGCTGCGCATGGACCGCGGCCCGGTGGATCACGAAACGGCGGTCACCGAACTGCGGTCCTGGTGGGCCGAACGCGACGCCGAACGGAAGCAGGCGTAGGCGATTCCGCCCAGCAGGTACACGGCGACGGTCGCGTAGAGCAGCGCGATCGACTTCCCGGACGCGGGCAGGGTCGCGGCGGCCACCGCCGCCGCCGCGACGAAGGCGCCGTTGAAGAGCATGTCGTAGAGCGAGAAGACGCGTCCTCTATATGCGTCGTCTACATTGCGCTGCACAGTGGTGTCGGTGCAGATCTTCTGTCCCTGCGCCAGGAACCCCAGGACCAGCGCGCCAGCCAGCAACGGCGGGACGCGCCACCAGGTGGCGGACGCGGCCAGGACGATCGCGGAGGCGACCATGCAGACCGTGATCCAGGTCGGGAAACCGATATGGCGCAAGATGATCGGCGAGGCCACGGCGGCGACGAAGTAGCCGGCTCCGGAGACCGCGACCGCGGTGCCGAAGCCGCGCAGGCCGGCGTTGGTGTTCTGCGGATCGTTGAAGGTGTTGCGGAACAGCAGCAGGACCATGATGGTCGTCAGGCCGTAACAGAACCGGTTCGCGGTGATGGCGGCTAGAGCTGCGGCCGCGGGTTTGCGTTCCCTGAGATGTCGCAGGCCCTCTCCCAGGCCCCGGGCGACGACCTTCAGCTCGCTCCAGGTGGATGTCTGGGGACGCTCGTCCGGACCGAGCGAGTCGCGCGGCATGGTGCGCGCTACTAGACCGCTCCCCGTATAGAGGACAGCGCCGACGACGAGGATCAGGGCGTTCGCGCCGTCCCCGGCCCCCACCAGTGCGCGGACCACCACACCCACGGAACCGCCGAGCGTCGCGGCCAGCGTCCCGGCGGTCGGCGAGACCGCGTTGGCCACCACGAGCCGATCGTTGTCCACAGCCTGTGGAAGAGCGGCGGACAGCCCGGCGAGGATGAAGCGGTTGCAGCTCAGGACCGCCAGCGCGGAGGCGTAGAAGAGGAATCCGCTGTGTCCGGCCAGGACCTGGGTGGCCACGAGCAGCACGATCACGGCCCGCAGCAGGTTGGCGTAGAGCAGCACCTGGCGGCGGCGCCAGCGGTCCAGGAACACGCCGGCGAACGGGCCGATGACGGTGAACGGGATCAGCAGCGTGGCGAACGCCTTCGCGACGTCGGCGGCCGTCGCCTCCTTCTGCGGGGAGAACACGACGAAGGCGGCGAGGGCCACCTGGAACACGCCGTCGCCGAACTGACCGGTCAGACGGGTCGCGAACAGCCGCCGGAAGAGCCCGGACCTCAGCAACTCCCGGAGATCACTCACTCTGGCAGCGTAGTGCGCCCGGCGCCCGCGGAGCCCGCAGCGGCGTCGCTACTTGGCGCTGTCGAGGCAGAGAGTCTTGGTGCGGTCCTTGTCCACAACGGACAGGACCACCGCGGGATAGGCGTCGCAGCTGTTGCTGTCGCCGCCGGCGAGCACCGCGGCCACCTTGAACGCCGCGCCGCCGTCGGTGCAGCCGACGGTCTTGAAGCTGCCGCCGGCCGGGGCCGTGACGCAGTCGCCGGCCTTGGCCGCCGACGGTCCCGGCCGGTTCGCGTACCAGAGCACGGCGGCCAGCGCCGCGACGATCACGGCGGCGCCGGTCAGCGTGGCGGTCCGGCCCCTCATTCGTCGAGGTCCAGCACCCGGGCGTGCAGCACCGTACGCTGCTGCAATGCGGCGCGCACCGCGCGGTGCAGGCCGTCTTCCAGGTAGTAGCCGCCGTGCCAGTGCACGACGTGGGCGAACAGGTCGCCGTAGAAAGTGGAGTCCTGCGACAGCAGGGCGTCCAGGTCCAGGTGGCGTTTGGTGGTGATGAGCTGGTCCAGGCGGATCTGGCGCGGGGCCACCTCGGCCCACTCCTTGAAGGAGCGTCCGTGGTCGGGGTAGGGCCGCCCTTCGCCGATGCGCTTGAAGATCACGGCACCAGGGTAGCCGGACCGGTTCGGCAAGGTGGCTCCCGATCGGCAAAGAGGGCACAAAATCGTGACGGTTCGGGACCGGACTGTGATGTTCCCGACGTGGTGGGGGCCGGCATGGCCGATGAGCGCGGCATCGCCGGGAGAAAATATCGGGCTTCCTACGAACCTGTGCGGGTGTCACGTGAGTCGACACTGACGTGAGAATCCATATGGGAAGCCGTGGCGCGGAGCATCCCGATTTCCGGGAGGAATTCCGCGAGTTCGCGGTGGCCAGCCAGGGCCATCTGCGGCGGTCGGCCTACCTGCTCTGCGGTGACTGGCACTTCGCAGAGGATCTTGTCCAGATCGCCTTCGACCGCATCTACCGCCATTGGAACCGGGTCCGGGCCGCGGACAACCCCGGTGCCTACGCGCGGCAGGTGGTCTACCGGTGCTTTCTGGACTCCAGGAAGCGGCACCGGGACACGGTGCCCCTGGAACACCTCCCCGAGAAGGCGTCGCCGGCCGAACCGACCGAGACCCGCCTCGCGGTGCTGGCCGCGCTCAAGCAACTCCCTCCGCGTACCCGTGCCGTGGTGGTGCTGCGGTACTGGGAGGACATGAGCGTGGAGCAGACCGCGGGGATCCTCGACATCTCCCAAGGCGCGGTGAAGAGCATGGCCAGCCGCGGCCTGGCGCTGTTGCGGGAACCGTTGGCCGGATTAGCCGAGACGTCAGGCCGATCGTGAGCAGGAGCGAGGAAGCAGACCTGACATGAGTATCGAGATGAACGAAGACGACGGGGCCGTGCGCGGTCTGCTCGGCACGGCCTTCGCCGATGCCGAACCGCCGTTGCGGGACCTCGCGAGCGGGTCCATCGCCCGCGGGGACGGGCAGCGGCGCCGGAACCGGATGTTCGCCGTCGGCGGTGCCACGTTGAGCGCGGTGGCCGTGATGGGGACGTTCGCCCTGGTGTCCGGGGCCACGCCGGGCAGGCACGGGAATCAGGGCCCGGCGAACCAGGTGACGTCCGCCGCCAGCTCGGCGAACCCGAGCGGGAAGCTGCCCTTCGGGCCGGCGGGGGGCAGCGTGCAGAAGGCGTTGGACGTCAAATGGCAGCTGCCCGGGTTGCTACAGCCGTTGCTGCCGCAAGGGATCACCGCCGGAGCGCCGGCCACGGATTTCAGCCCCGACCCCCGCTCTCCCGCCCTTCTGACCGGGGCGACCGGCACGAACCAGGTGACCATGTGGGTCGGGACGGCGCCGACCAGCCAAGCCGACGTCCTCAAGGCCATCCCCTGCCCCTCGAAGATGGACTGCCAGACCAAGGCGGTCCAGGGCGGGACGGTCTACATCCATCAGGGAAGCACCACCGCTGCTGATGCGCTCCGTGATGGTGGGGACCACTATCCGGCGGACACCTTGAAGGCGAGCGCGGCCAAGACCATCGCGGCCGAGGATCTGTCGGTGACCTTCGTCCCGGACGACCGGAGCAAGTACGAGTTCAACATCGAGATGTCGACGACGACCGCGAAGTTTCAGTACGCGGAGCACGAGCCGTCGGACTATCCGACCGGCGAGGCGTGGCCGCCGGATCTGAATCGCAACGACTCGTCCTTCGACCCCGCAGGCCTGATGGTGTCCGCCGACGACGTCGTCGCGATGCTGGCCAAGCCGGGGATGAACAGACTGGAATCCCTGCTCGATCCGAACACCGCGGTCTCGAAGGGGACGCAGGACAAGTTCACCCAGACCGCGTCGCAGATCGTCGCGGCCGCGGCGCCCGCGCTCCCGGCGGGCGTGAAGGCCGGCATCGAGACGTCGATGATGCAGGTGAACATGGTGGTGACCGGGTCGACCGGCAAGAACGTGGTGACGTGGGAGACGGGGAGCCAGAGCAGGTATCGGCAGAACATCAATTGGTGCCCGCCGAACGTGAACTGCTCGAACAAGGCGGTGCCCGGCGGGACGCTGGAGGTCTGGGCTGAGAAGCCGATGGACAGCAAGGGGACCATCTCTACGGACGGCTTCTCCAGTTACGAGTACTGGTTCTTCCCTGATGACGCCAGCAAGCCGGGAGTGACCATGACGCTGGAGACAGACGCCAGTCGGACCGGCGTTCCGGTCCAGGTCATCACTCCGCCCGGGCAGACCTACTCCGAGACGGACGGGCCATACGCCCTGCCGCAGGTGAGCGCTGATCAATTCGCGGCCGCGGCGCAGAGCGGTCAGTTGTCCGCGGCCATCGCCCAGGCGACCCCGCTGCTCGCGACGCTTCAGTAGCCCACGCAGTAATAGGTCACACAGTGGACAGTG
Organism: Catenulispora pinisilvae; assembly: GCF_015356865.1. Taxonomy (GTDB): domain Bacteria; phylum Actinomycetota; class Actinomycetes; order Streptomycetales; family Catenulisporaceae; genus Catenulispora; species Catenulispora pinisilvae. Next base: position 8,104 of record NZ_JAAFZA010000294.1, read on the forward strand.
CCCGGGCCGTACATGGCCCGGGCACTGTCATAGGCAAGGGGTTGGGAAATCCGCTTTACCGTCCCCGGGCGCGCCCTGTTAGCTCGATCTCATGCACCCCGTGACCGAAGACGCCCTCCGCGACAGTTTCGCCAACTGTTCCAAGGGTGAGGCGAAACGTATTCCGATGCCCCGGGACATGGCCGACCTGCCGTGGTCCGAACTCGACTTTCTCGGCTGGCGTGACCACCGGGCCCTGGACCGGGCGTACCTGGTGACGCCGCGTGGGGACGGGCTGATCGGCGTCACGCTGCGCAGTGCCGCCAGCCGCAAGGGATTCCTGAAGTGGAACATGTGCACGCTGTGCTTCACGGCGCATCCCGGCGGCGGCGTCACGCTGATGACCGGGCGCAAGGCCGGCGACGCCGGACGCCAGGGCAACTCCGCCGGGCTCTATCTGTGCTCGGACCTCGCGTGCTCCTTGTACATCCGCGGGTCGAAGACGCCCGCGCTCGGCGGCCGGATCGAGGAGATGCTGACCACGGAGGAGCAGATCGCGCGCATGTCCGAGAAGCTTGAGGAATTCCTGGTGCGGCTCGGGGTGTGAGGGCTGGGGCGAGGTGCCGAGTGGGGCCCGCGGTGCGGTGCCCGCGTCACTCGAAAGTGGCCGTGCGGTGCCTGCGTCACTCGAAAGTGTGAGATGCGCTCAGGGCCGGCGGGCCCGCAGCAACACCCCTTCGCCACCGTCGAAGGGCACTCCTTGCAGGACCGGCGCGCGTCGCACTTCGACGAACCCGAGGTCCAGGTGCAGGTCGATGGACGCGGGATTCGCCGCTGAGACGAAGCACCAGACGTCCGGCTCCCGCTCCCAGACCCAGGCCATCCGCCACCGGGTCAACGCGTCCCCGATCCCGCGCCGCCGCCACCGCGGCACCACCGACACGCCCATCAAGTAGTGCCCCTCGGGCGCGCCGTCGCCGGTGTGCGCTGCGAGATGAATCACATTCGCGTACCCGGCGACCTCCGCCCCGACCCGCGCGACGACCACCACGCTCCGCTCGTCGCCCAGCGTCCGCGCGATCCGCCCGGTCCAGTCCGAGACCGTCCCGCCCCGCGCTTCGACCTGCACCTCGGCCAACGCATCGAGGTCGTCCCCGACCGCCTCGCGTAGCGCAGGGACCACCGCCGCCGCCCGGCTGACCGGCGACGGGAGGTACTCAGCAAACGGTGACACCGGTTCCGACATTGCCGTTTCCTCGGCTCGGGGGGAAGTGTAGAGACACCGAAGGCCCAGACCGATGGTCTGGGCCTTCTCACGCCCACCTGGGCGGATGCGGAGGATACGAGATTCGAACTCGTGAGGGGTTGCCCCCAACACGCTTTCCAAGCGTGCGCCCTAGGCCACTAGGCGAATCCTCCGCCGGAAAGCATACCCGACTCCCAAGGTGGGTCCGCACTCCTATATGCTTGTCCCCGGACTCCCATGCGGCGTCATCACACTCAACTCCCCCAGGGCTTGACGGCAGCAAGGGTCGGTGTGCTCTGGCGGGTGCATGGGAGTTCTTTTTTGTCCTGTTGTCGGTGTCAGCCGCTACCTTTGCTACGTGTCCCTCGCGCTCTATCGCCGCTATCGGCCCGAGACCTTTGAGGAGGTCGTCGGCCAGGAGCACGTGACCCTGCCCTTGCAGCAGGCCCTCCGGAACGGCCGGGTGAACCATGCCTACCTGTTCAGCGGGCCGCGGGGGTGTGGCAAGACCACCAGCGCGCGGATCCTGGCGCGCTGCCTGAACTGTGAACAGGGGCCCACGCCGACACCCTGCGGGGTCTGCCGGTCGTGTGTGGAGTTGGCCAACGGCGGGCCCGGGTCGATCGACGTGATCGAGATCGACGCGGCCTCGCACGGCGGCGTGGACGACGCCCGCGATCTGCGGGAGCGGGCGTTCTTCGCGCCGGCCGCGTCCCGGTTCAAGATCTACATCATCGACGAGGCGCACATGGTGACCTCGGCGGGCTTCAACGCGCTGCTGAAGGTGGTGGAGGAGCCGCCGCCGCACCTGAAGTTCATCTTCGCCACCACCGAGCCGGAGAAGGTGATCGGGACCATCCGGTCGCGCACCCACCACTACCCGTTCCGGCTGATCCCGCCGGGCGTGCTGCGCGAGCACCTGACCGACATCACCGCGCGCGAGGGCATCAAGGTCGAGCCGGAGGTGCTGCCGCTGGTGGTGCGGGCCGGTGCCGGCTCGGCGCGCGACGCGATGTCGGTGCTGGACCAGCTGCTGGCCGGTGCCGACGAGAACGGTGTCAGCTACGCGATGGCCACCGGCCTGCTCGGCTACACCGACGCCGCGCTGCTGGACCGGCTGACCGAGGCTTTCGCCGGGCACGACGGCGCGGCCGTGTTCGGCCTGGTCGACCAGGTGGTCGAGAGCGGCCACGACCCCCGCCGCTTCCTGGCCGACCTGCTGGAACGCTTCCGGGACCTGGTGGTCCTGAACGCGGTCACCGACCCCGGCGCGGCCCGGGCGCTGATCGACGTCCCCGACGACCAGTTCGAGCGGATGGCAGCCCAGGCCCGGACCTTCGGCGCCGCCGAGCTGTCCCGCGCGGCCGACCTGGTCAACACCGGCCTGACCGAGATGCGTGGCGCCACCGCCCCGCGCCTACAGCTGGAACTGGTCTGCGCCCGCGTGCTGTTGCCCGGCGCCGACGACGCCGAACAGGGCCTGGTCGCCCGTGTGGACCGCCTGGAGCGCCGTGGCGTGGTGCTGGGCGCCGCCGCACCGGCGCCGATGGCGCCGATGGCCGGCGGGCCGCGGGTGGTCGCCGACGAGTACGACGAGCCGCCGGTGCGGCCGCCCGGTGGCGCGGGTCAGCAGGAGGCTTCCGACGCGATGCCGGAGGCCGGCGGAGGCGCGCGGGGTGCCGAGGGGCAGCAGCCGGCGGGACTCGGGACGCCGCCCTGGGAGCAGGGTGGCAGCGGGCCGGGTGGCGCTGGTGGTCAGCAGCAAGCTGCCAGCGGGTCGAATCCCAGCGAGTTGAGCGGCGGTAGTGGTCAGCAGCAAGCTGCTGGCGGGCCGAATGCCGGCGGGCCGGGCGGCGCTGGTGATCAGCAGTCGACCGGACTTGGAACACCGCCTTGGGAACAGGGCACCGATGCGCCGAGCGGCGATGCCGGTGGTCAGCAGTCCAGTGGCGGCGCGCTGGGCACCCCGCCTTGGGCTCAAGGCCCTGGCGGCGGCGCGCCGACCCTGGAGCCGCAAGCCTCTCCAAGCGACACGCGTGGCTCCGCCGCGCCCGACACCAACCGGCGACCGCCAAGCGATTTCGCCCCGGCGTCGCCCGCCCCCGAAAGCGC
>NZ_JAAFZA010000295.1 GCF_015356865.1 Catenulispora pinisilvae
GCCCCACCCCGCCCGAACCGGGCTGGAGCAGTCCAGCCCGGCAGCCTCACCGCCGCAGCAGCAGGTTCACGTCCCCGAACTCGTGCCACAGATACCGCGCCGCCAGCGCCGCGTCGTAGCTGGCCCGGATCAGCCGGGGCCCGGCGATCGCCGTCAGCATCAGCAGATGCGATGCCTGCGGCTCGTGAAATCCGGTCAGCAGGCCGTCGACGGCACGTACGCCGCGCTCCGGGGTGATGATCAGCTCGGTCCATCCCTGCCCGGCGTGGACCGTCCCCTCCTCATCGGCCACCGACTCCAGCGCCCGCACCGCGGTGGTGCCGATCGCGATCACCCGGCCGCCGCGGGAGCGGACGTGGTTGACCAGCTCCGCCGTGGCCGCGGGGACCGAGTACCACTCGGCGTAGGGCTTCTCGTGCGCCTCGGGCGAGGCCACGCCGGTGTGCAGCGTGATCGGCGCGATGTACACGCCCTTGGCCACCAGCCGCGCCACCACGTCGGCCGAGAACGGCCGGGCCGCGCTGGGCATCTCGGCGCTGCCCGGGACGGCCGCGAAGACCGTCTGGTACGCGGCGAGCGGCCAGTCCCGGTCGACGTAGTCGTAGCGGATCGCGCGGCCGTGCCGGTTCAGGTAGTCGGCCACCGAGGTGCCCAGGTCCAGCCGGGCCACCCACAGCCGCCGGGTGTAGGGCCGCAGCAGGGTGACCGTCGCGCCGCCGGTGACCCGCAGCCGCAGGCCGGGGACCGCCGGGCTGTCCGGGTCCGGCGAACCCGGCTCCAGCGCGAACGGCTTGGTCGACCCGTCGCCCATCGGCCGTCGCAGCTCGATGATCCACGCGTCCGGGTCCTGCGGCGTCCCGGTCGAGACGTGCAGCACCACCGGCGCGCCGCTGTCCGGGTCCACGGCGTCCAGCGCCGCCGGCAGCGTCCCGGAGTTGTTCACGACCAGCAGGTCCCCAGCCTCCAGCACGTCCGGCAGATCGGTGAACACGTAGTGCCCGACCTCGGGATCGTCCGCTCCGCGGCCGCGGGCGACCAGCAGCCGCACGCCGTCCCGCTCCAGGCCGCGGGCCTCGGCGGGCTTGTGGGCCAGCAGGTCCGGGCAGAGGCTGAACCCGGCGTCCAGCGGTCCGGAGACCGCCGGTCCGGCCGGCGGTGTCGGTGTCGGCGTCGACGCCGACTCGCACGAGGCCGCGCACACGACAGTGGGCTCATGCAGCAGGATCGTCATATCAGGCCACCTCCGCATCGGCCGTCGCGCGCCGGGATCCGGCCAGGTCGAGCGCCTGGTAGCGGCCGGACGGGCGGCGCTCGTCGATCAGCCGCAGGAAGGCCGGCACCACGGTCTGCGGCAACGGCAGGCCGCTGATGTCCTCGCCGGGGAAGGCGTCCTGGTGCATCTGTGTCTGCAAGTCGCCGGGGTCCACGGCCCAGACCCGGATCGTGGTCTCCTCCAGCGCCAGGATCGCCGAGGCGTGGTCCAGCGCGGCCTTGGAGGCGCCGTAACCGCCCCAGCCCTCGTAGGGCTCCACGGCGGCGTCGGAGGAGATGTTGATCAGCTCTCCGCCGTGCTCGCGCAGCTGCGGCAGCAGCAGTTGGGCCAGGGCCAGCGGCGCCACCACGTTCACCGCGAACGTCTCCACCAGCGCGTCCAGCGGGAAGCCGGCCAGCGAGGGCATCGGGGAGGCGCCGAGGCTGGAGGCGTTGTTCACCAGCAGGCTGGCCCCGCCGAGATTGGCCGCGGCCTCGGTGAGGTCGGCGCGGTGTGCCTCGTCGGTGACGTCTCCGGCCAGCGCGACGACCGTGGTGAGCTTGGACAGCTCGTAGTCGGCGGCGGCCAGGCGCTCCGGGGTCCGGGCGTCGATCACCAGCGACCAGCCGCGTTCGGCCAGGCCGCGGGCCAGCGCCAGGCCCAGGCCCTGCGAGGCGCCGGTGATGACGGCCACCGGGTTGCTGCCGTTCCAGGCGCCGGCCGGGCCGGTCGTCTCGGTCTGCTTCGTAGTCGTGTTCATGCCCTTCACCCTGCTCCGCGCCCCGGCCGCCGGGATCGGGCCGGGGACCGGAATCCGCCACGGCCCTTGGTCCTAGGTCCAGCGGCCTAGGCCCGACCGGTCCCGCGCCCGATGGGGCCCGGCGATCATCGGCGCTACGGTGTCGATATGAGGTCGAGATGAGGTCCGGATGAGTCCCCAGAACGCGCTGGACACGATGCGCCGGCTGTCCGCGGCCGTCCTGGCGGTCAGCCGGCACCTGGCCACCGACGAGGTACTCCAGACCATCGTGGCCACCGCCCGCGAGCTGATCGGCGCCGAATACGCCGCCCTGGGCATCCCGGACGGCGCCGGCAGCTTCGCGCAGTTCCTGGTTGACGGCGTCACCGACGAGCAGTGGGCGGCGATCGGCCCGCTCCCCCGCCAGCACGGCATGCTCGCCGTGATGCTCCACGACCCGGCCCCGCAGCGGCTGGCGGACATCCGCCAGGACCCGCGCTTCGGCTGGTGGCCCAAGGCGCACCCGGTGATGAGCGCCTTCCTGGGCCAGCAGATCCGCGACGGCGAGGAGATCCTGGGCGCCCTGTTCCTGGCCAACAAGCCCGGCGGCTTCACAGGCGACGACGAGGAACTGCTCGGCGTCCTGGCCGGCCACGCCGCGATCGCCCTGCGCCACGCCCGGCTGTACGAGCGCGAACGCGAACTGGCCATCACCCGCGAGCGCAACCGTCTGGCCCGCGAACTGCACGACGCCGTGGCCCAGAAACTGTTCGCCCTGCGCCTGACCTCCCAGGCCGCCGCCGACCTCTTGGACGCCGCCGACACCGACGACTCCGACAAAGCCCGGGCCCGCGCCCGAGCCGAACTCGACCAAGTCGCCGCCCTGGCCCGCGAAGCCGCCGAGGAACTGCGCTCGGTGGTCGTGGAACTGCGGCCGGCCGAGTTGGAGGAGGACGGCCTCGCGGTGACCCTGCGCAAGCACGTCGAGGTCCTGGACCGGGTGAACCTGACCGCCGGCGGCCCCCGGGTCGCCTTCGAGGGCGCCGACGTCAAGGGCCTGTCACCGGCCGCCGAGGAGGTCCTGCTGCGGGTGGCGCAGGAGGCGCTGCACAACGCCCTGCGCCACGCCGAGGCGAGCACCATCAACGTGCGCCTGGCCGAGCGCTGCCCGGCCGGCACCAACGCCTGCGGCGGCGCCTTCCTGGAAGTGGACGACGACGGCATCGGCTTCGACCCCGGCGCGGTCCGCCGCGCCGGCCGCAGCCTGGGCCTGGTGTCGATGCGGGACCGCGCCAAATCGGTACGCGGACGCCTGGACGTCACCTCGGCGCCCGGGCAGGGAACGAAGATCCGGCTGGAGGTGGACCGTGGGCGCGCGGCCTGAGGTCATCAGGGTATTGATCGCGGACGACCACCGCATGGTCCGCCAGGGCCTGCGCACCTTCCTGGAACTCCAGGACGGCATCGAGGTGGTCGGCGAAGCGGCGGACGGCGCCGAATGCGCCCAGATCGCGGCCGAGCTGAAGCCCGACGTGATCCTCCTGGACCTGGTGATGCCCGGCGTGGACGGCGTCGCCGCGATGGAACTGCTGCGCGAGGCCGGCTCCACGGCCCGGGTCCTGGTCGTGACCAGCTTCACCGACCGCCGCATGATCGTCCCGGCGATCAAGGCCGGGGCCCGCGGCTACGTCTATAAGGACGTCGACCCGTCGGCACTGGCCGCGGCCGTGCGCTCCGTACACGCCGGCCACGTGCTGCTGGAACCCGAAGTGGCCGCCGCGCTGCTCGACTCAGGGAGCAGCGGCAGCGGAGCAGACAGCGGCTCAGCAGCCCCGGCACTCACCGCCCGCGAACGCGAAGTCCTGATACTGATCGCGCGGGGACGCTCCAACCGCGAGATCGCCCGAACGCTGGTCCTGGCCGAGAAGACGGTCAAGACGCACGTCTCCAACATCCTGATGAAGCTCGGCGTCGCCGACCGCACACAGGCCGCGCTGTGGGCGGTGCGGCACGGGATAGCGCCGGAGGATGAGGAGCCGTCGCGTTCGGTCGGGCGAGGAGCTTCTTCGGGCAGTCAGCAGGGATAGTCCCGCCGCTCTCAGCCGACCCCGGCGGCCCTGGCCGACCGGGCCGACCGGGCCGACCGGGCCAGCCCGAACTCCGCCACTGCCCCGAACGCGGCTTTGGGCTCCCAGCCCAACTCCGCGTACTCCCCCTCGGCAACCCCCGGCGGCAGCACCCTGACGATGCCGTAGCTCGCGGTGTCGAAGTCCCGCTCCGGCTCGTTCTCGCGGTCGCCGAGTGTCTGCTCGTCCCAGCGCGCGAAGGTGTAGACGAAGGCCGCGTCCACCCCGCCTTCGTCATACAGGCCAAGCATTTCTCGCAGATACGCGGCCTGCTCCTGCTCGTCCCGGATCTTCCCCTCAGCCATCCGGACCGGCCGCCCGTCCTGGCCCCACTCGGCGACCGCGTCTTCGCGCCCCGCGACGGCGGCGGCGCCGCGGAACGTGCCGCAGCCGAACTCGGTGACGGCGAACGGCTTGCCCTGCGCGACTTCTGCGACCTGCGCGCGCAGCGTTTCGCTGAAGGCCGCCTCGTTGGTGGCGTTGCGGTAGCCGGCGTCGGAGGCGATGAGGTCGAAGGGCGTCCAGTCCACGGCTTCGAAGGCGACCGAGCAGTAGCCGACCCGGCCCTGGAATCGGGCCCTGACCCCGGCCGCGACCCGCGCCAGGAACGCGTTGAGGTCCGCGTTCAGCTGCGGCAGCAACGCCCGGAACCGCGCCGGATCGCCCAGAACCGCCGCGCGCTCCTGGAAAGTGGCACCCGGCAGGAAGCCGTCGGTGAACAGCGAGATCTCCGAGCCGGTGAGGAACACGACGCGCGCCCCGGCCGCTCGCAGCCGCTCGGCGCGCTCGGCCGCGTCGAGGAGGAAGGCCAGCAACTCGTCCTGAGTCAGGCCGTTGGTGAACGGCGCGTACCAGACCTCCAGCCCGGCCTCGGCCGCGGCCCGGGCCGCGAGCTCCAGCCGGTCGGCGACGCCGCCGGTGATCCGCACCGCGTCGCAGTGCAGCACCTCGCGGATGACGCGCATCTCAACCTGGACAATGTCTGGCGGGAACGGTTCGTGGTTGGTGGTGCCGGCGCTGGTGAAGCCGGTGTCGTAGGTGATGCCGAAGGCGCGCATCGCTGTCTCCGATCCGTGGGCCGACTGAGGCCGACCAGGTCGACGTAGGCCAACTTAGGGTACGGAGCGTACCCTATTTTCGAGAGGAAGATCCGGCGATGAGCCCCGACCAGCAGCGCGACACCCCGACCAGGCGCCGAGGCGCGGCGTTGGAGGACGCGATCCTGCGCGCCGCGGCCGGCGAGCTCCGCGAGTCCGGGTACGCGGGCATGACGATGGACCGCGTGGCGCAGCGCGCCGGGACCAACAAGAACGCGATCTACCGGCGCTGGCCGACCCGCGCCGCCCTCGGCATCGCCGCGTACCGGCGCATCGTCGACACGGAGCTCCAGGTCCCGGACACCGGCGCGCTGCGCACCGACGCGCTGGCGCTGCTGCGGGCGGCGAACGCCACCTGGTCCTCCCCGCAAGGTGCTGTGTTGCGGGCCCTGCTCACGGCGGTCGGCGACGACCCCGACCTGCTCACGCTGCTGCGCACGCAGACCGGCGGCAACGCCATGGACGCGGCGTGGCTGACGCTGCTGGAACGCGCCGTGGCCCGGAGCGAGGCGCCGCCGGAAGCCGTCCACCCGCGGGTGGCGTCGGTGCCGGTCACGGTGCTGCGCGGCGAGTACGCACTACGCGGTCTGCCGGAGGTGCCGGACGACGTGCTGGTCGAGATCGTGGAAGAGATCTTCCTACCGCTGGTACGCGGTCGGGCAGCGAGCTCCTGACCATCCGTGCCCTGACCATCCGTACCCTGACAGCTCAGAAGTCGATCCGCATGACGACCCGCCGCAACGTGGGCCGGCTGACCTCGACGAACCCGCAGTCCTCGAACATGGCCTTGGTCCCGACGTGCGTCTCGCCCCAAGGCACCGAATCCCCCGGCTCGACCACCATCGGATAAGCCTCCAACGCCTTGGCGCCCCGCTCCCGGGCGAACGGCACCGTGGCCTTGGCCAGCTCCCCAGCGATTCCCTGCTTCCGATGCCCCGGCCGGGTGTGGAAGCAGGTCACGGCCCAGACCCCGGAGTCGCCCTTGTCCTCGTCCCGCCCCTGCCACGGCACCCGGTTCCGGCGCAACGCACCGAACGCGGTCCGGGGCTCGACCGAGACCCACCCGACCGGCTCGCCCTCCCGGTAGGCGACCAGACCACTCGTGGTCCGCGCCTCCGGATCCCCGCACGAGGTCTGCGCCTGCAACCGGAAGGCCCGCTCCTCGTCGGAGACGGTGCGCCAATCGCTTCCCGGACTCTTGAACCGCTGGCAATAGCACCGGCAACCGTGACAGTTGGCGGACTTGAGAATCGCCTGCAAGTCCGACCAGCTCGCCTCGTTCGCCGGCACGATCACGACGACTTCGCCTCCAGCAGTTGGGGGATCGCGTTTCGCAAATATAGCCGCGCGCCCGGCTTGTAGTAGTGCACCCCGTCCCAGCGGTAGGAGCGGCTGGCGGCGATGGCCGGGTCCTGGCAGAACTGCGCCGGCGGGTACACCGCACGGACATGGTGCGCCGGGTCGTGGGCGTAGGCCGCCAGCAGCGCGTTGACGTGCGCGACGCGCGAGTCATCGCCACGCTCCGGCCACAGACCGCCGCCGCTGCCGGAGGTGTGGACGGGCCGGTAGCACGGCAGCAGCGCGAGATCGAGCTGATGCAGGCCGGTGGCCTTCAGAGTGCCGACCGCCTGAGCCAGCCGACCGGTGAAGTACGCGTCCCAGCCGGCGCTGCCGAACGGAAGCGCGGTCCCGTTCACCTGCTCGTCGAACAGGTCCCAGGCCCCGACCATCATCAGCGCGGCCTGGGCCCGGTCGCGGGAGATCCGGGAGGCCCACTTCGCCACCGTGCCGCCGCATTCGGCGTCCAGGTCCCGACGGTCCCCCGCCCCGCTGCTGATCCGCCCGCCGAGGAAGTCGCAGCCCTCGGTGGTGTCGTCGAAGAGCCGCAGGTATTCGGCGGTGTCCGGCGGCCGGTTGAGGTAGAGGGTCATCCCCTGCGAGTCGCCGATCAGCGCCACCCGCGGCGGATGCGCCGGACGCGGCGGCATCGCGGTCGGGTAGTTCGGGATCGCGTTGCCGACCGCCCCGGTGGTCGCGGCATGCGGTTCGGGCTGCGGCGCGGCGCCGCGCGGCCCGTCGAGAGCGGCGTCCGGGCGGTTGTCGACCGCGACGGCCCGCGCGTCGGCAGGGTGCGCGGCGGCGGTCGTGACCAGCGTGTCGGCGAGCATGGCGGCCGCCGCGACCACGGCCAGCGCCGATCCGGCGGTCGCCAGCGGCACGCCGAGTTCGCGGCGGCCGAAGGCCTCACGGGCGCGGGCAACGGCCCGGCCGAGGGCACCGTGCCGGACCGGCGTCTCGACGAAGCGGTAGGTCAGGTCGGCGAACAGCAGGGAGAGGACGACACGCACCAGGAAGACCGTCTGCGCGGGCCAGGCGACATCGGCGCCGGGGCGGGTGACGTCGAAGATCGGCCAGTGCCACAGGTAGAGCGCATAGGAGCGTTCGCCGAGCCAGACGAACATCCGGCGGGACAGCAGGCTGGCCACCGCGCTGCCCGCGACCAGGGTCCTGATGAGGACGGCCGACGCGACGGACACCGCGGCCAGGCCGAACGGGTAGAGCGTCGGCGAGGACGCCGGCACGGCCGCGAAGGCCCACACGATGCCGGCCAGGGTGAGGAAGGATGCGGATTCGGTGGCGATCCGGCGGTAGGAGGGCGCGGTCGACCGGTCCGCGGCGGCAGCCGCCTGCCGGGGCTGCCGGGGCTTCTCGCGGGCGATCTGCACGAGCGCTGCGAGCACACCGATCAGCAGCTCGAACGCGCGGGTGTCGGTGCCGTAGTAGACGCGAGAGGGGTCGCGCCAGGGCGAGTAGAGCATGACGCACAGGCCGATCGAGCAGGCGCTCAGCAAGGTGGCCCAGCCGACGGCGCGCCACAGAGCCCTGATCCGCTCGATGCGCTCCATCCGCGCGCCTTGCGGCGACCGCCCGAGCGCGACCAGCAGGAACGCCGGCCAGATCACGTAGAACTGCTCCTCGACAGCCAGCGACCACAGGTGCAGCAGCAGGCTCGGGCGACCGGTCCCGCCGAAGTAGGACTGGCCCTTGGCGACGAACCACCAGTTGGTGACGTAGAACAGCGAGGCGGTGGCGTCACTGCGGAAGCCGGCGGCCTCGCTCGGCAAGCGCAGGACCACGTAAGCGCAGACACCGGCCAGGACGACGAACAACGCGGGCAGCAGGCGGCGCGCACGGCGCCGGTAGAACCGGCCCAGGGCGACGGCGCCGGTCGCGAGGTATTCACGGGCGAGCAGGCCGGTGATGAGGTAGCCGGAAAGCACGAAGAAGACGTCGACGCCGAGGAAGCCGCCTCGGGCGTGGGAGAAGCCTGCGTGGTAGAGCAGGACGGCGGCGACGGCGAGGGCTCGGAGTCCGTCGAGGGCGGGGATACGGGACTTCGGCGTCGCGCTATCGGTTTCGCCGCGCGGTTCCGATTCCGGCTCTGGGTCCGATTCCGGTTCTGGGTCCGATTCCCGTTCCGGATCCGATGCCGATCCCCGTTCCGGCCCGCTGCGCCGAGTCGCCGTGCCGTCCGGCTCGATCCCGGCGATCGTCCGCAGCTCGGCGATCCGGTCGGGCCGCACCGCACCCCCGCCCCGCCCCGATGCCGTCCCGAACACCGGCAACTCGACGAAACGATGACGCGGAAGCGGCCGCGTCCCCTCCTCAGGCTCCATGGTGTCCGCCAAACTCAGTCTTCGGATCGGGCGGACCCGGAGGAACGCCGCGCCCCTGACTCCGGGGCACACCCGCTTATGCACCAATTGTCGCCGGGCATTAACGCGGTTCGGAGGGGCTTCGGAGCCGAATCACCCATCCAGCGGAGGGCGGACCCCATAAGGATGCTTATACGATGTGCGATTCCTCGCGGAACCTGGCCAGGAGCTCCCGGTAGCGCTGATCCGCGCCGGGGACCTCGGCGTAGTGCGCGGCGTGATGGGTCTGAGCCCACGTATAGAGCGGGTGGTCACGGTCTTCGGCCGCGTGGACGGCGGCCAGGCTGCCACGGCCGCGGTGGATGACGTGGCCGGCGGCGGTGAAGGGGAAGGCGGCCGTCGGGACGCCATGGCGGGCGGCCGAGGTCAGCAGGTCCGAAGCCGGGTCGCCGCCGTCGTTGAACGGCTCGATCGACGCCCGCCAGACCACGGCCGGGTCGAGGAGCAGCGAGAAGAGGCCGAAGACCCCGTCGGGGTGCCATTGGCTGAACTGCGGCTCGCCGACCACGACGGCAGAGTTCTGCCGGGCTGTCTCGACGGCGGCCGAGAGCACGTCGGGGCGGGTGGCCACGACGTCGGAGTCCAGGATCCAGATCCATTCCGGACGCGGGCCGGGGCGGGTGGCCAGGTGGGAGATTCCCTGGTTGAGCCCCGGGCCGTGCTGGCGGTTGTCGTCGTTGGCGAGCAGCGTGCAGACGCCGTCGTCCGCGGCCTGGGCCAGCATGCCGGCCGATCCGTCGCCGGAGCCGTTGTCGACGACCACGATCTCCAGGTTCGGCCAGGTCACGATCGTGCGCAGGGACCAGAGCAGGAAAGCGGTCAGCTCGCGGGTGTTGTAGGAGACGGTCAGGGCCGCGACCCGGCCGGCGTCGGTCTCTGGATCATCCGGCCACCACACCACGTCGCTCGTCACGGGCAGAAGACTGCCACGCGCGAAGGTTCGGCTACCTGTGGTTTTCAGCCACGCCGCAGTTGCCGCAGGGTCCATCCCCGCCCTGCGGGGTCAAGCCCCTGCGTCGCCGCGGTGAACAGCTCCGCCGCGCGCCGGTAGGACAGCCGTCCGCGGCCGGTCACCCTGCACCGGTCGCAGGCCGGAGTGCCTGCCGGCGCGCGCCGGTCGGTGAGGAACAGCGGGCCTGAGGGGCGGCCCGCGGCGAGCAGGGCCAGCAGGTTCCCGGTCGTCGGGCGCCAGTGCAGGGGTTCGCCGGGGACGCGCGGGTGGGTGCGGCGGCCGCTCGGGTCCAGGTCGGGGACGTCCAGGGTGAGGATGCGTTCGATGCCGCCGCCGCTGTCGTAGACGGCGTGCCACAGGGCTTGTTCGCGCAGCGGGGCGCGGAGGCGGAGTACGGCGCGCGCCTGGTCCTCGCTGAGCGGTTCGACCCCTGAGGCCGTCGCGGCGCGGCGGCGGATTCCGGCGGTCGGGTCGGAAGTCACCCATTCCCGGGCGCGCCACCAGGTCAGGGCACTGCGAAGGATCGCCAGTTCGCGGTTCGCGGTGCGGGCGCCGACCGCTGCTTCCCGGGCTGCGAATCCGGCTGCCAGCCGGGCGGGGGCCGTCGCGTGGTCGAGCAGGCCCAGCGGGACCACCGGCGCCGGGGCGCCTCGGCGGGCGGCTCCGACCGGGGATTCGCGGTCGACCAGCAGCCAGGCCCAGGTTGTGAGGGCGATTCGGTAGATCCGCTGCGAGGCCGCGCTCAGGCCCGCGGCGCCGAGGAACCGTTCTACCGCGACCGCGTACTCCACGGGCGGCGCGAACTCCTCTGAAATTACCGCAGTAAACACTACCCCTGCCTTCCCCTCATCGCTTCCCAGAGAAGTGTAATGCGGCGGGCAAGAGGGCTATTTACTGCGGTAAAAACGCCCCCCGATAAAGTTCAGGCAAAGAGACTCAACTTTGACGCAGAAAACTCTTGAGCGCCCTGTCGTTCGCGGGCGACGCTCCCCCACGTGTCTCGAATGTTCAGTGCTCTGGCCGACAAAGACTTCCGTTGGTTCTTCACCGGCTATCTCACTTCCAAGCTCGGCAGCGCCATGGCCCCGGTCGCCACCGCGTTCGCCGTCCTGCACACCGGGGTCGGGGCCGGCGGCCTGGGGTGGGTGATGGCCGCGCGGATCGTGCCGGTGATCCTGCTCCTGCTGCTCGGCGGGGTGTTCGCGGACCGGCTCGGCGGGCGGCCGGTGATGATCGCCTCCGATCTGCTGCGGTGCGGGGCGCAGGTGGCGTTCGGCGTGCTGCTGCTCACCGGGCACGCCACGCTCGTCGCGATGGCCGTCACCGCCGCGCTGTCCGGGATCGGCGAGGGCGTCTTCAGCCCGTCGCTCCAGGCGCTGATCCCGCGGCTCATCCCGGACAGCCGGCGCGGCGACGCGAACGCGCTGCTCAGCGTGGCCGTGTCCAGTGCCGGGGTGGCGGGGCCGGCGCTCGGC
>NZ_JAAFZA010000296.1 GCF_015356865.1 Catenulispora pinisilvae
GGCCCCGGAGGTGCACGCCAGCGCCTCGGCGCGCCAGCTGCTGGCGGCGATGACCGACGTCCCGGCGCTCATCCTGGACCGGCGCAACGATCTGCTGGCCTGGAACCCCCTGGGCCACGCGCTGCTCGCCGGGCACCTGGCCCCCGACAGCCCCGGAACCCCGGCCGGCCGCCCGAATCTGGTCCGGATGCTGTTCCTGGACCAGCAGTACCGCGCGCTGTATGTGGACTGGCACGACCAGGCGCAGCTGGCCGTGGCCTCGCTCCGCCTGGTCGCCGGCCGGCACCCGGGCGACCGGGCGCTGGCCGAGCTGATCGGGCAGCTCGCCATGAACAGCGACGAGTTCAGCTCGCTGTGGGCCCGGCACCCGGTGCGCACCTGTACCTCCGGTGTGAAGCAGATGCGGCACCCGACGGTCGGCATGATGGAGCTCAGCTTCGAGAACCTAGTCATCCCCGGCAGCTCGGGTCAGCACCTGATCACCTACACCGCCGAGCCCGGTTCGCCGTCGGAGGCGGCGCTGCGGCTGCTGGGCAGTGAGACGGCGGCGAGAGCTGAGGATCGCGGCATGCACTGACGCGGCGAGCCTGAGCCTGCCGAACCACAGCAAGCTCAGGCTCACACGTCAATACCCTGCGATCGTCACCCCACCACCACGTCGAACAGATCGGGTGCCGCCCGCCGCACCTCGTCCGCCGCCGAGTCGTCGCTGCGCGACTCCGCCTCGCGCTCGGCCTGGACCTGGCCCAGGTAGCGCTCGACCTCCTGGTGCGTGGTCTGCGGGGTCCAGCCCAGGATCGGCGCGATGAGGTCGGCCACTTCGCAGGCCGCCTCGATGCCGCGGTCGGTCTCCTCGATGGCGATCCTGGTGCGGCGGTTCAGGACGTCCTCCACGTGCAGCGCGCCCTCGTGGGACGCCGCGTAGACGGCCTCGACCCGCAGGTAGTCGCTCGCGCCGGCGATCGGTTCGGCCAGCGTCCGGTCCGCGTCGATGAGTTCCAAGAGCTCGTGGATGCAGGATCCGTACCGGTACAGCAGGTGCTCCACGCGCGCCGGGTTCAGTCCGGAGCGCTGGGCGAGCCGGCGGCGTTCGTTGCGCAGCGCCGCGAAGCGTTCGGCGCCCAGGACCGTCACCTGGTCGGTGACCGAGGCCGGGACGTCCGCGCCGAGGTCGGCGACCGCGGCGTCGACCGCGTCCTTGGCCATCACCCGGTAGGTGGTGAACTTGCCGCCGGTGACGAAGGTCAGGCCGGGCGCCGGCGAGGTGACGATGTGCTCCCGGGACAGCTTGGCGGTCTCGTCGGCGGTGCCGGACACCAGGGGACGCAGTCCCACGTAGACGCCTTCGATGTCGTCCGGCGTCAGGGGCACGTTCAGGACCGCGTTGACGTGTTCCAGCAGGTACTCGATGTCCGCGCGGCTGGCCGCCGGGTGGTTGCGGTCCAGGTCCCAGGCCGTGTCGGTGGTGCCGATCAGCCAGTGCCGGCCCCACGGGATGATGAACAGCACGCTCTTCTCGGTGCGGGCTATCAGCCCGGTCTTGAGCTCGATGCGGTCGCGCGGGACGACCAGGTGGACGCCCTTGGACGCCCGCACCGTGACCGTCGCCGGGGCGTTGGCCAGTTCGCGCACGTCAT
The DNA here is from genome assembly GCF_015356865.1 of Catenulispora pinisilvae. Lineage (GTDB taxonomy): Bacteria > Actinomycetota > Actinomycetes > Streptomycetales > Catenulisporaceae > Catenulispora > Catenulispora pinisilvae. Next base: position 1,638 of record NZ_JAAFZA010000296.1, read on the forward strand.
CGGTCCAGACCCCGGTCGCGCAGATCACCCGGCGGGCCCGGATCTCGATACTGCGGTCGCCTTCCAGGTCGTGCACGACCGCGCCGGTGACCCGGCCGCCGTCGCGCAGGAAGCCGGTGACGCGGGCCCGGGTCGCGACCTGCGCACCGTGCTGCGCGGCGGTCCGGGCCAGCGCCATCGTGAAGCGCGCGTCGTCGACCTGCGCGTCGTAGTACTGGATCGCGCCGACCATCGCGTCCGGGTTCAGGCCGGGGCCCTGACGCAGAGCCGCGCTCTTGGTCAGGTGCCGGTGCCGCGGCAGCGCGCGGGCCCCGCCCATGGTGTCGTACAGGAGAACGCCGGCGCCGATGTAGGCGCGTTCCCAGACCCGGTGCCGGAGCGGCAGCAGGAACGGGACCGGCCGCACCAGGTGCGGCGCGATCCGGTTGAGCAGCAGGCTGCGCTCGGTCAGGGCCTCGCGGACCAGACCGAAGTCGCGCTGCTCCAGGTAGCGCAGCCCGCCGTGGATCAGTTTGCTGGACCGGCTCGAGGTCCCCGCGGCCCAGTCCCGCGCTTCTACCAGGGCCACGGACAGACCCCGGGACGCCGCGTCCAGGGCGGCTCCGGCGCCGACCACGCCGCCGCCGACGATCAGGACGTCGAACTCTTCATCGGCCATCTGCTGAAGGGCGGCCAGGCGGTGCGCCGGGCCGAGGGGAATCGATTGCACAGTGTCAGTCCTCGAAGTCGATCCAGTCGAGAGTGCGGGCGACCGCCTTCTTCCAGTTGCGGTAGCCCTTGGCCCGGCTGGCCTCGTCGGACTGCGGCAGCCAGCGCCGGTCCTCGTTCCAGTTGCGGACCAGTTCGTCGGTGTTGGCCCAGAAGCCGGTCGCAAGGCCCGCGGCGTAGGCCGCGCCCAGAGCCGTGGTCTCGGCGACCACCGGCTTGGAGACCGGGACGCCGAGCACGTCGGCCTGGATCTGCATGGCCAGCTCGTTGGCGGTCACGCCGCCGTCCACCCGGAGCACGTCCAGTTTCACTCCGGAGTCCTGCTCCATGGCCTCGACCACGTCGCGGGTCTGGTAGCAGATCGATTCCAGGGTGGCCCGGGCCAGGTGCGCGTTGGTGTTGAAACGGGAGAGCCCGACGATCGCACCGCGGGCGTCGGAGCGCCAGTAGGGGGCGAACAGACCGGAGAACGCCGGGACGAAGTAGACCCCGCCGTTGTCCTCGACCTGCCGGGCCAGCGACTCGCTCTGCGCGGCCCCGGAGATGATGCCGAGCTGGTCGCGCAGCCACTGCACGGCCGAGCCGGTCACCGCGATCGAGCCTTCCAGGGCGTAGACCGCCTTCTCCTGGCCGAACTGGTAGGCCACCGTGGTCAGCAGCCCGTTCTCCGAGTGCACGATCTCCTGGCCGGTGTTCAGCAGTAGGAAGTTACCGGTGCCGTAAGTGTTCTTGCAGGTGCCGGGGGTGAAACAGACCTGGCCGACGGTCGCGGCCTGCTGGTCGCCCAGCACGCCGGTCAGCGGCACGACGCCGTGCAGCGGGCCGTCGGCCCGGGTGACGCCGAAGCCGTCCTTGGAGGACGAGGGGCGGATCTGCGGCAGCATGGCGCGCGGCACGTTGAAGATCGACAGCAGTTCCTCGTCCCAGTCCAGGGTCTGCAAATCCATCAGCATCGTGCGGCTGGCGTTGGTGACGTCGGTGACGTGCAGGCCGCCGTCGATGCCGCCGGTCAGGTTCCAGATGATCCAGGAGTCGACGGTGCCGAACAGCGCCTCGCCGGCCTCGGCGTCCGCGCGCAGGCCCTCGACGTTCTCCAGCAGCCACTGGAGCTTGCCGCCGGCGAAGTAGGTGGCCGGCGGCAGACCCGCCTTGCGCCGGATCAGCTGGCCGCGCTCGTCCGCGTCGAGCGCCGCCGCGATCCGGTCGGTGCGCGTGTCCTGCCAGACGATCGCGTTGTAGTAGGGGCGGCCGGTGCGGCGGTTCCACACCAGGGTGGTCTCGCGCTGGTTGGTGATGCCCACGGCCACCAGGTCCGAGGCGTGCAGACCGGCCTTGTTGAGCGCGGTCTCGATGACCGCCCGGGTCCGCTCCCAGATCTCGGTGGGGTTGTGCTCGACCCAGCCGGCCCGCGGCAGGATCTGCTCGTGCTCCAGCTGGTGCCGGGCGACCTCCAGGCCGCTGTGGTCGAAGATCATGAACCGGGTGCTCGTGGTGCCCTGGTCGACGGCGCCGACGTATTCAGCCATGTTCCTGGTGCCTTTCTGCGCTGAGGTTCCGTTGTCTGCTGGGACCGGTCAGGAGGTCTGTTCCGACGGCTTGGAGGTGTCGGGCATGTCCGCGCCCTCCGACTCGGCGGGCAGGAACCTGGTGATGATCAGGCGGTACAGCCCGGCACCGACCACACCGCCGATGAGCGGGCCGACGATGGGCACCCAGAAGTAGAGATCGCCGTATTGATCTCGGAACGCCGTCCCGTAGCCGGTGAAGAACGAGGCCAGCCGCGGGCCGAAGTCGCGCGCCGGGTTGATCGCGTAGCCGGCGTCGGCGCCCCAGGCCATGCCGATCGCGACGATGAGCAGGCCGATCACCACCGGCGCCAGGTTCGCCGCCGGCGCGGTGTTGCGGGCGTCGGTGATCGCCAGGATCAGGAACAGCAGGATCGCGGTGCCGATCACCTGGTCCCGGAACCCGCCCCACATGCTCACCGGCAGGCTGCCGTTGCCGGGCAGGGTGGAGAAGACGCCCTGGCTCTTCAGCGTGTGCCCGGGGTCGAACTTGGCCAGCACCTCGGTGTAGTTCCAGCGCACGATCAGCGCGGCGACGAACGCGCCGAGCGTCTGGGCCAGCGCGTAGGGCGCGACCTTGCGCCAGGAGAAGCCGGCGAAGACCGCCAGGGCCACGGTGACCGCCGGGTTCAGGTGCCCGCCGCTGATCTTGGCCGAGACGTACACACCGAGCGTCACGCCCAGGCCCCAGGCCCAGGCGATGCTGTCATGGCTGCCGATGCCGGCGGCGACGACCTGCGCCACCACCCCCACACCGAACAAGATGAGAATGAATGTGCCGGCGAACTCGGCCGCCAGCTCCCCCAGAAGTCCCCGTGCCCTGATCCGCTCTGCCACGTCTCCTCCTTGCAAAGGACCTCTCGGACACCCGCGACCGGGGTCCGCCAGCGGCCCGCCCCGGGGGCGTGACTCCGGTCACGGGCTCACCGCCAGAATCGGTTTCCCGAAACACCGCGTCAACTTATGCCGTGCGACATTGTCGAACTCTGGTCAGGCCCGATGGCCTGCGCTACCGTCACGCCATATGCCGGAAACACGCTCTGTACTCGCCCTGAGGACGGATGACAGCCGGCCCTGCCGAACCTTCTCGGCCGTTACCCGATCGTTGTTCGGCATAGTCGAATAGGGTTCGGCCAGCTATCATCGGCGCCATGCCAGGCCCGGTGCAGTCCATCGAACGAGCCGCCGCGATCCTGCGGTTGTTGGCGCGGGGGTCCGGGCGGCTCGGGGTGGGCGAGATAGCCACGTCGCTGGGCTTGGCGAAGGGCACCACGCACGGCATCCTGCGCACCCTGCAGGGGGTCGGGTTCGTCGAACAGGACAAGGCCAGCGGCAAGTACCAGCTCGGCGCCACCCTGCTGCACCTGGGGACCAGCTACCTGGACATCAACGAGTTACGCTCGCGGGCGATCAACTGGGCCGACGCCCTGGCCTCGCGCAGCGGGGAGGCGGTGATGATCGGCACGCTGCTGGACGGCAAGGTCCTCATCGTGCACCACGTGTTCCGGCCCGACGACTCGCTTCAGGCCCTGGTCGTCGGGGCTCTACAGCCGCTGCACGCGACCGCGCTGGGCAAGGTGCTGCTGGCCTACGACACGCAGGCCGCGGCGGCCCTGCGGGAGTCGGTCCCCGAGCAGCTCACCCGGCGTACGCTGGTCACCCCGACGGCCCTGAACCGCGAGATCGCACGGATCCGCGAGCAGGGCTGGGCCGCCGAGGCCGAGGAGTCGACGCTGGGCCACGCCTCGATCGCCGCGCCGATCCGCGGCTACGGTGGACTGGTGGTCGGCGCGATCAGCGTCGCCGGCGCGGTGGACCGGCTGTTCCCCTCCGGCGGCCACCCCGAGCCGACCCTGGTCGAGTTCGTCCAGAACGCGGCCCAGATGATCTCGCGGGATCTCGGCGCGGGACGCTGGTGACCCGCACCGGCGGCAGCGCCCGCGCTCCTTTCCACCTTTGAACCCCTGCCGCCCCACACTCCCCTTCCGCCCCAGAAATTTCTCGCCGCCCGTTCCCACCGAAAGGCCGCACCAATGGTCGCGCATTTCGTGATGTCGATCGATCAGGGCACGACCTCCACCCGCTGCATCCTGTTCGACCGCGGCGGCCGGCTGGTCTCGGTGGCCCAGCGCGAGCACAAGCAGTACTTCCCGAAGCCGGGCTGGGTCGAGCACGACGCCGCCGAGATCTGGCGCAACCTGGAGCACCTGGCCCCCGAGGCGCTGGCCAAGGTCGGGGTGAGCGCCGCGCAGGTGGCCGCGGTCGGCATCGCCAACCAACGCGAGACCACCGTGGTCTGGGACCGTCACACCGGCCATCCGCTGGGCCGGGCCATCGTCTGGCAGGACACCCGCACCGACGCGATGGTCACCGAGTACGCGCGCCGGCCGGACGCGGCGATCGTCCAGGAACACTCCGGCCTGCCGCTGGCCACCTATTTCTCCGCGCCGCGCATTCGGTGGATGCTCGACCACACGCCGGGGCTGCGCGAGCGGGCCGAACGCGGCGAGGTGCTGTTCGGCACCATGGAGAGCTGGCTGATCTGGAACCTGACCGGCGGGGTCGACGGCGGGGTTCACGTCACCGACGTCACCAACGCCAGCCGCACGATGCTGATGAACATCAAGACCCTGGATTGGGACCCGGAACTGCTGGAGTTCTTCGGGGTCCCGGCCGCGATGCTGCCGCAGATCCGGTCCTCGTCCGAGGTCTACGGGACCGCCGACCGCGCGCTGCCCGGCGTCCGGATCGCCGCGGCCCTCGGCGACCAGCAGGCGGCGCTGTTCGGCCAGACCTGCTTCGCCCGCGGCGAGGCCAAGTGCACCTACGGCACCGGGAGCTTCCTGCTGCTCAACACCGGTGACACCCCGGTGCACTCGACCCACGGCCTGCTGACCACGGTCGGGTACCGCATCGGGACCGAACCGGCGGTCTACGCCCTGGAAGGGTCCATCGCGGTGACCGGTTCGCTGGTCCAGTGGTTCCGGGACAGCCTCGGGCTGATCAGCACCGCGCCGGAGATCGAGACCTTGGCCCGTTCGGTCGAGGACAACGGCGGCTGCTACATCGTGCCGGCCTTCTCCGGGCTCTACGCGCCGCACTGGCGCAGCGAGGCGCGCGGCATCATCGTCGGGCTGACGTCGTACATCACCAAGGGCCACCTGGCCCGGGCCGTTCTGGAGGCGACCGGCTGGCAGACCCGCGAGGTGGTGGACGCGATGAACGCCGACTCGGGGCTGGCCCTGACCACGCTGAAGGTCGACGGCGGGATGACCTCCGACAACCTGCTGATGCAGTTCATCGCCGACGTGCTCGCCGCGCCGGTGGTCCGGCCGATGGTGGCCGAGACGGTGTCGCTCGGGGCCGCGTACGCGGCGGGGCTGGCCGTCGGATACTGGCCGGACCTGGACGGGCTGCGCCGGAACTGGCACCGCGCGGCGCAGTGGACGCCGTCGATGGATCCGGCGCGCCGGGACAGCGAGTACGCGAACTGGCACCGGGCGGTCGAGCGGACTTTCGACTGGTTGCAGCCGGCGCCGGACACGTCGGGCTGATCGGCCGGATTCGTCGGTCTGATCACCCGTCGGCGAGGCGTTGGATGGTGGCGGCCAGCCAGGCCTGGAGCTCGGCGGGGTCGCCGAGTTCGGACCGCAGCACGCGGCGCCGGGTCGAGACGCCGAGTACGAAGGCGTCGATCGCTGCCGCGCGCTCTCGGGCGACCGCGTCGTCCAGGCCGCTGTCCCGCAGGGAGTGGTACAGCGGTCCCAACGAGTTCGTATCCAGGAAGGCGGCCAGCGCTTCGGCGGCTTCGGGCCGCTCGCCGGACGCCCGTTGCAGGACCAGCAGCGGGTCCTCCCCCGGCGCGCCGAACCAGCGCCGGACGATGCTCGCCGCCAGGCGGGAGCCCAGCTCGGAGCGGTCGCCGTCGACCGAGTCGGTGACCGGGATCTCCACCCGGGTCGCGGCCAGGAACAGGCCGTCCTTGCCGCCGAAGTAGCGGGTGATGAGGTTCGGCGACACCCCGGCCGCGTCGGCGACGCCCTTGACCGTGACCGCGGCGAAGCCGTGCTGGGCGAACAGCGGTCGGGCGTGTTCCAGGATCCGTTGCCGGGTCGCGGCGGCGTTGCGCGAGGTCATGTGTACGAGCATACACAATGGTGTGTATGCTCGTACACATGGACGACGAGATGCGGGAACGACTCCGGCGGACGCGACGTGTCACGATCCCGTGGAGCGCTGACGGAACGCGCGGCATCACCGCCGCGCGCCTGGATGAACTACTCGACCGCTGGACCGACGGCTACGACTGGGACGTCCACGAGCGTCGAATCAGTGCGCTGCCATGGGTGACGGTACAGACCGGCGACACCGAACTGCGGATGATCCACCAGCGGTCCACGAACCCTGACGCCCCGGTCGTGGTGCTGCTGCACGGCTGGCCGGACTCGGTGCTGCGATACCAGCGGGTGCTGCCGCTGCTCACCGACCTGCACGTGGTCGTCCCCGCGTTGCCGGGATTCCCGTTCGCGGCCCCGCTCACCGCTCCGGGCATGTCGGCCAACCGGATCGCCGGGATGGTCGCCGACGCGCTCGCCGAGCTCGGCTACGCGCGGTACACGCCCTCCGGTGGCGACGTGGGCGCGGCCATCGCGGAGATCCTGGCGGCGGACCATCCGGACCGGGTGGCCAGCCTGCACTTGACGAACGTCTCGCCGCAGCACGGATTCCTGGCGGACCCGGCCAAGCTCGCACCGGACGCGGCCGCCTACGTGAGTCAGGCGGCGAAGTGGCGCCAGACTGACGGCGGCTACATCGCCGAGCAGTCGACGCGGCCGAACACGCTCGCCGTCGCGCTCGGCGATTCGCCGGCCGGGTTGGCGGCGTGGCTCGTGGAGAAGCTTCAGGCGTGGTCCGATGAAGGCGCGTTCACCACGGACGAGTTGCTCACCTGGGTCAGCGCGTACTGGGCCACCGGGACGATCGGCAGCTCGTTCGCCATGTACGTGGAACCCGCGGCGCTCCCCGAGCGGGTCGAGACGCCGACGGTGCTCTCGGTGTTCCCGCACGACATCAAGCCGGCGCCACGCAGCTACGCCGAGGCGTTCCTGAACATCCGCGAGTTCGTGGAACACCAGGCCGGCGGCCACTTCGCGGCTTGGGAGCAGCCGGCGGCGTTCGTCGCGGACCTGCGGCGCGCGGTCGAGCTCGGCGGCTGAGTTCGGCTTCTGAGACAAGGGCGAGCCTGGTGGTGCCAGACCCAGCATGAACCGGCACTCCTGTCCCGGCGCGCCGCATTGCCACAATGATCGTCATGAGCAATGAGCGCACGCAGATGAAGGCAGTGGTCATCCCCGAGTTCGGGGCGGCGGAAGTGTTGCGGGAAGCGGCGATCGCGGTGCCCGAGCCTGGCGCCGGGCAGGTGTCGATCGACGTGGCGTACGCCGGGGCCAACTTCGCGGAGGTGTTGTACCGGCAGGGTGTCGTGGACGTGCCACTGCCGTTCGTGCCCGGCATCGAGGTGTCCGGGCGGATCCGCGCGGTCGGGGCCGGGGTCGAGGGGTTCACGGTCGGGCAGCCGGTGGCCGCGCTGACGATCGTCGACAGCGGCGGCTACGCCGAGGTCGCGGTCACCGACGCCCGGCTCGTCGCGCCGCTGGCCGACGGGACGGCCGGCAGGACAGGCGACGGGACAGGCGACCGAACGGGCTCGGACCCGGCGACCGGGACGGGCCTGGACCTCGCGACCGCCGCCGCGCTGCCGTCCAACAGCACCACGGCGTTCCTGGTGCTGGACCAGATCGCACGCCTGGCCCCGGGCGAGAGCGTGCTCGTGCACGCGGCGGCCGGCGGCGTCGGCAGCCAGCTCGGCCAGGTGGCGCGGCTGCTCGGCGCCGGCCGGGTGGTCGGGACGGTCGGCAGCGCGGCGAAAGTCGAGGTGGCGCTCGGCTTCGGCTATGACGAGGTGATCCTGCGCGACGAGATCGACACCGCGGGGCAGTTCGACGTCGTGGTCGACATGGTCGGCGGCCCGGCCCGGCAGGCCAGCCTGGACCGGCTCGCGCCGCTGGGACGCCTGGTGGTCATGGGCAACGCCTCCGGCGCGCAGGACGTCGGGATCTCCGCCAACGAGCTGTGGTTCAGCAACAAGACCGTCTCAGGCTTCAACCTCGCCGCCTACGCCGCGGCCCACCCCGACCGCGCCGGGCAGGCGCTGCGCCGGGCCGCCCGGGCGGCGAGCGAGGGCGAGCTGCGGATCCAGGTGGAGACGGTGCCGCTGGATCAGGTCGTCGAGACGCACCGGCGGATCGAGTCCGGTTCGACCACTGGCAAGCTGGTGCTCGACGTCGCGGGCTCGGCACGGTTCGGGGATTCCTGATGGAACGGGGAGTGGTCCCCGAAAAACTGGAATACGATGCCCCGATCGCTCGGTCGGGACGGTCGCAGGACGCGTGAATCCGGCTGCGCGGGGCAAAGGGGCTCGCACCACTTGTCAACCCCAGTCAACACCTGAAATAAAACTTGCATAGCCGCAGCGGAGCTCCACACGGGGAGGGATCATGGCGGATCTGGTCATCGACACGGGAATGCTCGCCGACCTGGCCAAACAATTGTCGGGGATCAAGGATCAGGTCGACAACGCGACCAAGTTCGTCGACGGCTACCGCGGCGGGATGGGCTCAGGTCCCGTCGCCGACGCGGTGCACGGCATGGCGGACATCTGGAGCAAGAAGCGCGACGAGCTCGACAGCCAGCTGGACACGCTCTCGCAGATCGCGTCCAACGCCGCGCAGACGTACGACAAGACGGACCACGATCTCGCCACTTGTATAGAGAAGGCGATGTCGCAAACGAAGTCGGGGGGCTGAGCATGACTGACTGGACCACGTTCGACTGGGACGGCGCGACCGTCAACCAGTTCGTCCCGGGGGACCCGACCGCACCGGCCGGGCTCGGCAAGCAGATGCGCGACGCCACGGACAACATCCACGCCCAGATGGCGCGCTTGAAGTCGCTGTCGGACACCGGCAAGGGCTGGCAGTCGCCGGCCGGCCAGGAGTTCGTCAAGAAGGTCGGCGACACCTCCGACCTGCTGGAGAAGGTGGCGGCCCGGTTCGAGGAGACCGCGACGGCGCTCGGCACCGACATCCGGGACATGCCGCCGACCGCCGACATCGCCTGGCCGTCGGGCACGCAGTGGGCCTCTAGCCTGAACCTGGCGCAGAAGAAGGCCGCCGCAGCCCTGATGGACAGCAAGTTGTCCGCCGAGGGCATCGGTTCGCGGCTGACCTCGATGATCGTCGACAAGCTGTTTCTGCCATCTTGCATCACCCAGCTGTTCC
>NZ_JAAFZA010000297.1 GCF_015356865.1 Catenulispora pinisilvae
GGCCGGGACCGGTGCCGGTGCCGAAGCAGGGGCGGAGGGCGTCGGCGTGGCCGGCGTGGACGAGTCCGAGGGGGCCGAAGAAGTCGAAGAATCCGAGGGACCCGAGGAATCCGAGGGAGTCGAGGACGGCGAAGGAGTCGAAGGGGACTGCTTCTCGTGCGATCTCGCGTAGCGATGCGTGGGCGAGACCGCGGTCTTCTCCGGCACGATCGCGTAGGCGGCCGGGGCCGTCGGCAGGACACCGGCCGGCCCGGCCGGGCTCATCGCCGCCAGGCGCGCCGAAGCCACACCGTTGTCGAAGGCGGAGAGCACCGCGTCGACCGCCGCGTCGACGTCCACCTGGCGCCCCGGACGCGGCGCGATCGGGGTCGGCACACCGCCGGGGAAGATCACGCTCCCGTCGACCATCGGCTTGTCGAACCCGGCGGTCAGGTTGGTCAGCGCGGTCTTCAGCGCGTCGCGGTCGACGCTCACCCGCAGCGGCACGTCGCGGCCGGTACCGGCGAGCGCCGGGATGGCGACGGTCGGATCCGTGCGGCCGGACGCCGCGGCGGCCACGGTCCCGGCGTAGTCGATGTTCAGCCCGGACTGGTTCGGCACGAGGCGGAACGTGGTCCCGTCGGCGGTCAGCTGGATCGGCGCGTTCAGGGTCGGGCCGAGCGCCGCGGAGAGCTTGGCCGCGGCGGCCGTGCGCGACATCCCGCCGATCGCGACGCCGTCGACGATCGTGCCCTTGGGCACCTGCCCCTCGAAGGCGAGGGCGGCGCCGTAGAGGGTGCCGAAGACGAGCGCGACGGACACCCCGGAGATGACGGCCAGCCGGCCGCGCCGGCGGCGGCGCGGCGAGCGGTGGTGGTCCGGGTGGTGGTCGGACCAGTGTCCGGTCGGCAGGACCTTGGTGTCGTCGGCGTGGTCGGCGTCGTCGATGAAGTAGTGGATCTGGTCGCTGCCGCCACCGCGGGTCGAACGAGTCGAACCAGCCGAGCCCCTCGAACCACTCGAACCGCGCGGGCCGGCCGATGCCGGTGAGGTGCCGCCCGCGGTCCCGCGCGGCGGCGTGGCGACACTGGGTCCGGTGCGCGGCGGGGCGGCACCGGGGCCGGTCCGCGGCGGCGGAACCGGCCGCGTGATCGCCGGAGCGGTACGCCGGAAGTCCGCCGCCGAGAACGCGGCGGCGCCCATCGGCACCAACGCCTCCGTCGACGGGTCGTAGAACGAGGACTCGCCCGAGGAGTCGTGGAAGATGCCGCCGAGGTACCGCATCCCGACCGGACTGCGGCGGGCGGCGGCGTCGTAGCCGGGGACCTGAGTCGGCACGCCGTAACGGCCGGCCGCCGCGGGCCCGGACGACGGCGCGCTCGGGGCGTACTGGCCGGGCATCACAGGAGGCTGCGACACCTCGGTTCCCGTTACCCCGCCGCCCTGTGCGGGCACCGCGGGCGTAACAGAACCGGCGGCGGCAGCGGCTCCACTGGCGCGCTGCGCCTCCAGTTCCCGGCCGATCGCGTCGAAGTCCCCGAAGAACTGCTCGACGGTGTCCGACAGCAGGTCCGCCTCGGCCCGGCTGGCCAGGTCCGGCGGCACCGACGCGGTGAGCCGCGCCGACCGCTGCACGGTCAGCACGCCGCCGAACGCCGCGCCGGGCATCGGCACGACCATCGTCGCGGTGGTCAGCGCCAGCACGTCGCCGGGCAGGGCGTTCGGCTTCGCGGGGCTGACCCGGTGCAGCATCTGCGAGGCCTCGACGACCGTCTCGATCGCCGCGTCGCCGCGCAGGGTGGTCGAGGGGACCGGGGGCGCGTCCGGGAGCTTGATCCGTAACAGGGCACTGGCCTGGTCGGCCGGCACGACGCGCAGCGGGCCCTCGTTCGGTGCCCACTGCGGATCCCCGGGCTGGGGTTCGGCCGCACCGCCGCCGAAGCCGCCCGGGCCGCCCGGGCCGCCCGGACCGGACATCTCGGCCGCGTCGCCGGGCCCGCCGAACCGCTGCGGCGGCACCCCGGAATCGCCGGCCATCGTCGCATGGCGGCCGGAACTGCTCAGCCGGTCTTCGCCGCCCGCGGCGCCACCGGATTCGGCGAACCGTTGCTGCGCCGGGAAACCACCGGAACTGCTCAACGTGTCAGCGCCGCCGCCGAACCCGGACATGAGACCGGTCCCGTAGTCGCCGCCCGCGCCGTACTCGAGCCCTGGCACGCGCGAAGGTGCCGTCTCGCCGCCGAGCCCGGGCGTCGTCCCGGTCCCGTAGTCGCCACCGCGATAGTCCCCGCTGCCGTAGTCCCCGCTGCGGTAGCCACCACCGGAGTCCCCCAACGGATCCGTCGACGCGGGGGCGCGGAACATCGAGGCGTCGTGGAAGCCGGTGGCACCGGGACCGGGTCCGTCCGGCGGCGGCACCTCGTCGCGGAACAGCGGAGCGCCGCCGAACCCGAAGTCGGGCTGCCGGTCGGGTTCGTCGTCTGTTGGGCGTCGGGGAAACTCGTCGTTCAAAGTCGGTCGCCTCTGTCAAAGGTCGGTCGCGCAGGGCCATCGGGCAGGGCCTACTAGCTGTGCCATCTAGCAGCGCGCCACCGGCCACCGAGAGTGTTGCTCTGATCACAGTACTGTGATCAGCGGTGGTCACAGGGGCGTACGGGTGACATTGCCACGGCGATGCGGCGCTGACCCGCCGGAATCCGGCAAGGCTTCACTCGATCGAGCGAGTTTGTCCCACCCGTCTCCCACCGCCGCCCGTTACGGAGTCGCTACGCGACGCAGTGCTGAATCGGCTTGAGTCCGGTGCCCAAATGCCTGGTTTCGGCGTTTTCGACACCTCGGCGGACGGCCGGCGGACGATCAGCGGACCGCCGCCGGACCCCGATGGGCGCTCAGCGCGAGCGCTTCGCGGCGTTCTTCGCGATCCGGTCGGTCAGCTGCCACTGGTACACCAGCACCGCGATCCCGAAGGCGATGACAAGGCCCCCATAGACGAAGATCTGGGCCGAGGAGGTGTTGGCCAGGATCACGTCGCCGGAACTGCCGACGCCGAACATCAGCACCGCGATCACGAGCAGCCAGCCGCCGGCCGCGATCCCGACGGCCCGCGGCATCCGCAGCAGCGTCCCGGCGACCAACAGCAGCAGCGTGAGCAACGCCAGCCCGATCAGCGCCCCGAAGGGGAAGGCGAAGCCGGGGGAACCGTTCCCGGTGGCCGAGGCCGGGTCCGTGGCGTCCAGCAGGCGCGGGCCCGAGCCGCCGATGCGCACCGTGTAGCCCTGGATCATCGTGCCGATCAGCCCGACCACGACGCCGGCCCCGCCGAACCCGGCCAGCGCCAGCAGCTTCCCGCGCTCGGACTCCGTACCGAACCGCGCCGCCGCCAACAAGCCGACCAGGCCCACCAGACCGGCCAGCACCACGACCACAGACACTCCGACCTCCGCCGCGCCCGAAACGTCCATCAGCCCTGAGAAACCCCGGAAGCGGCCCCGTCGGCGATCCCGAGGCCGGCGAACAGATCCTTCTCCAGCTCCGGCTCCGAGCGGTCCTCGAGGCCCTTCACCAGCTGGTAGTACTCGTGCGCCATGAAGTTCATGCCGATCGCGTTGGAGAGCGCGAAGAAGCCCTCCTCCATCGTGATCTGCGTGGGGTAGGCGAGCATCGCCTCGCGCTTGTTCGCCATGTACGCGCTGCCGTCGAAGCAGGTGCTCACCAGCGCGTCGTCGGTCCCGAACGGCAGGTCCTCCACCGACTCCACGGCCACGAAGTCACTGGTGTCCCCGGCTTCCTTCAGCATCCGGATGCTCTCGGCCAACACCGACTTGGGCATCGCGGTCCAGTAGATCTTCGCGATCTCCCAGGCCGGGCCGTGCTCCGGCGCGAAGGCCGGATCGGCCGCCAACTCCGCGGCGCGCATCGCGACCCGGTGCGCCTGGATGTGGTCGGGATGGCCGTAGCCGCCGTTCTCGTCGTAGGTGACCAGCACCTGCGGCCGGATCTCCCGGACCACCTCCACCAGGTGCCCGGCGGCCTCGTCGACGTCGGCGTGCCAGAACGTGTGCGGCTTGTCGTTGGCCGGCGTCCCCATCATCCCGGAGTCCCGGTAACGGCCCTGGCCGCCGAGGAACCGGTGGTCGGACACGCCGAGCGCCACCATCGCGTTGACCAGTTCCACCACCCGCACGCCGGCCAGCCGGTCCTCCCGGTCGGCGGCCAGATGCGCCAGCTCCGGCACCAGCACCTCGCCCTCCTCGCCGGCGGTGCAGGTGACCAGCGTGACGTGCGCGCCCTCGGCGGCGTAGGCGGCCATCGTGGCACCGGTGCCGATCGCCTCGTCGTCCGGATGGGCGTGGACGAGCAGCAGACGCCGGCTGGCCGTGGGGCTCGTCCGCGGCGGCTGGGCGGCCTCCGAGGACGGGGGCGGGTTCGCGGTCATAGGGCAAGGGTACGCATACCTCCCCTGCCGCTCGCGGAACAGCCCGGTAAGGGTTACGACCCTTAGGGCGACCAAGGGATGGTGGCCGGGCAGAAAATCGGCGGAGCTCCGAGCCTGGCCGCACCGGTCCCTTGCCATGCGCTGCGCTTACGGCAAGCCAAGGACCCACAGCCAACACCGGGCTGAGGGTCCTTGTCCGGCACGCCCAGCCTCGTTCCCGCCGAGTTTTCTGTGCGCTGCGCCGGCGCTGCCGGCTCGCCAGACCGGCCACCATCCCTCGGTCGCCCTTAGCATGGGCGACATGGCTGACACCCCCTCCTTCCCCCGGCATTCCGCCCGGACCCAGCGCTTCACCCTCGGCGTGCCGCGGGCCTTCAGCATCGCGCCGGACGGCACCCGGATCGCGTTCCTGCGCGGCAAGCACGGCACCGACACCGCGACCTGCCTGTGGGTGCTGGACCCCGGCACCGGTGCGGAGCGGCTGGTCGCCGATCCGGTCGCGCTGCTCGGCGGGGCGGGCGAGGAGCTGACCGACGAGGAGAAGGCGCGCCGGGAGCGGTCGCGGCAGGGGGCGGCCGGGATCGTCGGCTTCGCGGTGGACGCCGAGGCGAGGCACGCGGCGTTCACGCTGTCCGGCCGGCTGTTCGTGGCCGACCTCACGGCCGCCGATCCGGCGCGGGCGGTGCGCGAGTTGGACGCCGCGGCCGGGGTCGCCGACCCGCGGCCGAACCCGACCGGCACGCACGTGGCCTACGTCGCCGCCGGCGCGCTGCGGGTGATCGGCATCGACGGCTCCGGCGACCGCGCGCTGGCCGAGCCGGAGACGGACACCGTCACCTACGGTCTGGCCGAGTTCATCGCGGCTGAGGAGATGGAACGCTTCCGCGGCTACTGGTGGGCCCCGGAGGGCGACCGGCTGTTCGCCGAACGCGCCGACGAGGCGCCGATCCAGACCTGGCACATCTCCGACCCCGCGAACCCGGGCAAGGAGCCGGCGGCGGTGCGCTACCCGGCCGCCGGGACGAACAACGCGGCGGTCTCCGGCGTGGTGCTCGGCCTGGACGGCTCGCGGGTGGACGTGTCGTGGGAGGACTCCTCCCCCTACCTGACCACCGTCCACTGGTCCGCCGGCGGCGACCCGGTGCTCGGCCTGATGAACCGCGAGCAGACCCGGATCACCTACGCGCTGCTCGACCCGGACAGCGGCATGGTGACGCTGCACAGCGAGGAGTCCGAGCCGCGCTGGGTCGACATCTTCACCGGCGTCCCGGCGTGGGTCTCCGGGCCCGATGACGGCGACGACGACGCCTCGGCCTCGCTGGTCACCGTCGGCGCCCGCGAAGGCGCCAACCGCGTCCTGCTCGACGGCGAGCCGTTGACCCCGCCGGAGCTCCAGGTGCGCTCGGTGCTGGCGGTCGGCGAGCACGGGGTGCAGTTCACCGCCAGCGCCGACGACCCGGCCGAGGTGCACGTGTTCCTGGCGTCCCGGGACGGCGTGGTGCGTCAGCTCACTGAGACGTTCGGCGTCCACTCCGCGGCCTTCGGCGCGGATCTGGCCGTGATCACCTCGACCTCGTTCTCCGAGCCCGGCTCGACGGCCCGCGTGGTGCGTGTGGACGAGGACGGCGATACCAAGGACCTGTGCACGGTCGGCAACGTCGCCGAGCGCCCCGGGCTGAAGCTGAACGCGACGATGGTGCGGCTCGGCGAGCGCGGGCTGCGCGGCGTGCTGATCCTGCCGACCGGCCACGTGCCGGGCACCAAGCTGCCGGTGCTGATGGACCCCTACGGCGGTCCGCACGCGCAGCGGGCGCTGGCGGCCCACAACATGCACCTGGCCTCGCAGTGGCTGGCCGACCAGGGCTTCGCGGTGCTGGTCGTGGACGGCCGCGGCACCCCGGGCCGCGGGCCGGAGTGGGACCGGGCGATCTACCGCGACTTCGCCGGCCCGGTGGTGCAGGACCAGGTGGACGCCGTGCAGGCGGCGGCCGCGCAGCACCCGGACCTGGACCTGACCCGGGTGGCGATCCGCGGCTGGTCCTTCGGCGGCTACCTGTCGGCGCTGGCCGCGCTGCGCCGCCCGGACGTGTTCCACGCCGCGGTGGTCGGCGCCCCGGTCACCGACCAGCGGCTGTACGACACCTGCTACACCGAGCGCTACCTGGGGCACCCGGACACCGAGCCGGAGGTCTACCGGCGCAACTCGGTGGTGAACGGGACCGAGCCCAGCGGCTGGTCCTCCCAGCAGCGTCCGCTGATGCTGATCCACGGCCTGGCCGACGACAACGTGGTGGTCGCCCACACCCTGCGGCTGTCCTCGGCGTTGCTGGCCGAGGGGCGTCCGCACGAGACGCTGCTGTTGTCGGGGGTGACCCACATGACGCCGCAGGAGGTCGTCGCGGAGAACCTGATGCTGCTCCAGGTCGATTTCCTCAAGCGGGCGCTTTCCTCAACCGAGCGCTGAAGATCTCCACCAGAGATCGCCGCGGGGAAATCTCCACGAGTTGAGATGCATGACTCAACCTATCCGGGTGACCAGGCGTCTACTGGACGCAGTCACCCGGGAAGGTTGAGCCTAATGAACCGTATCTCCGTTTTGTTCGCTGCCGGAGCGCTCAGCGCCGTCGCGTTGACCGGATGCTCCAGCAGCGCCTCCAAGAGTGCCGGAAACGGCACGCCGACGCTGGGCAGCACGAGCTCGGCGGGCAGCGGCGCCAGCACACCAGCCACCACGGGTTCGTCCGGCCCGGGCGGCAGCGGCGGGGCGGGCTCGGCTTCGACGTCCGCTTCCAGCCCGGCCGCCGGCAGTTCCACCGGCGGCAGCGGCGGCAACGGCGGCCAGTCGAACGCCGCCGCACCCACGTCCGCGGCGGGCTCCGCGCACAACGGCGGCGCCTGCACCACCGCCGAGATGCCGAACGGCACCTGGCGCGGGGTCGCGGGCAGCGAGGGCGCCGGGCACGTCGCCGCCGACATTTCCCTGCAGAACACCTCGGGGCACAGCTGCACGATCAGCGGCTTCCCCGGCGTCAGCCTGCTGGCCTCGAACGACCACCCGCTGCCGACGAACGTCATCAAGGACGACTCGGTCTCGGTCACCACCATCACGGTCGCCCCCGGCGCGTGGGTCCACTCCGAGATCCGCTACTCCGCGGACATCCCCGGGCCCGGCGAGCCCGAGAGCGGGCAGTGCGAGCCGACTACCGTGCACGCGCTCGCGCAGCTGCCCGGGGACAGTGCTTGGACGCACATCACGCTGGACAATCCGACCCCGGTTTGTGAGAAGGGCGAGGTCCAGGCGAAGCCGTTCGTGGGTGGGAAGTCGAGCCCGACTGGCGGGTGAGCCTGAGGCGGGCCAACGACTTTCGAGCAAGGTCGAAAGCTGACCCATCAGCACCGGCAAAAACCAAGGCGGCCGCCGCGGGAACCCTCCCGCAGCGGCCGCCGTCTTCAGTCTGTCGGCTGACTCAGCCCTTGCCCTTGGCCGCGCTGCCCCGCGAGCGACCGCGGATCTGCTGGCTGAGCTCCACCTTGCGGATCCGCACCGTGTCGGGGGTGACCTCCACCGCCTCGTCCTCGCGGATGAACTCCAGGGCCTGCTCCAGGGAGAGCTGGCGGGGCGGGATCAGGGTCTCGGTGACGTCCGAGGTGGAGGAGCGCATGTTCGTGAGCTTCTTCTCCTTGGTGATGTTCACGTCCATGTCGTCCGAGCGGGAGTTCTCACCGACGATCATGCCCTCGTAGACCTCGGTGGTGGGCTGCACGAACATCGTGCCGCGCTCCTGGAGGTTCATCATCGCGAAGGGGGTCGCCGAGCCCGCGCGGTCGGCCACCAGGGAGCCGGAGGTGCGGGTGCGCAGTTCGCCGTACCAGGGCTCGTAGCCCTCGAACACGGCGTGGGCGATGCCGGTGCCGCGGGTCAGGGTCAGGAACTCGGTGCGGAAGCCGATCAGGCCGCGGGAGGGGACCACGAACTCCATGCGGACCCAGCCGGTGCCGTGGTTCGTCATGGTCTCCATGCGGCCCTTGCGGTTGCCCTGGATCAGCTGGGTCACCGCGCCCAGGAACTCCTCGGGGGCGTCGATGGTCAGGCGTTCCACCGGCTCGTGCAGCTTGCCGTCGATGGTCTTGGTGACCACCTGGGGCTTGCCGATGGTGAGCTCGAAGCCCTCCCGGCGCATGGTCTCCACCAGGATGGCCAGTGCCAGCTCGCCGCGGCCCTGGACCTCCCAGGCGTCGGGGCGCTCGGTGGGCAGGACCCGCAGCGAGACGTTGCCGACCAGTTCGCGCTCCAGGCGGTCCTTCACCAAGCGGGCGGTGACCTTGGTGCCCTTGGTCGGGCCGCGGCCGACCAGCGGGCCGGTGTTGGTGCCGACGGTCATCGAGATCGCCGGCTCGTCGACGGTGATCAGCGGCAGCGGGCGCGGGTCCTCCGGGTCGGCCAGGGTGTCGCCGATCATGATCTCCGGGATGCCGGCGATGGCGATGATGTCGCCGGGGCCGGCCTTCTCGGCCGGCTTGCGCTCCAGCGCCTCGGTCATCAGCAGCTCGGTGATCTTCACCCGCTCGACGGTGCCGTCGTGCCGGCACCAGGCCACCTGCTGACCCTTGCGGATCTCGCCCTGGTGCACCCGGCACAGCGCGATGCGGCCCAGGAAGTTGGAGGCGTCCAGGTTGGTGACGTGCGCCTGCAACGGCGCGCCCTCGGTGTAGGCCGGGGCCGGGATGGTCTCCAGGATGGTCTTGAACAGCGGCAGCAGGTTGTCCGAGTCCAGGTCACCGCCCTGGCCGTTGCCGGAGGAGCCGGGCACCGGCTTGGTCAGCGTGGCCTTGCCGTCGCGGGCGATGGCGTAGACGATCGGGAACTCGATCTGCTCCTCGGTGGCGTCCAGGTCCATGAACAGCTCGTAGGTCTCGTCGATGACCTCGTCGACCCGGGAGTCCGGCCGGTCCACCTTGTTGATCAGCAGGATCACCGGCATCTTCGCGGCCAGCGCCTTGCGCAGCACGAACCGGGTCTGCGGCAGCGGCCCCTCGGAGGCGTCCACCAGCAGCACCACGCCGTCCACCATGGACAGCCCGCGCTCCACCTCGCCGCCGAAGTCGGCGTGCCCGGGGGTGTCGATGATGTTGATCACCACGTCCTCGCCCTCGGGACCGCGGTAGTGCACCGCGGTGTTCTTGGCGAGGATGGTGATGCCCTTCTCGCGCTCCAGGTCGTTGGAGTCCATGGCGCGCTCGTCGACGTGCTGGTGTTCGCCGAACGCGCCGGACTGCCACAGCATCGCGTCGACCAGCGTCGTCTTTCCGTGGTCGACGTGCGCGACGATCGCCACGTTCCTGATGTTGTCGCGTGTGGGCATGCCTGAAGGCTCCTTGGCAGAGGGGGATACCTACCCATCGTACGGGGTCGGGAATCCTTCCGCTTACCGTCAGTACCCGGGCGTCCGGCGTGCGGGTAAACTCCGAGCCCGGGCACCGCCGGTCATGTGGTGACCGTCACACCCTCAGCCCTTGGCCAGGATCATGGTCAGCAGCGAGCCGGCCGAGGTCACCACACCCCCGCTGACCGCGATCCACACCGGGTCCGCCGCCACTTCAGGCCTGGTGGCCGCGTACCGCCACCGGGTCCGTCCGGTCGCCAGATCCACGGCCCACCAACCGCCCTTCTGGTCGCAGACGTAGACGTTGCCGTCCGCGATCTGCGGCGTGCCGCCGTCGGCGGACGTGACGAAGGACTCGGTGCCCTGCGACTGCCACAGCACTTTGCCGGTCTGCGCCTCCACGGCGTAGACGCCGCGGCGGGACAGGGCGATGACGGCGGAGGAGTCGGGTGAGCGCGTGATCAGCGAGACCGTGCCGGCGTCCCCGGCCGGCTCGGGCAGCTTGGAGGTCCACGCGTCCTGGCCGGTGGCCGTGTTCCCGGCGGCCAGGACGTCGCCGTCCGGCGTGCTGCTGAGCAGGACGTACCGGTCGCCGGCGGAGACGGCCTTGCTCAGCGACACATGGCTGTAGTCGACCGATGTCCCCAGTTGGTGCGCCCACGCCTGGTCGCCGGTGTCGACGTCCAGGGCCGCGGCGGTCACCGGGGTGTTCGGGTCCGGCGATCCGGCCGCGAGGACCTGCTCGCCGCCGGCGGGCACCGTGAGCGTGGCGTACTGCACGCCGGCCTTGTTCCACACGCTGCTGCCGCTGGCGACGTCCAGGGCCCACATCGCCGGCGTGCTCCCGGCCGTCCCGACCACGAACACCTTGCCGCCCAACACCCCGGCGACCCGCACGCCCGTCAGGGGGCTCGGGTCCGGGGGCAGCGGTGTGGTCCAGCGCGGGGAGCCGGTCATGAGGTCCAGCGCCAGCACGGCGACCTGGCCCGGCGCACCCCCCGCAAAGGAGGCGACCAGGTAGACGACCCCGGAGTCGACGACCCCGTTGCCGGAGCCCGCGATCCCGCCGGCGGGCAGCGGGCCCCACTTGGCGGACCCCCCGTAGTCGAAGCCGGTGACGTCGGAGTCGGTGGCCACGACGAGCATCCCCTCGGCGGCCGCCAGCGACGTGACCCGCCCGGTGGTGTCCTGCGTCCAGAAGCTCTTCGCCGAGGGACCCTGCAACTTGCCGAGCGCCCCGGTCGGCGGCGGCAGCGCTCCGCCCGGCGGCAGCGAACGCTGCGCGGGAGTCGGCGGCACCGCGGCACCGGCCGCGGAGGTCGGGGAGATCGCGGCCGTGGACGGCGCCCCGCCGAGGGCCGGCTCGGAATCGCGTGTGGACGTGGTCCCCGAGCTGCCGCCGAGCCCGACCGCCAGCGCCGCGCCGCCGCCCACGACGACCACACCGC
>NZ_JAAFZA010000298.1 GCF_015356865.1 Catenulispora pinisilvae
GCCCCCGCAGCCCCGACACCGGCGGCCAGCCCCCGGCGCGGCGCGATCGGGCCCTCGTCCAGTTCCGCCGACGCTCTGCGCAGCCAGCGGCGCCGTTCGGTTCCGGCGGTCACAGCAACATCATCGGAACCACTTCTCTCGTTGACCGTGTTCGCCGGCTGCTTCGCGTCCGGGGACGCGGAGGCCGACATGCCTAATCGCTCCGGTGCCGACGCCACCTCGCCGACGACGGCTTCGGCAGCGGCCGAGGAGACCCGGCCGGCCAGAAGGGCGCCGAGGCGTCGCGGGCGGCGTTCCACCGGCATCGGGGTGGCGGTGCGGGGCCGCGGCTGCGGGGGCCGCGGCGTCGCTATCGCCGGGAAGCCGAAGGCGTCGAAGCGGGACAGGCGGGTGGCGATCGCGGCCTTCTCCGCCGCCTTCTCGCCGGTGGTGTCCAGCAGGTCGCCGAGGACTCGCTCGCGCAGGGCCTTGGGCGCCGGGACGTGCGGGAGGATCGAGGGGGCCTGCGGTGCCCCGATCTCCTTGTGCAGGTGGTACTGGCAGCGGGAGCAGGCGTCGACGTGCCTCACCAGCGGCTCGCGGCGCTGCGCGGTGAGCCGGCCGGACCAGCCTTCGGCCAGCGTCGCCAGCTCCGGGCAGTGCCGGCGGGAGGTGCGCAGCAGGGCCAGGGCGGCCAGCGAGCGCTCAAGCTCGTGCCAGGCCTGGGACAGCAGCTCGAACGACTCCGCCGCCGGCTTGCCGAGCATCATCCCGACCGCGCGGCTCTCCATCCCGTGCCGGACCGACAGCTCCAGCATCTCGCGGTGCGCGCCGCTGAGGCCGTCGGTGTCCGGCCAGTCCAGGGACGCCAGCTCCGCCGACAGCAGCGTGCGCTCCAGCTCGGCCATCGCCGCGTCCTTGGGGGCCGACCCTGGAGCCGGCGCCGGAGCCGACGCGGACGAAGCTGGCGCCGAGGACGCCGTCAGCCGCAGCCGCGGCAGCTTCCCGGTCCGGCAGAAGTGCCGCGTGATCGCGTAGAGCCAGGGCCGCAGCATCTCGGCGTCCCCGAGATGCGCCACATGGTGGTCGGCCGCGACGAAGGCGCAGTACACCGCCGAGGACGCGGCCTCGTGGTGGCGCAGGCCACCCAGGGCGTAGGTGTGCAGACCGTCCGCGTAGGCGTCGTAAGCCGCCGCGCGTCCCCAGCTGTCGGAGACGCTGTCCCGGTTCACCGGGTCCGCGGGATCGAGGGGATCCGTGGCGTTCGAGTCGTGGTCCTTCACACCAGCCGACGTTAGACATCGGCCGTTGCGCTCATCGGTGGAATCGGCCCAGGTTGCCACCTTCGAGGGGTTCTGGAGCCCGGGCCGTGACCAAACTCCCGCGTCACCCGGCAGAGTGACGCGGGAGGGTTCGTCGGAGGGAGCGCTCAGCTGGTGGGGGTGCCCGGGGTGGTGTCGGTGTTGCTGGGCAGCCCGGGACCGCTCGGGATCGACTCCGACGTCGACGGGGTGCTGGAGACGCTGCTCGTGCTCGGCTTCTTGCTCGGCGTGGAGCTGTGCTCGGACGAGGAGGAGGTGGTGTGGCGGTAGGACGACGACGTGTGGTGCGTCGCCCCGGTGTCGGAGGCAGACGCGCCGGTCGGCACCCCGCCGTTGTCGGTCGAGGAACCCGTCGCCGAGTCCGTGGCCTGCTGGGTCGACGGCGTCGCCGAGGTCCCGCCCGCCGTGGTCCCCGCCGCGCTGCTGGTGTCGGACGTCGTGGTCGCCACGGACGAGGTGGCCCCGGTCCCGGCCGTGCCGCCCGAACCGCCGCCCCCGCCGACCACCGCGTAGGCCACGCCGCCGACCACCGCGACCGCCGCGACGATGCCGAAGATCGGCAGCAGCTTGCGCGCGCCGCCGGCCTTGGACTTGCCGCCGCCGGCCGGGAACCCGGACTCGTCGAAGTCGCCGGCCCGGCTCGCGATCCGCTGGCAGAACGCCGCCCCGGCCGGGTCGCGCAGGGTGTCCAGCACCCGGGCCCGCACCCCGGGCGGCACGAAGGCGTGCGGCAGTTCCTCGAACAGCCGCAGCGGCCGCCGGTTCTCGATGTGGTCGGCGCAGGCCTGGTCGGCCTTCACGTGCCGGGAGACCGAGTCCAGCCAGGGGTCCACGGCCTTGCCGTCCAGCCGGTCGAAGCGCTTGCCCAGCTCGGCGATCTCCGCGCAGCGCGGGTCGCCGACCCGGTTGGCCAGCACCGCGGTCAGACCGTTCTCCAGGTCCTCCTGGGCGTCCTGGACCACCTGCCCGATCTGTTCCTCGGTCATGTCCATGACCAGCGACAGGTCGCCGTCCACCATCCGGTGCCGGAAGGCCAGGTCGAGGATTTCCCGGGTCTCCGGCGGCAGCATCGCGTAGACGTCGAGCGCCGCGCGGGCGAACCGGTCGTTGCGGGTGCCCTGCGCCGCGTCGGCCGGGATGTCGTCGGAGACGCCCAGGCGCAGCGCCTCGGCGCGGCTGAGGGCGTAGAGCCAGGCTCCCAGCTCGTCCGGGTTGGCCAGCTCGCGGATCCGGTTGTTGGCGACGATGAACGCGTCTCGGAGGGCGTCCGCGGCCAGCTCATGATCGGCGAGCAGGTCATAACAATATGCATACAGGCGCGCACCGTATGTGTCATAGATCTGCCCGATGGCGAGCTGATCCCCCGCGCGCAGCGCCGTCACCATTTCCCGATCCGTCACGGCCTCAGAATTTAAGCCATTCGAGTGACGTCTAGCCAGTGGATCAGGGCATTCTTATTACTCGGGCGCCCCTATTGACCTCATTTGATCGAATATCGCCCCTGGACGCGACGCCGCGGTCCGTTATATGTACCCACAGGCGCCGCTGTCGGAGCCGACGGCTAACGTGGCGCCATGCCGACCACCAACTCCCGGGCCCGGAAGGCTGACTCCGCGGCCTCCTACCAGTGCACCGAGTGCGGTACGCAGTACGCCAAATGGGTCGGCCGCTGCGGCGAGTGCCAGACTTGGGGCAGCGTTGAGGAACGCGGGGCTGCCAAGTCGGCCCCGAAGACCGTGGCGACCATGCCGGCCCAGAAGGCCCGGCCGATCGGCGAGGTCGCGGTGGACGACGCCGCCGCGGTGCCCACCGGCGTGGGCGAGTTGGACCGGGTGCTCGGCGGCGGGCTCGTACCCGGCGCGGTGGTGCTGCTGGCCGGCGAGCCGGGCATCGGCAAGTCCACGCTGCTGCTGGAGGCCGCGGCCGCCTACGCCGGCTCCGGGGCCCGCACCCTGGTGGTCACCGGCGAGGAGTCGATGGCCCAGGTCCGGCTGCGCGCCGACCGCATCAAGGCCCTGCACCCGAACCTGTTCCTGGCCGCCGAGACCGATCTGGGCTCGGTGCTCGGGCAGATCGAGGCGGTGCGGCCGCGGCTGGTGATCGTGGACTCGGTGCAGACCATCGCCTCGGCCGCGGTGGACGGCACGCCCGGCGGCGTGACCCAGGTCCGCGAGGTGGCCGCGGCGCTGATCCGGGACGCCAAGGAACGCAACATGGCGTGCGTGCTGGTCGGGCACGTCACCAAGGACGGCAGCATCGCCGGCCCGCGCATCCTGGAGCACCTGGTCGACGTGGTCCTGCAGTTCGAGGGCGACCGGGCCTCCTCGCTGCGCCTGATCCGCGCCGCGAAGAACCGCTACGGCGCCAGCGACGAGATCGGCTGCTTCGAGATGCACGACACCGGCATCCGCGGCCTGTCCGACCCCTCGGGCCTGTTCCTGTCCCGGCGGCCGGTCCCGGTCCC
This sequence comes from Catenulispora pinisilvae, assembly GCF_015356865.1. Classification (GTDB taxonomy): domain Bacteria; phylum Actinomycetota; class Actinomycetes; order Streptomycetales; family Catenulisporaceae; genus Catenulispora; species Catenulispora pinisilvae. The sequence continues at coordinate 3,766 of NZ_JAAFZA010000298.1, forward strand.
GGGAACCTGCGTCACCGTCACCCTGGAGGGCCGCCGGCCGCTGGTCGCCGAGGTGCAGGCGCTGGTCACCAAGACCAGCGCCCCGACCCCGCGCCGGGCCTCCTCGGGCCTGGACACCAACCGGGTGGCGATGATCCTGGCCGTGCTCCAGCAGCGCGGCGGGATCGGCGGGCTGGCCAGCTCGGAGATCTACAGCGCCACGGTCGGCGGGGTGCGGCTCACCGAGCCGGCCGCGGACCTGGCGCTGCTGCTGGCGCTGGCCTCGGCCACGGTGAACGAGCCGGTCGGCGAGGGCGTGGTGGCCATCGGCGAGGTCGGGCTGGCCGGCGAGGTGCGGCCGGTGACCGGGGTGCGGCGGCGGCTCACCGAGGCCGCCCGGCTGGGCTTCAAGACCGCGCTGGTGCCCCCGGATCCGGACGGCAAGGACTACGGCGGGAACCCAGCGGGCCTGTCGATCGTCGAAGTGGGCGACGTCCGAGCAGCGCTTCACGCCGTGGCGACGGGCTCACGCCGGTAAGGTTGAGTCACTACGACCGTTTGGTTCCCGCTCTCGCGGAGATCGGGATCGCGCGGCACGTGGGGGCCGGGCACCCTAGATGAGAACACGAGAGCAGGATGGGAATCGCACAGTGGTAGGTGAGGCCACCGAACGCGCCGCCCTGTCGGCGATCCTGTCGAGCGTCGCTCCCGGCACGGTGCTGCGCGACGGTCTGGAGCGCATCCTGCGCGGCAACACCGGCGGCCTGGTGGTCTTCGGCTTCGACAAGCTGGTCGACGAGATGGCCACCGGCGGCTTCGTGCTCGACGTCGAGTTCTCCCCCCAACGTCTGCGCGAGCTGTGCAAGATGGACGGCGCCGTGGTGGTCTCCAGCGACGGCAGCCGCATCGTCCGGGCCGGCGTGCAGCTGGTCCCGGACCCGGCGATCCCCACCGCGGAGACCGGCACCCGGCACCGCACCGCCGACCGCGTCGCCAAGCAGACCGGCTTCCCGGTGCTGTCGGTGTCGCAGTCGATGCGCATCATCGCCCTGTACCTGGGCAGCCAGCGCGTGGTCCTGGAGGACTCCGGCGCGATCCTGTCCAAGGCGAACCAGGCCCTGGCCACCCTGGAGCGCTACAAGCTCCGGCTGGACGAGGTCACCGGCACCCTGTCGGCGCTGGAGATCGAGGACCTGGTGACGGTCCGCGACGTCGCGGCGGTGTCCCAGCGGCTGGAGATGGTGACCCGGATCGCCGACGAGGTGGCCGGCTACGTGGTCCAACTCGGCGTCGACGGCCGGCTGCTGTCCCTGCAACTGGACGAGCTGATGGCCGGCGTGGACCCGGACCGCGACCTGATCGCCCGCGACTACCTGCCCGAGCGCACCGGCAAGAAGGCCCGCACGGTCGCCGACGTCTCCGACGACCTCGGCGCCCTGGACCGCACCCAGCTGCTGGACCTGCTCCAGGTCTCCAAGGCGATGGGCTTCGGCGGCGGCGTGGAGGTGCTGGAGTCGGCGGTCTCGCCGCGCGGCTACCGGCTGCTGGCCAAGGTGCCGCGGCTGCCCGGTGCGGTCATCGACCGGCTGGTCGAGCACTTCGGCGGGCTCCAGAAGCTGCTCGCGGCCTCGATCGACGACCTACAGCGGGTCGAGGGCGTCGGCGAGACCCGGGCCCGCTCGGTGCGCGAGGGGCTGTCGCGACTCGCGGAGTCGTCGATCCTGGAGCGCTACGTCTGATCGAAGCACTACGTCCGACCTTAAGCGCTACGTCTGACCTGGAACGCCACGGCTGAGCCACGCACCACCGGCCGACACTGAGCACCGCTTGCCAGGCACCGAAGCCGCCTTCCCTCTCGGAAGGCGGCTTTCCCTTTCCCGGCAAGGCAATCGCGCCTCAGCCGAAGAAGTCGACCAGCGTCGGCGCCAGCGCCTCGGGGTGCTGAAGCACGCTGTGGTCCTGGCCGGGCAGCACGACCAGCCGCGCGCCGGGCACCGAGTCGGCCACCACCTTCGCCCCGGCCATCAGTCCGGGCGGAGTCTGGTCGCCGTAGACGGCCAGCACCGGCAGCCGGAGCGTGGCCAGCCGGTCCCGGTCCACGAGCTCCGAGGGCCGGGCGAAGGCCACGTCGTAGGGCAGCGTCAGGGCCTTGTCGAGGAAGAAGTCCCACACCGGGCCGTGCTTCATCCCGGACACGATCTCCGGCGGCAGGCCGATCGCCTCGCCGAGGAACAGGCTCGCGGCCCCGTCCCGGTCGCCCTGGTCGGCCAGCGCGGTGATCCGGTTCAGGAAGTCGGCCGGCGGGTGCGGTAGGTCCGGGTCGGCGCGGAAGGGCGACTCGTAGACCGCGACCGAGTCCACCGGCAGCCCGCGCAGCGCGGCCTCCAGGACCAGGATGCCGCCCGAGGAGTGGCCGAACAGGTGCGCGCGGCCGCCGACGTTCTCGATGACCGCCGCGAGGTCGTCGATCTCGTTCTGGACGTCGAACCCGCCACCGGCCTCCCGGACCGGATCCGTGCTCTCGCCCCGGCCGCGGCGGTCGTAGGTGACGACGGTGAAGCGCGGCGCGAGTTCCGCGGCCACGCCGGCGACCGTGCCGCGGTCGTTGAAGGCGCCGCCGACGAGGATCACCACCGGACCCTCGCCGACGGTGTCCACGGCCAGCGTGGCGCCGTCCTGGGACTTGATGTGCGCGGTCTGCCGGGTCATGGCGATCAGCCCTTCTGGGAGCGCGGGAGGCGGAAGCTGAGGTGGATGACGCCGCCTGCGTCGATGACCCGGAGCGGTTCGAGCTCGACCAGCCGATCCGGCAGCCCGTCGAACAGCCGCGTGCCCTGGCCGATCAGGACCGGCGTGACGTGCAGGTGGAGCTCGTCGACCAGGTCGGCGGCCAGTGCCTGCTGAACCACCTTGGCGCCGCCGGAGAGGTGGACGCGCTTCCCGTCCGGGCAGGCGGCCCCGGCGGCCTGGATCGCGGCCGGGACGCCGCCTTCGGTGACGAAGTGGAACACGGTGCCGTCGTCGAGCTTCACCGGCTCCTTCGGCCGGTGGGTGACGACGAAAACATCGGTCTTGTAAGGCGACTCGACGTTCCAGTGGTCACCGGCCGAGTCATACATGCGGCGGCCCATCACGTAGGCGCCAGTGTTGTCGACGCGTTCGGCCTTCATCAGCCGGGAGGTGTCGTCATCGGCGAAGACCCAGCGGGTGACCCGGTGGAAGCGGTCGTCGAGGTAGGGCGGTCGCTGCGCCTCCAGGCCGGTGGTGAAGCCGTCGATCGAGATCGACATGTCACAGCGGACGATGGGCGCGGGGGTTTCGGAAGTCATTTGGGTCTCCTACGCAGTGGGCTCTCGGTGCTTTCACCGGTTAGTCGGAGCCGACTCCGCATTCTGTACACGGCTCCGAGAAGTTTTCTCGGCGAACCGCGATCCCGCTCGGGGCTGGGCCCTCAGCTACCCGTCTTCAGCTGGAAGGACTTCGGCTGGCTCTGCGCCGCCGGAGTGTTCGGGGTGCTGCCGGGGGCCAGGCTCACCACGCCGTAGTACGTCCCGAGCTGCGCCGCCACCGGGCTGGCCGGGCAGCCCGGCGAGGAGCGGATGCGGTTCCAGGTGTAGGTGACCGTCTTGACCTGGTTCGGCCCGATGCCGAGCGGGGAGGCGCCGCCGGGCGCGCAGTCCGCCGAGGACCAGATGCGGTCCTGGCCGGAGTAGACGTTCAGGACCAGCGTCTTCGGGCTCACGTCGACGTCGCAGTCGGCGGTGCCCTTGTTGGTCACCGCGACGGTGAACTGCGGGTCGATGCCGTTGGCGTAGGCCGAGGCCGCGCTGGTCAGGCTCAGGCTCAGCTCACAGCCCGGGCCGCTGGCCGGTGCGGTGCCGCCGGTGGTCCCGCCGGTGCCCCCGGTACCGCCCGTCCCGCCGGTGCCGCCGGACGCGGCCGACGAGCCGCCGCTGGCACCGCCGGAGGGCGCGCCCGCGCTACCCGAGGAGGAGCCGCCGGGGGCCCCGGGCGTACCGGAAGCGCCGCCGTTGGCCCCGGTCGAGGAACCGCCGCCGTTCGGGGTCGAGGACTGCGACGCGCCCGGGCTGGTCTTGCCGTCAGCGACTGGCTGCTTCTTCCCGGAGCCCGACCCCGAGCACGCGTACAAGAGCAGCGCCAGCACAGCGAGGACGGCCAGCAGAACCAAAACGCGCCGCCGCCAGTAGACGGCAGGCGCGAGAGACCCGACGGGATTTCGCAGCGAACCCACGAGGGGTCACTCTACGGGGCCGGTGCCGCGGTGTGCTGCGCGCCTCGCCGTACGATCGTCAGATGGCGGAAAGAACGACTACGCGCAGAACCGGCGGCATCGGCCTCGCAGCCTTCGAACAAGGGGCTGAACTGGTCGAACGGGTAGTCGACTGGTTCCGGGCCGAGGCCCGGGACCTTCCCTGGCGGCGCCCGGACGCCTCGGCGTGGGCGGTGATGGTGAGCGAGTTCATGCTCCAGCAGACTCCGGTGAACCGGGTGCTGCCGGTCTACGAGGCCTGGCTCGACCGCTGGCCGACGCCCGCGGCACTGGCCGCGGAGCCCGTGAGCGAGGCGGTGCGGGCCTGGGGGCGCCTCGGGTACCCCCGGCGCGCACAACGCCTCCACGCGGCCGCCACGGCCATCGAAGAGGCCTTCGACGGCGTGGTCCCGGACACCTACGAGGATCTGTGGGCGCTGCCCGGCGTCGGCGAGTACACCGCCGGGGCGATCGCGTCGTTCGCTTATCAGAAGCGGCATATCGTTTTGGACACGAACGTCCGCCGGGTCCTGGCCCGAGTGGTGACCGGAACCGAGTTCCCGGCCGCGGCGACCACCCCGGAGGACCGCCGCATCGCCACCGCCCTGCTCCCGGACGCCGCCCCCGACGCCGCGGAGTGGGCCGCCGCGAGCATGGAGCTGGGCGCGGTAGTGTGCACGGCCCGCGCCCCCCGCTGCGACGCCTGCCCGGTGGCGAAGCTGTGCCGCTGGGTCGCGGACGGCAAGCCCGCCTACGACGGCCCGCCACGCCGCGGGCAGACCTACGAGGGCACGGACCGCCAGGCCCGCGGCCGCCTCCTCGCGGTCCTGCGCGACACCCACGGACCGGTGCCACGCGAGGAGCTGGAGGCGGCCTGGACCCGGGACGTCACGCAGCGCGAACGGGCGTTGGCGAGCCTGGTGAGCGACGGGCTGGTGACGGAGGAGGAAGGGGAGATGTTCGCGCTGGCGCATTAGCGGTCACCAACGCGCGCAGCCGCTGCTCGGTCACCGCGCCGACCGGGGTCAGCACCACCAGGCGCTGCTCGACGGCCCCGGGCGCGGCGAGCATGTCGTAGGCCACGGTCAGGACGCCGGCCACCGGGTGCGCCACCCGCTTCACCCCGCTGCCGCGCTCGCTGACCGTGTGGTCGCCCCACCAGGCCGCGAATGCGGAGCTTTCGGCCCGCAGCCGCGCTATCACCGCTTGGAGGCGGGGGTCGTCCGGGTACTTCGCGGCGTTGGCCCGGAGCGCGCCGACCGTTTCGCGGGCGACCTGTTCCCAGGACAGTTGGCCGCGCCGCATGTCCTCGTCGAAGAACAGCAGGAAGGCCACGTTCGCCAACGGGCCGTGGCCGAATCCGGTCCCGAACATCGCTGTCGCGGCGGCGTTGTGGGCCAGTACGTCGAAGCAGTGGTCGAGGACGTAGGCCGGGAGCGCTGGCATCCCGTCCAGGATCGCGCGGACCGAGGGGCTCACGCCGTCAGGGCGATCGGGCAGGCGGCGCGGGGGCGTCTGGCCGCGCGCCGTCAGATGCAGGTACTCGCGCTCGACCGGGGTGAGCCGCAGAGCCTCGGCGAGGGCGTCGAGCACCGCGGTGCCCGGGGCACCGACGCGGCCCTGCTCCAGCCGGATGTACCAGTCGATGCTCACCGCGGCCAGTTCGGCGACCTCCTGGCGGCGCAGACCCGGGGTGCGGCGGCGGCCGGCGGTGCGCAGACCGACGTCCGCCGGCGCGAGCCGGGCGCGCATGGCAGTCAGGAACTCGCCGAGGGTGCTCTGCCGGGTGGTACGCGCGGTACCAGGTTTCGAACGCTCTCCCTGGTCCAGTCCGTGGACACCAGAATCTTGCATCATGAACAAGAAGACGAGAATCACCGTTGCCGGGGTTGCTTCCGCCGCCGTGTTTTCCGCCGGGGCCGCCACCGCCTATGCCGCGTGCTCCGACCGGTTCGGCCACAGTCCGATCCGCGACGGCATCCCTCGGGCCGCCGCGCACTTCCACGTCAGCTCGCCGGATCTGCGGGACGGTGGCGTCTTCCCGGCCGCCGATGTCTGCACCGGGGCCACGACCCCGCCTCGCCTGACTTGGTCCGGCGCCCCGGCCGGCACCAAGAGCTACGCCGTGGAGATGTTCGACCCGGACGCCCCGACCGGGAGCGGCTTCTCGCACTGGCGGGCCTGGGACATCCCGGCGACCGCGAGTTCCTTCGGCGGTCAGGCCGCCGTGCCGGCCGGCACCGTGGTCGGCCAGAACGACTTCGGCGACCCGCACTTCGACGGGCCCTGCCCGCCGACCGGCGACATCGCGCACCATTACCGGATCCGGGTGCTGGCGTTGGACGTCCCGAGCATCGGGCTGCCGAGCGCCGGGACCAGTACGGCGTATTCGGGCTTTGTTATGGGCGGACACATCGTCGGGGTGGCGCAGATGACGGTTTCCGCGCAGGAGTGAGGCAGGCAATCCCCTGACCCGGTAACAAAAAACGCCGGTATCTGCCGGATGGTGGATATTCGACCACCCATCGGCCCGATATCCGTTACCGGAGCTCCGAAGGTGTCGTTGGGGCCCGAGAGCCGAGCTTCGGCTCCTTCGAATTCGACGACATCCGAGGTACATCCATGCACGCCTTTGTAAGGAAGGGACTGCTGCTGTCGGCTGCGACCGGCACGCTGGTCATGGGCTACGCGGGCACCGCGGCGGCGCAGGACTCGGCGACCACGCGCGGGGCCGCCTCCGACAGCCCCGGCGCGGTCTCCGGCAACGTGGCGCAGGTCCCCGCCGATGTCCCGGTCCAGGTCTGCGGCGACGCCGGCGCGGCCGGCGGTGCGGTGGTCGGCAGTCGAGACAACGCCTGCCGGACCGACGACACCAAGGCCGAGGCCACCGGCTACGCCGCCGACAGCCCCGGGGCGATCTCCGGCAACGTCGGCTCGGTCGCCGGCGACGTCCCGGTCCAGGCCTGCGGGCTGGCCGCGGGCGCGCTGTCCGCCGACGTCACGTCCCACGACAACGACTGCGTGGACGACGGCACGTTCGCCAAGGCGTTCGGCGCCGCGGCCGACTCCCCCGGCCTGGTCTCCGGCAACGTGCTGCAGCTGTCCGCCGACGTCCCGGTCCAGGCCTGCGGCGACTCCGCGGCCCTGCTCGGCTTCGGGGTGGGCGCCAAGGACAACCACTGCGTCAACGGCGGACCGCAGATGTCC
>NZ_JAAFZA010000299.1 GCF_015356865.1 Catenulispora pinisilvae
ACGCGCCCCCCGCCCCGCCGCGCCACCCCGAGGCCGGCGGCGCCGCCCCGCTCCGCCTGGTCGCCGTCTCCGCCGGCCTCGGCCAGCCCTCGACCGCGCGCATCCTGGCCGACCGGCTGGCCGACGCGGCCCGCTCGCGGCTCGGCACACAGGGCCGCCAGGTCCTGGTCGAGGTCCTGGAACTGCGCGACCTGGCGCTGGACATCGCCGGGGCGATGGTGGCCGGCTTCCCGGGCGCCAAGCTGCGAGCCGCGCTGGACGCGGTCGAAGGGGCCGACGGCCTGATCGCCGTCAGCCCCATCTACACCGCGAGCTATAGCGGTCTGTTCAAGTCGTTCTTCGACGTCCTGGACAAGGACGGCCTCACCGGCAAGCCGACCCTGATAGCCGCGACCGGCGGCACCGCCCGGCACTCGCTGGCGCTGGACCACGCGCTGCGCCCGATGTTCGCCTACCTGCGCGCGTTCATCGTCCCGACCGCGGTCTTCGCCGCCTCCGAGGACTGGGCCTCGGCCGGGGAGAGCAGCCTGAACGAGCGCATCGAGCGGGCCGGTTCCGAACTCGGCGACCTGATGGCCGCCGTGCCGGCCGCCGCGCGTCGGCGCCATGACGAGTTCGAGGACGTCGTGCCCTTCGAGCAGCGGATGGCCGCGCTCAGGTCAGGAATCTGACACCCGGCTCATACCCGCGCCACGCGTGGCGACGGCATGCCCGACCGCGGTTCCGACCGCAGATCCGGCCGCAGTTCCGGCCGCACGCCCGACTCTGGCCGCACGCCTGACCCCGGCCTCACACCCGGGCCTTCCCCCGCAGATCCGGCCAGGTCAGCACCGCCGACCCCCAAGCCAGCCCGGCCCCGATCGAGGTGAGCAGCACCCGCTCCCCCGCGACCATCCGGTCGGTGTCGTGCGCGTCGGCCAGCGCCAGCGGGATCGACGCCGCGACCGTGTTCCCCACGTCCTCGATGTTGGCCACCACGCGCTCCGCGCCGATCCCCAACTGCTCGGCGACCCCGCGGATGATCCTGATGTTGGCCTGGTGCGGGACGAACCGCCCCACCGAGGTCACTTCCCACCCGGCCTTGTCCAGCGCCCGCCGCGAGGACGCCGTCATCTCGCGCAACGCCCGCTCGAACACCGCGGGCCCGTCCATCAGCAAGTAGGGCCGCTGATTCGCCACCGGCATCCCGAGCCGGGCCCGCGCCCCGCCCCCCGGCACCTCCACGGCCGCCACCTGCGACCCGTCGCTGCCCAGGTCGAACGCCCGCACCGCCCCCGGCTCGTCCGGCGTCCCGGCCCGCAGCACCAGCGCCCCGGCGCCGTCGCCGAAGATCGAGGCGGTGAGCCGGTCCCCGGGATCGACCAGGGTGGTGAACACGTCCGCGCCGATCACCAGGACCCGGTCCGCCATGTGCCCCTTGATCAGCGCGTTCCCGGTGGCCAGCGCGTGCACGAAGCCCGCGCACACCGCGTTGACGTCGAACGCCGTGATCCCGGTGTACCCCAGTCGCGAGGCCACCTCCGGCGCCGACGCCGGGCATAATCGGTCCGGGGTCGTGGTGGCCAGCAACACCACGTCCAGCTTGCCGAACCCGCTGCCCGCCCCGGCCATCTCCAGGGCTCGGGAACCGGCCTCCACGGCCAGGTCGACCGTCGACATCCCCTCCGCGACATGGCGTCGGGCGATGCCCAGCCGGTCCCGGATCCAGGCGTCGGAAGTCGCCAGCCGGGTGCTCAGTTCGTTGTTGTCGACGGAGCGCGGCGGAACGCAGCCGCCCACTCCCTGGACGATGGCGGCGCGTGTGTTCACACGCTCGATTCTGACCGGGGCAGACCGGACTCACATAGGACTTTCGCGCAGAATTCACCCGTTAGGTGCAGTTCCGGCTTGTCTCCGCCAGGTGCGCCATCCCATGGTCTTGATCATGGACTCGCCATGGATCTTCACCGCCTTCCGCGCCCCGGCCGATCCGGAGGCCGCTCCCGAGGCGCTCCGGGAGATGCGGAGCCTGCGCGCCCGGATCCTGTTCGACCAGGGCCGCCGCCCGGCCTTCCGCAGCCACGCCGGCGACCGCCCGGACGACCAGCCGGACCGGCAGCCGCAGGACCACGGCGCCTGGCACTTCACGGCCCGGCGGGCCCGGGACGGGGTCCACGGCGCGCCGCTTGGGTATGTCCGGCTCCTGACACCCGCGACCGCTTCCCTTTACCAGTCCAGGGAATTCCTCGGCTCTGAGCACTATGAGGAAGTGCTGCGGACCGAGAACCTGAAGCCGGAGACGGTCTTCGAACACAGCCGGCTGGTCGTCGAGCCCCGGGCCCGCAAACTGGGCCTGGGGCTGCATCTCAACGCGCTGGCCGTGGCCGCCGCGCACGAACTCGGCGCGGCGGCGATGATCGGCACCTCCGGCACCGCCGACGGCCAGGACCGGTTCCACGGCCACTTCGGCTTCCACCCGGTCCCCGGCACCCGGCGCTACGTCGAGAAGTACACCGAGGACGTCGTCATCCTGTTGCACCGCGCCGAGGAGGGCGCCGGCGAACACACCGCCCTGGTCGACGCCTACCGGCTGCTGTTCCGCCACGACCTGCTGGCCGAGGCCGACCTCGACGCCGATCCCGAGTGCGGCCTGACCTGCGAACCAGAGTCGGATTCCGGTACTGATTCAGCGCCCGTATTCGCCGTCCCGCACCGCGGACCGGCCTCCGGCGGCACCGCCCCGCGACGCCTCACCGCGATCGGCCCGTCCGATCCGCACCGCTGGAAGCCGGTCCTGTTCCAGCCCACCCGGCACGACGACCGCGTGGCGTTGGCCGCGCTGCTGAACACCGGCGCGGTCCGCGAGGTCGCCGACACCATCGAAGCGCAGCTGGCGGAACTGATCCGGGCCCGCGAACCCGACCGCGATTTCGACGCCGAGGCACTGGCCGCCGCCGGCCGGGACCAGACCGAGGGCGTGCAGCTCTGGGACTACGGCACGTGGGCCTGGTACCCGTGGTCCGGCCGTCTGGTGCACGTCCTGCCCCGCGAGGAGTTCCGCCTGGTCCGCACCGACCGCAACCGGGGCAAGATCGACCGGCCGGAGCAGCGGCGGCTGCTGGACAAGCGGGTCGGCGTCATCGGCCTGTCGGTGGGCAACAGCGCCGCGCTGACCCTGGCCCAGGAGGGCGTCGCGGGGGCCTTCAAGCTCGCCGACTTCGACACCCTCAGCGTCTCCAACCTCAACCGGCTGCGCGCCGGGCTGCACCAGATCGGCGTGAACAAGGCGGTGCTGGCGGCCCGGCAGATGTTCGAGATCGACCCGTATCTGGACATTGAGATCTTCCCCGGCGGGCTGACCGAGGACACCGTCAAGGAGTTCTTCCTCGGCGGCCACGGCCCGATCGACCTGTTGGTCGAGGAGTGCGACACACCGTGGGTGAAGCTCGCCGCCCGGGAGGCCGCGCGGGATCTGGGCGTGCCGGTGGTGATGGACGCCAACGACCGCGGCCTGTTGGACGTCGAACGCTTCGACCGCGAACCGCACCGGCCGCTCCTGCACGGCCTGCTCGGCTCGATGACCGCCGAGGACTGCCTGGACCTCACCTTCGCCGAGCGCGTGGACCTGATCCTGGCCATGGTCGGACCGGACCAGGTGTCCCCGGCGCTGGCCGCGAGCATCCCGAAGATCGGCAGAACGCTGAGCAGCTGGCCGCAGCTCGCCTCCGGGGTGGCGCTCGGCGGCGCGCTGGTGACCGAGGCCGCCCGGCGGATCCTGCTCGGCGGCCCCTGCGCCTCCGGCCGGTTCTACGTCGATCTGGAGGAGCTGATCGCGCCGGATCGGAGCCGGGTGGCGTGAGGACTCGGGCGGCTTGATGGCTCGGGCGGCTTGACGGCCCGGGCCGCTCGCGGATCAGGCGGCGAGGAGTTTGCCCAGCACCCCGTAGAACCAGATGTTCTCCGCGCCCTCGGCGTCCTGCGGCTTCTCAGGACGCCAGGCCGGCAGGTTCACGATGCCCGGCTCCAGGATCTGGAAGCCCTCGAAGAAGGCGGCGATCTCCTGGCGGGTGCGCGGCGACGGGTTCTTCATCACCGACTGGTACTGGCTCTGCACATTGCGGACCAGATCGCCGGTGGCGCCGTCGATGGTGGCGTGGGTCAGCGCCAGATAGCTGCCCGGCACCAGCATCCGCCGGTAGGTCTCCAGCACGCCGGCCGGGTTGTCGCCGTCGTCCACGAAGTGCCAGGCGGCCAGCGCGGTCAGCCCGACCGGCTGGTCGAAGTCGATCAGCGACTTGACGGTCGGGTCGCCCAGCACCCGCTCGGCGTCGACCATGTCGCCCAGCACCGCGCCGGAGTTCGGGTCGCCCTTGAGGATGTAGTTGCTGTGGCTCACCGCCGCCGGATCGCTGTCGATGTAGACGATCTTGGCGGCGGGGTCCACGGCGTGCGCGAGTTCGTGCACGTAGTTCTGGGTCGGGATCCCGCTGCCCAGGTCCAGGAACTGCCGGACCCCGTCGGCCAGCATCACCTTCATCGCCCGGGCCAGGAAGTAGCGGTTCTGCTGAAGGATCAGGCGGCCGTTCGGCTCGATGGCCAGCAGCCGCCGGCCGAAGTCCCGGTCCGGGGCGAAGTTGTGCTTGCCGCCGAGCAGGAAGTCGTACAGCCGCGCGACGCTGAACACGTCGGTGTCGATGTTCGACGGGAGGTCGTCGAAGATCGCGTCCACGTCGTTCCCGGGGTGCGCTCCGGTCGGGTCGGTCATCGTGGGGTGCTCCTTGGGGAAGTGGGGTGCACTTTTCCTGCGCGCGTACTGCCGCTTTCGAGCGCGGCTTTATAAGACCTCTTCGACACTAGCCGAGGCCCGCCCCGGCTTGTCGGCCGAACCGCGTTGTCGGCGGTACTTGGCCATGCGGACGTCCAGTGCCTGCACGATCGTCTCGCTCTCATGAGGCGCCAGCTGTTCGCGGGCGCGCGTCATCTCGGTAGTGAGCCGGACCGAGCCGGCCAACGTGGCCATCCGGGCCGCCTCGGCCAGCGCCCGGCAGGCCGCCGGGACGTCGCCGAACTGCACCTGGGCCTGGGCCCGGCGGGCCAGCGCCATCGCGTTGTTGTGCAGGTAGGCCGGGTTGAACCGCTGCTGCGCCAAGGCACCGGCGTCGGCGGCCTCGACCGGGTGCCCGAGCAGCAGGTGGCACTCGCTCTCCCGGGCCCAGTAGAACGCCGGGCCGTAGAAGCCCCAGCGCTCGGCGCCCGGCTCGGCCCAGTCGATGCGCTGCATCTGCTTGCGCTCCCGCTCCAGGGCCGCCAGGCTGCGCGCACCCTGGCCGGCCGAGGCGTAGACCCGGGCCGTCATGTCGGCGGCGTAGGCCTTGGCGCGCCGGCTCGGACTGCGCTTGGCCGCCTCCTCGGCGGCCTGGGCGTGGTCGATCGCGGTCTGGTGGTCGCCGGCGGACATGCTCAGATGCGCCTGCGCGGCCAGGATGTTCGCCGCCAACTCGTAGTCGTCGGCCTGGTAGGCGGCCTTACGCGCGTCGTCGTAGTAGAACCGGGCCGCCTCGTCCTGGCCCATGTTGAACATCATCCAGCCCAGCAGGTGGGCCAGGTCGCCGTAGACGACCCAGGCCTGGCCGGTCAACCCCGACGGGGCGTCCTTCACCACGGATTCCATCATGGCGCGCATCGCGAGCCCTGTCTGCACTGTCGCGGACGGCCCCAGCGCGGCGTTCTGCTGGCGCAGGCCCCCGACGATCAGCCCGGTGTTCTCGATCATCGGCGCGTCCACCCGGCCGGCCGGGCTGGGCGGCGCGATGGCGTCGGCACCGGCCAGCGGCGCCGCCGCGGCGACCGCGAACAGGCTGCTGAGATTCAGCAGCGCCGAGCGCCGGGACAGGCTGTTCCCGCCGTCCGGCGACTCCATCAGGGAGCTGATCTCCGCGACGGTGTTCATCGAGGAGAGCAGCTCGCCGGGGTTCGCCCCGAGCTCGTCGGCGGGCCGGGGCGGCGGCGGACCGAAGTACGGATCGAACCGCACCCCGGGGCCGGAGGGCAGATGCGGGGCCGCAGCCGCAAGTGCGTGCGGCTGCGGGGCTTGACGCGAGGGTGGCACCCCGCCGACGGCCGGGCCGGGCTCGCGGACCTGGCTGAACACCGGCCGCTTCTTGGCGCCGTAGTCGTCCAGGTCCGACAACAGATCGGCGACGCTGCACTCGTACAGCTGCGCCATCCGGTCCAGCACCTCCAGCGACGGCGCGTAGCCGGTGGAGCTGGGCCAGGCCTCCCAGTAGGAGAAGTTCTTGAACGTCTTCGGATCATCGGGCCAGCGCCGGGTCCAGCGCTCGGCCGCCTCCGGCTGGGTCCACCCGCGGGCCTGCCGCATCGCGACCCGCGCGTTGACGTGGAACCGCCGCTGGAACTCCCGGCCGATCTCGGCCCAGGAGTGGTCGGTGCCCCGCAGCTGGTCGGACAGTTGGGCCTGAATCTGTTTCAGGCTCCTGGGTTTCCTGCTCATGGTTCGGCAATCCCTGCCTCGGCGGGCGGCCCGGCGAACAGTGCCGGACCCGTCACGCGACGGTGCTCCCGTACTGTCGAATGTGACGCGCCCCCGCGCGGGGAGCGGGACCCAGACCTTTTCCTCCCAGCGTCACCGGGAGAAAATGTCGCATCGCCCATCATCCCATCACGCGGCGCGATGATGTGGACCAGTTACCGAAACCAAGGCGGACTTCAGGAGGACTCGCCGTGCTAACGACTCAGGACTCGGAGAACTGGGCCGTCGAGTTCACCCGGACCGACGGGGAGATGCAGTCCGTACAGGACGGTTTCACCAGCCAGGACGATGCGGAGTACTACGGCCAGTGCACTTGGGCCTCACCGGGTGGCAGGGGGATCGATCAGGTACGCGTGCGGCAACTGCCGCGCGGCCAGTGGCTGCCGGTGGCGCCGGCGTCGGTCTGCGGGGGGATCCGCCTATAGCGCCGGCCTTCCGGGGGGATGCCGGCACGCGTCCGCAGTCCGCGTGCTGGATTCGGGGATCCCAGCCCGTCCGGGTACGACTCTCGACGAGTCGGCCCGGGCGGGCTTTTGTGTGGGCTCTGCGTTCGGCCACGGAAGTAAGGGCACGAAACCGCCGCGCTCTCCAAGCCCAGGGAGCGCGACGGCCATCGAAACCCTATCGGACAGTTGGCCCATTTCCCCCACCCGGTCCCGAGCGGCTCAGTTATCCAGGTGCGTGAACACCTTCCGCAGCAGCGCGTTCAGGTGCTCCCGCTCGTCGTCGGTAAGCGAATCCAGGATCTCGTCCTGTACGGCCTCGGCGTCCGCGTCCAGCTCGGCAAGCAGTGCGCGGCCGGCGGCGGTGAGGGTGACGGTGATGCGGCGCCGGTCAGCGGTGTCGCGGGCGCGCTCGACGTAGCCGGCTTCGGTCTCAGTTCCGGTCTCAGTTCCGGCTCTGACTCCCGCTCCCGTTCCGGCTCCAGCTCCCGTTCCGGCTCCAGCTCCAGCTCCAGCCAGCTCGTCCACGATCTTCGCCATGTCGCTGGGATCGATCGCCAACCGGGCCGCGAGGTCCCGCTGCACGTGCGGCCCGAAATCGGCCAGCGCCGCCAGCACCGCGTGGTGCCACAGCCGCAGCCCCCGCTCGGCGAACCGCCCGGCCAGCCGCCCCCGCGCGATCTTGCCGGTCCGCGACAGCAGGTAGGTGGTCAGGCCGGTCAGCGAGGGCGGCACCGCACGCAGGTCATCCATGGTATGACTATAGGCGCCGACCTATCATGGGTGCGCACCCACTAATTTGGAGACGCCATGGACGCCCTGCACTCCCGCCTGCTGGTGACCCGCTTCGCAGATATGTTCGACTTCTATCAAGCCGTCCTCCCCGAGATGCTCGGCGCGAAGCTGCGCAAGGGCACGTCAGCCGGGCCGTACGCGAACTGGGACGTCGACGACCAGGCCGTCCTGGTGCTCTACGACCGGGCGACGCTGGCCGCCGTCGTCGGGACCGGGGCACTGCCGGCGAGCGCGGCGCCGGCCCAGGACCACACGATGTTCGTCTGCCGGGTCGACGACGTGGACGCCGGGGCTGAGCTGTGCGTGCGGCACGGGGCGACGCTGGTCGTGGCACCCACCGACCGTCCGGATTGGGGCCCGACGTTGCGCACCGCACACCTGCGGGATCCGGAGGGGAACCTGATCGAGTTGCAGTCGTACTAGAACTCGCTGGAACCAGAATCCGCTGGAATCAGGACTCGCTGGAACCTGACCCGCACTTCAGGCCAGCGCCCAGGGCCGCCACTCCAACGTCCGCGGGAGATCACGGGCGTCCATCCGGGCCGTGTACAGCGAACCGTCCGGTCCGACGGCCGCGGCCACGACCCGGCCGCGCACGTCAACGGTCAGCGAGGGGCGCAGGATCGGCCCGGGTCCGCTGAGCCAGCGCCGCACCCCGTCGGCCACCCCGACCCGCGGCTGCCAGACCACCTCGACCAGCCCGCGTTCGCCGCGCTGGGCCAGGAAGGCGCCGCCGACGTGCGGCTGGACCGCGACAACGCCGTACCCGCCCTGGCCGCCGAGCGCGGCGTCGGCCGCGGTGTCCCCCGGGCGCCAGGCACCGTCGGCGGGCCGGGACATCAGGGTCAGGATCCCGGTGTCGGCCGCCCGGGTGGCCAGCAGCGCCCCGCCGCCACGAAGCGTGTGGACGGTCGGCGGATCACCCATTGGAGGTAGCACCGAATGGGTGACGCTCGGGTCGCCGCCCCCGGCCGCGATGCGCCAGGTCCACAGCTGGTGGCTGACAGCGTGCAGTTCCACATCACCGTTCCGGGTGACCGCCGCGGTCAGACCGTCGCGCACCCGGTGGCCGCCGATGTCCCGCCAGTCGGTCCAGCGCGCGCCGGGCGTCGTCAGGTCGCGGTGCCGCCAGGACACTGACATGTCGGCGTTGCGGACGAAGACGTGGAGCGTGCCGCGCCCGTCGACCACGGCGGCCGGGCAGCCGACGGCGGTGGCGTCCTTCGTCACCGGTCCGACCGGGGTCCCGAGGCTGGTCCACGGGGTGAAACCGCCGTCGGACCGCTCCTCGGCGACGACCACTTCCTCCCGCCAGGTCCCCTGATCGGGGTCGGTCGTGGCCCGCAGGCCGACGAGCTGTACCCGACCATCTCTAGCGACTGCTACCTCAAGATGAGGGGTCAGCGATGCAGCGGTGTTCTGGTGACTGACCCGCGTCTTCTCGATCCCCACGCCGCGCCCGAATCTGCCGCTGCCGGCCGCGGTCTCGGTCCAGACCACCGCCCGGCCGTCGGTCGCGGCGAAGGCACGCAGCCGGCCGTCCGGGCCGAGACGAAGCCAGTCGGTGGTGCCGACGTGGCGCAGGTTCGTACTCTGCGACCAGCCGGGCCGGGCCGCGTTCCCCCCGACCGTGCGGTCGCCGCAGCCCACCGGGTCACCGCAGTTACGCCGGTCGGCCCAGCCGTAGACGCCCAGCAGGCGCAGCTTCTCGCGTTCGCTGGCCCCGCCGAGGTTGTGGCGCCAGCGCGCGTTGCCGTAGCCGACGTAGGCGTCCAGGCGCACGGCCGAGGGACCGCGGCGGGCCCGGTGATCGGCGTACGCGGCATAGGTGAACCACGCGGTCGCGGTGTGGTCCTCGTTGTCGGTGTGGACGCCGGAGTCGGTGAGCCAGGCCCGCTCCTTCGGCCCGCTGCGGCGCTCCGGGTCGGGGTCCATCGTGCGGACCACGGTGGGCAGGAAGCGGTCCATGAGGTCGGTGAGGGTGCCGACGAGCTGGTCCCGCGTATAGACCCCGCCGGTTATGGCGCTCTCACTCGGCTTCAGGACCGGCCGGGTCGTCTCAGTGCCGTGGAACAGCGCGGCCAGCGGCGTGTGGTTCTCATCGCCAGGCGTGGACCCGGTATAGCCACCCATCGCGATATCCAGGAAGACCAGCCGCACCCGCGAGTCGGACCCCAGCTCGCACAACTCGGCCTCGCCACCCCGGGTGACCAGCACGCTACGCCGCCACGGCGCGTCATCCTGCTCCCCGGCCATGCGCGCGTACGCCGACCGCAACCCGTGCTGCCGCGCCGCCGCGAAGGCCGCGCCACCCCCGGCCTCGGCCGAGGTCAGGACCACGGTCGTCACCTCACCCCCGGTCCGCACCGAGTCGGCGATATCCGGGTTCATGAAGTACAGGTCATCGTCCGGATGCGCGACGACCTGCAGAAACGCGACCCGGCCGGCCAGCTGCGCCGGACGCTCGACCAAGTCGGCCTGGGCAGTGGTGACGGCGTTGTCGGCACCGAACGCGCCGACCGCCAGTACTCCCATCCCGAGCAGCCCGAGCTCGCGACGAGACAAGTTAGGCACCTTGACTCCTGTGTGGCTGAATACCCCGCAAACCATAATCGGGACGCGGCAGAGGGCGCCGAGGTTGTCTTCGAAGTCATTTGTCACGCACAGAACACGCGCAAACACCCGTGGGGGCTCCCGATCCGGTCGGATCGGGAGCCCCCACGGGGAGGTTTGACGCCCTTTCAGCCCATTTCAGCCCACACCTGACGGCCCTCAGCTCACACGAGCCCTCAGCCCACACCTGCCCGGCCTTCGGCTCACACCTGTCCGGCCTTCTCCAGCGCGCTGCAACAGGTGTCGACGATGAGCCGGGTCACGACGTACGGATCGACGTTCGCATTCGGCCGCCGGTCCTCGATGTACCCCTTCTTGTCCACCTCGACCTGCCACGGAATCCGCACCGACGCACCCCGGTCGGACACGCCGTAGCTGTACTGGTGCCAGGGGGCGGTCTCGTGCTCCCCGGTCAGCCGCTCCTCGATCCCGGCGCCATAGGCACGCACGTGCTCCGCGGGCTTGTCCCCGTCCCCCAACGCCTCACACGCGGTGATGATCGGATCGTACGACTCCCGCATCGCCCTCGTAGAAAAGTTCGTGTGCGCCCCAGCCCCATTCCAGTCCCCCTTCTGCGGCTTCGCATCAAAGGAGACAGCCACCCCGAACTCCTCCGCGACCCGCAGCAACAGATACCGGGCCACCCACAAATGGTCGGCCACCTCCACCGGCCCGGCCGGCCCCACCTGGAACTCCCACTGCCCCGGCATGACCTCGGCATTGATCCCCGAGATCGTCAGCCCAGCCGCCAAGCAGTAGTCCAGATGCCGCTCCACCACCTCACGCCCAAAAACAGCACCCCCACCCACCCCGCAGTAATAG